>CAZKZS010000109.1:7582-14215 GCA_964557285.1 uncultured Anaerolineae bacterium | reverse complement strand
GTGAGCAGGCGTATGCCTGTTTAAGAGAAGGGAATACGCGTTTAGATAGAGATAAAGATGGTATTCCTTGTGATAATATGTGTCAAGGTGGCTAGATTATGGCAAGATAATAATTTTATGTATTAATAAAAGTGGCAGTTTGTATCCTTCATCACCTAGAATGAGGCTTGCAAAACCCACTACAATAGACGCCAAAAAAACAGAGTAGGAGTCGCATGGACGAACAGACCGTTCTGGAAGGAACAAGCAGCAATTTTATCCGCGAACTGATTGACGCGGACAACGAATCCGGGCGTTTTGGCGGGCGGGTGCATACGCGTTTTCCCCCTGAACCCAACGGCTACCTGCACATCGGCCACGCCAAATCCATCTGCCTGAATTTTGGGCTGGCAGAAGATTACGGCGGCAAATGCAACCTGCGTTTTGACGACACAAATCCGGTCAAAGAGGAGCAGGAATATGTCGATTCCATTATTGAGGATGTGCGCTGGTTGGGGTTTCAGTGGGAAGGCAATGTGCTGTATGCTTCCGATTATTTTGGTCAGCTTTATGAATTTGCCGTCAAACTCATTCAAAAAGGCAAAGCCTATGTGGATGACCTGACCACTGAGGAAATGCGCGACTATCGCGGTACGCTGACCGAACCTGGCAAAGAAAGCCCCTACCGCAGCCGTTCCGTCGAAGAAAATCTCGATTTGTTTGAACGCATGAAAAACGGGGAATTTCCCGACGGGGCGCGGGTGCTGCGGGCAAAAATTGATATGGCGTCCGGCAATTTAAATATGCGCGATCCGGTGTTGTATCGGATTCGCCATACCGACCATCAGCGCACGGGCAATACGTGGTGCATTTATCCGATGTACGATTTTGCACACGGGCAGTCGGATTCGATTGAAGGCATTACCCATTCCATTTGTACGCTGGAATATGCCGACCACCGCCCCCTGTACGACTGGTTTCTGGATGAACTGGAAATTTATCACCCGCAGCAGATTGAATTTGCCCGCCTGAATCTCACCTATACCGTAATGAGCAAACGCAAGCTGCTTAAACTGGTGCAGGAAGGCCATGTGCGCGGCTGGGATGACCCCCGTATGCCAACACTTTCCGGTCTGCGGCGGCGCGGTTATACCCCCGACTCGATTCGTGATTTTTGTGACCGGATTGGGGTTGCCAAACGGAATAACGTGGTGGAAATTGGCCTGCTGGAAGCCTGTGTCCGGCAGGATTTAAACGCCCACGCGCAACGTGTCATGGCCGTGCTGAATCCCCTCAAAGTGGTGCTGACCAATTACCCGGACGATCTGGTTGAGGAAATGAACGCCATCAACAACCCGGAAGATGAAAGTATGGGAAAACGCAAAGTGCCGTTTTCCAAAGTGGTGTACATCGAACGGGATGATTTTATGGAAAACCCGACCGGTAAATTTTATCGGCTGGCGCCGGGGCGGGAAGTACGCCTCCGGTATGCGTATTTCATCCGGTGTGAGGAAGTGGTCAAAGATGAACAGGGCAACATTATCGAACTGCGCTGTACTTATGATCCGGCCACACACGGCGGTGACGCTCCCGACGGGCGTAAGGTCAAAGCGACCCTCCACTGGGTATCAGCAGCGCACGCGCTGGATGCGGAAGTCCGGCTTTATGACCATCTATTCACCAGGCCGTACCCTGAAGATACGGAAGGGGAGGATTTTTTGGATAATTTGAATCCGGAATCGCTGGAGGTGCTGGAAGGCTGCAAAATTGAGCCGTTTGTGAAAAATGCACCGGTAGGCAGCCGCTATCAGTTTGAACGGCAGGGCTACTTCTGCCTTGACTCGGATTCGACGCCGGAAAAGCTGGTTTTTAACCGCACCGTTGCGCTGAAGGATACCTGGGCGAAAGTGCAGCAAAAAGGCGGGTAGGGAGATGCATGTAGGGGCGGGGACGATTCCCGCCCTTTTTCGGGCAGGCATCACTCACGAGGTTCGCTTGTTCCTGCCCCTACGGTCCGCCTCTGAAGCCATACAGTGTTAAAAATCTTTTTCCAGTTCGTCTAAAATGGCCTGCAAATCGGGCGGCATGTTGTCGCCCACAAAACTTTTATACAGGCGCAAATCATCCAGCGCCTGCGGGTAGTTGCCAATCGTATAAAAAACTCTGCCGCGCACCCCATACGCATTCACCAGCCGTTCATCCAGCGCGGCAGCCCGCGTTAAATCCTCAATGGCAAGCTGATACTGCCCCTGAATTTCGTACACCAGCCCGCGATTGTAATACCCTGAAGCAAAGGCAGGCGCTACCGTGACCGCTTGTGTATAAGTGGCTACCGCCGCGTCGTAGTCCTGTTGTTCGAGAAAGCGGTTGCCCGCCGCCAGTTTATTTTCAGCCAGTGTAAGCCGCCAGACCGCCGGGGAAGCGTTCCGGGTGCGGAGGATGCGTAAATTGTAATTTTCCACATCGATTCTCAGCATCAGATTCACATCAATACGGTTAAAAATGATGATTTCAAGGGTTTCAATGGAATCAATGGGAAGATAGTGTACCAGAATTTCATACACTAAATCCTGGATGAGGGCATCACAGACTTCGGGAGTGCAGCTTTTTTTATACCAGCCCCGCACACTTAACTGTTCCGATTCGGGAATGTAGCTAATGCTGACCGAAAAAAAACGCTCGTCTGCCGAAAGTTGATGCTGCAAATTCAAAATACCCTGCAAACGGCTATCCAGAAACCCCTCATTGATGACAATATATCCCAGGCCGGTTACAGCCGCCCCAAGCGCAAATAAGATAGCGACAATCCGTTCATGAACGCGGGGGCGGTAGGGGGCGGGCAGCCCGTTTTTCGGGGGAATCCGGGCAACATAGGTATCGGTGATGAGGTCGTGCGGGCCCTGACGGGTTTCAAGGTTAAAGAGATAACTATAGGCCAGCGCCAGCAGCCCGCCGATGGTTAACGTTCCCTGTGCTAGCAGCCCTACCGTCGTGGTACTCAGGGGCGGCATCGCCCATCCGTTGATGCTCAGCAGGGCAAATAAAATTCCCGCACGAATAAACGAGCGTCGTTTGAGTAGATATTGACCCTGAGCATTTACGACGGTAATTTTCAGCAGGCGTTTGCCGAAGGTTTGTCCCCGGCCATGCCGCGACCCCAACAGGCCAAAATAGGCAACGCTGATTCCGAAACTAAAAATACGCCCGCCGGGGCCGATGCTAAAGAAATACTCCGGAAACAGCAGGCCAAGCAGAAAAAAAAACAACAGCAGCAGCAGCAGGTCTATTAAGTCGGCAGCCATACGCTGCCAGAAGGTCGCAATTTGCAGTTCGCTGTGGCGGACAACACCCTCTAAATCTGTACTTTTAACCACAGCAATCCTTTGTTTAGTCCATCAAAAAGCTACCATCTCCGGGCCAGGTGAGCATCACAAGCGGCTCACCAAAACCAAAAGTTTCATTGTAAATACGCTGATACGTGCCATCCAGAAACATATCTTGCAGCGTCCAGTCCACCAGTGACCGGAATTTCGCATCGTTACGCGGCAGGGCAATTGCAAGCGGCACATAGCTGTACTGCTCATCCAGAATCTTAAACGGCAGGCCGGAATTTTGCGTTGCCTTCTGGATGGCAAACAGGCGCAGCGTATCCCCAAATAAGCCTTCGACGGTACGATCCCCAAACATATCGACAATTTCACTGGTCGAGCGAAATTCGTAAACTGTAGGGCGCACCCGCAGCGCTTCTGCGATTTGCTCAATGCGGGCGCGGTCATTTTCATCTTCGTACCAGAAGCCGATATACGTCCCGCCGCGAAAATCGCTAAATCCTCCAAAACGGCTGCCTTCCAGCACCATCAGCCGTTCGCCATGAGAAGCATAGGGACGCGAATAATCAAAACGGTCTGCGCCGTCCCAGCGCGGCGTGACCCCTACCGCTATCATGGCCTGCCCATTGACCATATACTCGACGCTGTTGGTAGCCGTACCTGGGATATAGTTTACCGTCACGCCCCACCGCCGTGCCAATTCATCTATGATGGCCTTATTAAATGGGTCAAGCATGTTGTCTACGGCGCCGGCATCGGTGCTTAAACTCAGACCCGCTACCGTGAGCGCTTCGCCTGCCTTGATGCGGTCAACAATTGAGGTCTGGGGAATCGGCACATCGGGCGGAAAATCTTGCAGGGTGCGGGCATCTTCCAGCACATTCTCGTAGACAGGCAGCAGCACATTAAAATAATCACGCGCCTGATCCTGATTTTTATCCTGAAACCACTGGATGTATAAACTCGTCAGGCTGCCACTGGCAAATAAACGCTGCACAGACCGATTCAGCGCATTCCGCAAATTGACATCATAGCGGCGCACCGCGATAGCATAGGGATCAAGCTGGACGGGCTGCTCAATCAGACGCATCCCCTGACGCCCTGCCCGTGTTAAATTATCCAGTTCCCCGACCATGGCTTCAACTTCGCCGCGTTCCAGTGCATCCAGCGCTTCTTTTTCAGTGTAATACGGACGCAGGTCGTAGCTAAAATTCGGGTCACGGACGGCTTTTTCGTGGGTAATCATCCATTGGGTCGCCGTTTCGCCCTGGCTAAGTTTAACCACCGCCACCGCTTTGCCGTTTAAATCCTGTAGCGTCTGGTACGGCGAGTCAAAACGCACGACCATGCTTTGTTTGTTGAGGTAATGCGGATGCGTAAATTCGACAAACTGTTCGGCAGGGCGGGTAATAATCTGCTCTCCAATCAGCGCGTCAACCCGTCCAGTCAGCAGTTCTTCAAGTTCATTTTCGCCCGTCACCTGCATAAATTCGACCTGCACGCCCAATTCCGTGGCAATAGCGCGGACAAGTTCCACCTCATATCCGGTCAGTTTGCCACTGTCATCCAGATAGGAAAAAGGAAACATGTTGTAACGAGCGCCCACACGGAAAATGCCTTCCTGCTGCATGGTAGCAATACCAGAATGACTCGCCAGCACGGGGGCATCGGCGGGCTGTGTTGGGACGAGAGTCGGCGGCACAAGGGTGGGTACAGGCTCTTGCGCGAATCCCGGAATCGAAGCTGCAAACAGCACCATTAGCACTGCAAGCAGAACAAAAAAACGTTTAGACCATCCAAAGTAGGGACACGGCAATGCCGTGTCCCGGTTGGTGCGAATGTGATTAACTTTGATAGAGTCCATGCTGGAAAATATACTCCCGTACTTCCTCCGGCAGGCGGTAGCGAACAGACTGGCCGTTCCGAATCCGTGCCACAATGTTGGTGGAGGAAATATCAATTTCAGGTGAACTAATGGAAATCAGTTTGTGACGCAGCAAAGGAAGTGCCGCATATAACAAATCCATGTCCGGCGGAATCACCGGACGCGACATGACCACAATTTTGGAACGCTCAACCAGCAGATGCGGGTGATGCCAGTCCAGTAAATCGCGCAAGGAATCGCTGCCCATCAGAAAATACAATTCCGCCTCAGGGTGCTGTTCCTGGAACATAGCAACCATATCCACCGCATAATGCGGGCCGGGGCGGTCAACATCCAGCCGCGACAGTTGAAACCGATGGTTGCCTGCGATGGCTACTTCAACCATCTGCAGGCGGTGGTCAACACTGGCACGCGGCACGCCGACCTTGTGCGGAGGTTCGGCAGCAGGCACAAAATAGACAAAATCGAGATTCAGGGTATCGGCGGCGGTTTCCGCCAGAATCAAATGTCCGATGTGGGGAGGGTTAAATGTGCCGCCAAAAATACCGAGTTTCAAATGGGCTTCCTTTATTGCGTCGCCGAAAGAGTATGCCATGCGACAGATGGACTGTCCAGTTACGCTTGGACAATGACTCCCCGCCGTTTTTGTTATAATGCTGGCAGGTAATTTGGAGACAAGATGCAAGCATTTGCCTTTGATTTTCCCGTTCATGCACTTGGACAATCGCTGCTGATTCATGCAGATTGTTTTGAATGGCTGGCAAAAATTCCCGAAAACAGCATCCATGCGATTGTGACGGACCCGCCTTATGGGATAAAAGAATTTGAAGTGGAGCAGCTTTCCAAGCGGGAAAATGGAAAAGGGAGTATCTGGCGAATTCCACCTTCTTTTGACGGGCATCAGCGTTCTCCTCTGCCCCGTTTTACGGCGTTAACGGACAAAGAACGCGAAAAGCTTCGCTGCTTTTTTGATGAATGGGCAAAAGCGGCGCTTCGGGGGTTACGCCCCGGTGGACATGTGTTCATTGCCAGCAACGCTTATCTTTCCCAGTTTGTCTTTTCGGCGCTGGTGCAGGGCGGATTAGAATTTCGTGGAGAACTGATTCGACTGGTACGGACACTGCGCGGCGGCGATAGACCCAAAAACGTAGAACAGGAATTCCCCTCCGTAGTTACCCTGCCGCGCGGGTGTTATGAACCCTGGGGCATTTTCAGAAAACCCCTTCCCCCCCGGATGACAGTTGCTCAATGCCTGCGTGACTTCCAGACCGGCGGGCTGCGTCGGACTCCTGATGGAAGCCCGTTTAACGATGTGATTTTGAGCGAACGCACCCCACAGCGCGAGAAAAAAATCGCTCCGCATCCCAGCCTGAAACCCCAATCATTTTTGCGTCCTCTGGTTTATGCGGCGCTGCCGCTTGGTATAGGAATCGTGGTGGA
>CAZKZS010000109.1:0-7572 GCA_964557285.1 uncultured Anaerolineae bacterium | reverse complement strand
GGGGGCTGGCTCTACTGTAGCGGCGGCGGAAGCGGTGGGGGCAGCCTGTATCGGCATTGAGCGCCACGCAGCTTATTTTGAAATGAGTCAAACGGCTGTTCCGGCTTTAAAACAACTGGCTGTAAAAAATACAACCTCTCAAGTTGCTCTGTAAATCCAGTTGGCAGCCATTTTATCGTATCCCGATTTTATGACGCTGGCGGTAATCGTGCGGCGGCTGGTTTCGGAACGGCCTGAAAAACGCCAGTCGTCAAGTGTGAGGACTGCGCCAAGCACTTCAATAAAACGGAAAGGTTGAGGCGGTAAAATATCAGAGGGACGGTTGCTTTCAAAAACAAAAACCATCAGCCAGACGTTCTCCGGGTTGTGTCCTTGCCAGCCACTCCGATAGCGTGATGCCTTAATTTCTATCCCTTCACTCGCATGTTGCACTGCATTATTTTCAAACCTGCCTGCTGGAATCAAATCGGGATGTCCGTTGTGATAGCGGTTTTTCACCAGTGTTGTGCAGTATTTAGGCAGCACTGAGATGATAAACTCCCCAACCAGGCTGCTGAAGTTAGCAGGCATCAGCATACTTTCCAACCGGGGAATTTCCTTGCTGTAAAGCTGTGTATTGATAAATCCAAGAAAATTTATAAATTCCTGCATAGCCTAATAAATATATGCTGTTGTGCAGCCATAAGGAATCTGAGCAGTTGGGTTAAAGTCATTAAAATTCACAGGAATAGGAGTCCAGGCTTTCAGTTCAAGGTTATTCATGCAAATGAGTTTACATTGGGATTGGTAATCTCTCAAGGAATCGGGTAAGGTTGAAACGATTCCAAAACGAAAGGGACAAACGTTATGGTAGATTTTATTTTTAATTTCCATTCCGGCTGGCGCTATCTGGTCATTGCCAGCACGGTGCTGGTCGCTTTATTTTTCCTGTATGCGCTGGCAACCCGCCAAACCAGTGAACGGCAGGAAACGCTGGCGATGAAAATTTGGAGTGGGGTGCTGGATATACAGGTTACGCTGGGGATTATTTTACTGCTACTGTATGTTTTTGAGGTCGATAATACAGCCTACTACGACAAACTGACCGGACACTGGGTACTGGGATTAGTAGCGGCAGTTGTGGGGCATGGGGCGGCCATTTATGAGCGCATCAATGGAAAACTCAACCCCCAGACTCACCGGATTTTGGGGCTGGTGCTGCCGATTGCCGTGTTTGTCATTATTTTCCTCGGTATATCCGCAATTGATCGCGGCCTTTTTGAAATGACGAATTAACGATTATACTGTTGCGCTGGGAGAAAGCACATGATTCTCATCACAGGCGCAACAGGCTTTGTAGGCCGCCATCTTGTTAAAAAGCTAACTGACTCTGGCTATCGTATCCGGGTGCTGGGTTTAAATACCCGCCGGATGCGTCAGTTGGGTTGGGAAGAAAACCCCAATATTGAAATCATTGAAGGCAGCATTTTTAAGCCGGAGGACTTGCACCGGGCCATGCTGGGGGTACATACGGTGTTTCATCTGGCAAGCGCCCAGTGGTGGGGGCGGCTGTACGACCTGGAAAAAGTTGACCTGGGCGGCACCCGTAACGTCGTGACGGCGGGACGTTCTGCCCGTATTGGCCGGATTATCCTGTTAAGTCATATTGGTGCTGAACCCGCTTCCGGTTTTAATCTGCTTAGCATTAAAGGTAAGGTTGAGGAAACCATTCGTACCAGTGGCCTCGCTTACACGATTTTCCGATGTGGGGTTATCTTTGGGCCGGAAGACCGCTTTGTAAATAACATGGCGATGCTGCTGCGAACCAATCCATTGATTGTATTTCAACCCGGCACCGCCGAAACCCTGCTGAATCCCCTGTATATTGACGATTTAACGGCGGCTCTGGAAGAATCGTTAGAAGCGCTGGATTTAGTGGATAATACGGTGGAGATTGGCGGGGCAGAGTACATGACCTACAATGAAATGCTCCGTACCGTGATGCGTGTCTCGCGTGCAAAACGGCGGATTATTTCCCTGCCGCCCTATCTGCTGCGGGGTATGACGGGTTTGATGAAGGTTTTGCTTCCACGCTGGCCGATGACGCCGCAGTGGTTTGATTTGCTGGCAGGACATCGCACGGCGGAATTGGGTAATATGTATACCTATTTAGGGATTCGCCCCCGCCGTTTTGAAGATACCCTGCTCACGTATATGCCGCAGCGCCGCTACTGGCTTGAACTGCTGCGGTATCTGTTCCGCCGCCCACCCCGTTCGGTGTTTTAGAGGAAATCTTATGGAAGGTATTGAATATCGTTTACTCCGCCAGCCGGACGACCTGCATCAGGTGGTTGAATTGCAGAAACTGGTACATGGCTGGGGTCACGAAAGTGATGCGCTTATCTCGTTTCACATGCTGGTGTCGCTGATGCGAAGCGGTGCGCCCATCATTGGAGCGTTTGATGGAGAACTGCTGGTCGGCTTTTCGATTGGTTTTTTTGGCCTGCACAATATCCATTCAGAACGTCCCGCACTGGCGAATCTAAAAATCGCCTCCAAACGCATGGGTGTGCATCCCGACTACCGCAACAGCGGAATCGGGTTGCAGTTGAAGCGGGAACAGCGACATTTTGCCAAACAGCAGGGCATTGAACTGGTCACATGGACCTTTGACCCCCTCAAGAGCCGCAATGCACACCTGTATATCCGTAAATTGGGCGGCATGGTGCGCCAGTATGTGCAGGATTATTACGGCACGAATCATGAAATGACCGACATTACCGGACACAGTGACCGGTTTGTATGCGAATGGTGGATTAATTCGCGGCGGGTAGAGGAACGATTGAACGGCAACCGCCCGAATCTGACCCTTCGGCAGTACCTTGAGGGAGGCGTTGAAATTCTGAATCCAACCGTTGGGAGGTCGGATGGCCTGTCCGAACCGTATGCCGGATCAGTGACCATTGGCGGCACAAGTATGCTGCTAATTGAAATTCCAGCCGATGAAAATGACCTTTCCCGCTACGAAACGCTGGAAAAAATCTGGCGATCTCATGCGCGGCTGGTGCTGGAAGCCGTCTTTGAAACCGGCTACATAGTGACCGATTTTTTGCATGAGGCATATGAAGGGCGGCAGCGCAGTTTTTATCTGATGGGATTTGATGGTGTTTAAAGAACTGTTCATCGACCATATTCAACTGCATCCAATTGCCATGCCGATGGTGCGGAGTCTGGATACGTCGTTTGCGGCACAGGGCGCGTTTTTACGTCCGGCGGTGCTGGTCGAAGTGCAGACCCGAAACGGCGCTGTTGGTTGGGGCGAAGTGGCAATGACCGCATGGACACCGGGATATTCTTATGAAACCGTGTTCACCGCCCTGCACATTTTACGCGATTATCTCATCCCCGATTTAATGAAAAACCAGCCGCTAAAGTCGGGTGAAAAATGGGACTGGCTGCATCGGGTACGTGGGCATCCCTTTGCTAAACATGCCCTGCTGAGTGCAATTTTTACGGCGGCAGCAGCCGAACAAAATATCCCGCTTGCACAGATGCTTCAGGAGATGGCTGGCGCAGAATGGCGGCGTGATTGGGTTGAAACGGGTATCAGTTTAGGCATCCAGCCAACGATTGAGGCCACGCTGGAAGCGATTGCCCAGCCGCTTGCCGAAGGCTACCGCCGCATCAAACAAAAAATTAAACGCGGTTGGGATGTAGAGGTGGTGCGGGAGATTCGATGGGCATTTCCTGAAGCGGTGCTGATGGTGGATGCCAACAGCGATTATACGCTGGAGGACGTGGATACCCTCAAAAAAATGGATGATTTTAAGCTGCTCATGATTGAACAGCCGCTTGGGTATGATGATATTTATGAACACAGTCTTTTGCAGCCTCAACTTAAAACGCCTCTCTGTCTGGATGAAAGTCTACACGCTGTTGGGCATGTTCATCTGATGCACCAGCTTGGCGCGGGAAAAATTGTCAACCTCAAGCCGAGTCGGGTTGGAGGTCTGGTGGAGGCGGTCAAAATTCATAACTTCTGCCTCCACCACCATATCCCCGTGTGGGTCGGTGGGATGCTGGAAACCGGAATCGGGCGGGCGGTGTCGCTGGCGCTGGCGAGTCTGCCGGGCGTTACGCTGCCCTGTGACCTCAGCGCCACCGATAAATATTACCAGCCGGACATCACCGAACCGCCGTTTGTGCTGGATGCCGCGACCAGTACCGTCGCCGTGCCGACCGCGCCGGGGTTGGGGGTCACAGTAGAACGTGACCGGATAAAAGAAGCGGAAGCGGCTTTTGAGCGTCACCGCGACTCTCTGTATAAATGACAATTGACCTATTTTTGACTCTCCCATACGCTTCTAACAGCTTGGAGGAAAGCAGCATGTTTGACGGCAAAATGATTGGATTTATCGGCGCGGGCAATATGGGCGGGGCAATGATAGCTGGACTGGTCAACAGCCAGATGGTCAACCCGGATTGTATCATGGCGGCTGACCCGCATAAGGAACGCCTGCAAGAACTGTCCGAAAATTTTGGGATTCAGACCACCGCCAGCAACGAAGAAGCAGCACGCACAGCCGATATTCTGGTGGTCAGCGTCAAACCGCAGATTCTGGATGCAAAATTGGTAGCGGGAAATACTGCCGAACACTGCGACCTGATTATCAGCATCGCGGCGGGCATTTCCATAGACCAGTTAAAACGCGCCTTTAAGAATCCGCGTGTGGTGCGTTCTATGCCCAACACGCCCGCCATGATTGGACAGGGTATGACGGTCTGGACAGCAACGGAGGAAGTCGACGAGCAGCACCGCGAACTTGCCCGCCTGATTTTAGGCTCGTTTGGGCAGGAAGTGTTTGTCAAAGACGAGTCATTTATGGATGCAGCAACGGCGCTAAGTGGCACGGGGCCGGCCTATGTATTTTTGTTTATGGAAGCGCTGATTGATGTGGGAGTGCATCTTGGATTTTCGCGGGATGTAGCGGAAAAATTGGTGCTTCAAACGGTACGCGGGTCGGTAGAATACGCGGAAATGAGCAGCAAACATCCGGCCATGCTGCGGAATCAGGTCACGAGTCCGGGGGGAACAACGGCTGAAGCGCTGTATCACATGGAAAAAGGCGGTTTCCGTACCGTGATTGCGCGGGGGGTATGGGCGGCGTATCAGCGCAGCGTGGGACTGGGCGGCGGCAAAAAAGTCTCCGATTCGCTGGGCGGGCGCAACCCGGATGACGTGGACAACGGGCGCTAATCGGTTAGCATTTTTGTCACTATCTCATCCACATCACCAAAACCCGGGGGAGGACTCTTGAGTAAGATGCCTGCCTCAATCTGCAAACGCGGCAGCACTTTACTGGTATAAATCCCGTCTTTGTCAGGGGGATGAGGACGAAAAAGTTCTTCTTCAAGCGTATAGAACAGGGTTTCCTTGCGAAGTGGGTCGATAATCCAGTATTCACGCACCCCGCCAGTTTCATATTCGCGGAATTTTTCACCTCTGTCCCGATCAACACTGTCCTCAGAAACCACTTCTACCACCAGATCAGCCGCCCCATCCAGATACGTCGGTTTGAGACGTTCCAGATGAGCCGTTGTCACCACAAAAACATCAGGTTCACGCCCTCTGTTGTTTATTTTCATGACAAAAGGTTCACTACAGACTTCACCTTCGCCTGTTTTTTCCAGGTAGCGGGTAAAAAGCATAATAATAAAGTGGGTAATTTTAAGATGAGCAAGCGATACAGGTGACATTTTTATCACAGCCCCATTTATCCATTCAGCATGGTCGGCCGCATACTCCTGAAGATAGGTTTCAAAATCCACATTTTCGGTGAAAGTGATTTCCGTAATACTCACAGCCGCCTCCTTTGTTTAATTGTAGCTGAAAAGCGCTTGCGCGATGGGCGTTTATCTTTTACAGTCGGAGCTATGGCGCGTGGCAAAATTCAATCCATTAAACTTGAACCCTATGATGATGTGGTATCCATCCGTGACCGCCTGCAATTTGTAGAAACGGAACGGGTGCTGCTGGTGCTGCCCCCGCACGGCAATGTCTTACGGCGCAAACTGGACCTGGTGCTGATTCAACGAGAGGCGGCACGGCGTAATTTACAGCTTGCCCTGCTGACCCACGACCCGGATATTGCGGACAACGCGGCGGCGCTGAATCTCTCCGTTTTTTTTAACACCCGTCAGGCACGCGCCCATCACTGGAAACGAGCGAATACCAAAATTTTTGTGGACCGGTCTGACCGCCCCGGCAACTCCCCACATCCGTATGAATTAATGGGGGTGGCATCGCGTTTAAAAGACCCGCCGACTCAGCGCCAGCAGCGCACGCGGGTGCTAATCCAGTTTGTGGCAGGGATTCTGATACTGGTCATGGTATCCGGCAGCATTCTAGCGCTTGTACCAAGCGCCACCGTGACTCTGACTCCGGCGGTGGATACCCTGAGTGAGCCAATTTTTATGACTGCCGACCCGCAAGCAACCACGATTATGGTACAAAATGCGGTCATCCCTGCTCAGGTGGTGCGGATTCTAATTCAGGGCAGCACGGTGACGGTTGAATCGACAGGGCGGCAGGAAGGAGCAGACCGTCCTGCAAGGGGGCGGATCACACTCACGAATCTGACCAATTCACCGCAGTTTATTCCCGCCGGAACGATTGTCGCTACATCGGAAAACCCGCCCGTCCGCTTCCAGACAACTGCCGATGTCCCTCTGGCGGGGCAGGAAAATGCTTCGGTAGAGGTTGATATTCTGGCGACTGCTGATTCAGTGGGGCTGGTGGGAAATGTACCTTCCGGCGCGATTAATCGCGTGGAAGGGGCGCTGGATGGCATTGTCGGGGTGAGTAATTTTAATGCGACCTTTGGCGGCGGGCTGGTTGAGGAAGCGGTCGTCACGCAGGAGGACCGTGACCGTCTGCTGACTCTGGGGCGGCAGGCGGTTCAGCAGGCGGCACGAAATGAACTGCTGTTGCAGCTTCCCGGTGAAGATAAATTCCTGGTGCCGGGGTCCATTCGGATTGTGGAGGAACGGCCGGAATGGACAACCTACAGCGCTCAGGTGGGGGATGTATCCGATAGCGTGAGTCTGGATATGCGGGCGGCAGTAGAGGCTACTGTTGTCGATTTATTTCAGGCACGGCAGTTAGCGTTTATTTTACTCTCTCAGGATTTACCAGCCGGACGCGAACTCAATGAATCGCTCATCAGCTACCGCCACGAACTCATTTCCACCGATGAGGAGGGGCGGGTGTTGTTCCAGATGTTTGCCGAAGGGGTGACTCCGTTTGCGATTGATGCCGAACAGGTTGCCAGCCGGATTAAGGGCATGAGCATCAGCGAGGCGGAGCGCACCCTCGAAAAAGAACTGCTGCTCGACCCGCGTCACCCGCCGAACATCCAGACCTGGCCGTTTAATTTTGGACGGCTGCCCTTTTTGCCCGTGCGGATTCATGTGGTGGTCAACACAAATTTTAACCAGTAAGGCGAATGTAGGGGCGGGAACGATTCCCGCCCCCTACGGAAAGGGCAGGCATCGCTCCCAATGGTCGCTTGTCCCTGCCCCTACGGTCCGCCC
>CAZKZS010000108.1:3628-14235 GCA_964557285.1 uncultured Anaerolineae bacterium | reverse complement strand
ACATATTTATCCTGAGCAGAACGGGCGGTATGTTTGCCGGATTTCAGCACAATTGGCCCCATGTGGGAAATACGTCCTTCGCCGCGAAAAATAATTTCCTCATACAGCGCTTCGGGCGGCAGATTCCAGTACACCGTATGCAGATTTTTTAATCCGAGATAGACCAGCCCATAATCTGCTTTGTATTCCCGCGCCTGATCCTGCGCTGGTGTTTTAATATTTAAAAGGTTGTTCATGGTTACAGCCAATCCCTGACCATTCTGCGGTCACCAATATAAATTTCGTTGGGGGCATTGGGGTCTAATGCCCATCGGATGCGCCGGATGCCTTCAATGATGTCTTTGGCCGTGCCGGAAAAACTGATGCGGATATAGCCTTCCATGCCGAAGGGTTCTCCTGGCACGGTAGCCACCAGCGCTTTTTCCAGCAGGAAACGGGCAAGTTCCAGCGAGTTGTTGCTGTAGGCGCGGAAATCCGGCAGGCAGTAAAACGTACCATCGGGCGGCTGGGTGCGGATACCCGTCATCAAACTCAATTCCTGAAGCGTGATTTCGCGGTTGTTCTGGATGGTCAGCCGCAGCGCTTCTACCACACTTTGCACACCCGTTAACGCACCTTCGGCGGCGGCTTGAGTCACGGCGGGCGGGCAGGAGGTCGTCTGCACTTGAATATTTGCCATTGTCTCTACCAGTTGACGGTTGGCAATTGCCCATCCAATGCGGACTCCGGTCAGGCCGTAGAGTTTGGAAACCCCGTTAATCACTACAATCTGAGAATTTTCGATGTCCTGAGTCGCGTAACGGTAAGCGGGCGTGGCTTTGCAGCCGTTAAATACCAGTTTGTGATAAATGTCATCCATAATCAGGAAGATACCCCGCCGTTCGCACAGGTCAACCAGCGACGCGATAAATTCTTCGGGGTATACCACGCCGGAGGGGTTATTGGGGCTGTTCACGATGATGGCTCTGGTGTAGGAACTGAAGGCTTCTTCCACATCTTCGATTCGCTGCTGGAATGTGCCGTCCGGCGGCTTCACGACCACGGGAATCCCGTGCGCCATGCGAATCATTTCCGGGTAGCTGACCCAATAGGGGGCAAGCAGAATCACTTCGTCCTGGGGGTCAATGATGGAAAACAGGACGTTAAAGAGGGACTGTTTGGCCCCGTTGGAGACAATGACATTTTCAGGCGCGACCAGTCTTTCATAGTTTTCTTCAGTGTAACGAATAATGGCTTTTTTGAGCGAAGGTGTGCCGTCGGTAGGCACATATTTTAAGTCCCCTTCGATGAGTTTGGCGGCGGAACTAAGAATAGCGGCGATAGGAGCTTTATTTTTGGGTTCGCCAATACCCAGATTAATGACGGGTTCGCCCCGACTTTTCATTTTTTGCGCCTGATCATTTAAGCCCAGGGTTGGAGAGGGCTTCACGGCGCGTCCGAGTTGACTGATTCTCATAACTTTTTCCCAGTATTTTCCCCTTATTTTGCGGCGGACACTTTTTATAAGCCAGTATCCAATGTAATGAGAATCTTAGTATTTATCCGCGTTCAGGGAGGCATTACAGATGAGAAAGGTTGTTACGGCATCACTTATTTTTTTGATACTCTGGAATGGCATGAAGTAGAAAAAGGCAGGCGGCGGCAGCTAACAGGGCAAGCGCCAGCAGAAAGGTATCAGTCCCTGTACCCGTAATAAGGCCGAGCAGTACAGTAATGGGAACAGCTACCATTGCTGCACAGGCTAAAAAGTGGAAGATTTGTCCTGGTGCCGAAACAACAGGCTCTATCTGATGGGAGCGACGGGCCAGAGGGATTGCCAGTACCAGACTGACAATCCCAGAAATTACCAATAACGTAGAAGCGTTCATGGCTTAGAATAAGGTATAGATAAATGGTGCGACACTGCTGGAACTCGCAGCGACCACAAAGATGGAAAACAATACCAAAAACGCGATTACGGGAAAAAGCCAAAGACGTTTAATCTTCCACAGGTAGCTGAAAAATTCAGCCAACAGCCCAAAACGACGGAAGAACGATACTAAAGATTGCATGATTTACGACTCTCTCTTACGCCCAATCATCAAATAATACCCACCTTCATGATGGGTCGTCACAATCCAGGCCAGTTGAGCAAGCCACGCTTCAAATTTTGAGGGTACACGCTCTGGCGGGTGAAAATAGTTGTCGGTAGCTTTTCCATACAGGCGTGGGTCAGGAATACCACTCACAAAATCCACATTATTCTGCTTAAACCAATCCAAAACTTCGCCGACGGTATGGACGGTCTCATGCGGATTATGATATTGGTCTTGAAACCAGCTTAGTTTTTGACTCTCAGATAAATTCCGTTGTCTCAAAAAATAGTCAAGTTGGATGATTTTATTTTGCAACCCTGCGCCCAGCATTCTAAACAACATCCCCCTGAGTTTCAACAGCAGGCGTCCATATAAATTATACAGCCCTACGATGACATATCCCCCGGGGCGGGCATGGGCGACCATGACCTGAAATCCACGATAGGGGTCGGAGGTATGATGGAGAACCCCATTACAAAATACAAAGTCGTAGGCGTTTGTCGGTAAGTCCAGTTCAAACAGATTACGTTCTAAAAAAGTAACATTCGGTAGATGAAGCCGTTCTTTAAGTTCCACCGCTTTTTTAATAGAGTTTGCGCTCAAATCAATGCCCGTTACCTGACGTTGTTTGATTGAAAGCAGGGCAGTAAATTGACCCGTACCACATCCAATATCCAGAATACGCACTTGCTCAGGAATTTGGGCATCAATGGCGCGTACATAGGGGCTGGCACGCTCCGTCAGCCCATTAATCGTGTAATATTCATCCACTTCGTAGCCGGGAAATGGAAATCGGTTGTAAAATGCTTTAATGTCCTGAAGGATTTTATCGGATGAGTTGGTCGTCATGGTTTGCTCTCCGATTTTGTCACCAGTATATTATCCAACACTAATACATCCATGCCACTACGAGAAAAGGAAGCAATAGCATTTTCTGGCGAGTTGACAATCGGTTCACCGCGCAAATTGAATGAGGTGTTGAGTAAAACATCTACTCCTGTCGCCTGCCCAAATTTTTCTACTAACCCGTAGTAACGCGGATTGGTATCACGGGTAATGGTTTGCAGCCGCCCTGTCCCGCCTTCATGCGTCACTGCTTGAATGACCTCCCGCTTGTTTTCTTTGACAGGTGCAACCATAAGCATAAAACGTGGCAAATGGTGTTTGGCAAGGTCAGGAAAATCAAAATACTCCTGTGCTTTTTCAGCAAGGACCACCGGTGCAAAAGGGCGGAAGGGTTCACGAAACTTGATTTTAAGATTAACCGTATCTTTCATGCTGGCGGAACGGGGGTCGGCCAGGATGCTGCGATTGCCTAAAGCGCGTGGTCCCCATTCGGCACGGCCCTGATACAGCGCGACGACCTGCCCTTTGACCAGCGCATCTACAATATGCGTTTGCAAAAGCTCTTCATCTTCAAGACAAACCGACTGGAGGCCGCTGGAAACCACTGCTTGCTGGATCGCTGCCTGGTCAAAGCTTGCTCCATAGTAGGCATGTTGCATGATATACTGGCGAGGTTTTCCTAACACGGAATGATATGCCCACAATGCTGCCCCTAATGCTCCCCCAGAATCTCCGGCGGCAGGCTGGATATATACCTCCTCAAAGGGGGTTTCGCGTAAGATTCTTCCATTCGCCACACTGTTAAGGGCTACACCGCCCGCCATACAAAGTTTTTTCAACCCTGTGCGTTTATGCAGGCTGTTCACCAGTTTAAGCAGGGTTTCTTCAGTAACGTATTGGATACTCGCTGCAATATCCGCATAACGCTGATTTTTGTTATCCACACTCTGGGGTACATCCAGATGGGGATGGGTACGTCTGGTAACAAACTCATCGCGTGGACTGCGTGGCGTACCAAAGAGGTCAACAAAGGCTTGAGAAAATGATTGGGTGGTCGATTGATGATAAGACAGGTACTTCATATCCAACCAAAAAGTACCGTCCTGGTCTACCTGGATAATTTTTTCGACTTCTTCTACATATTCAGGCCGACCATAGGGGGACATCCCCATGACTTTGTATTCGCCTTCGTTCACTTCAAAGCCTAAATAGGCGGTAAATGCGGAGTAGAGCAATCCTAAGGAATGGGGGAAGCGTTGTTCCTGAAATAGGGTTATTTTGTTTTCACCCTGCCCGTCCCAATTGGCTTTCCCCACGCCTAAGGCAGTAGTCGTCCATTCCCCTACGCCATCTACGGTAAGGATAGCCGCTTCATCAAATGGTGAGGCAAAAAAGGCGCTGGCAGCATGAGAAAGGTGATGGTCGCAAAATAAAACTTTTTCTGGCGCAATTTTCAGCTTACGAATAATCTGCTCTTTGACCCAAAGTTTATCACTCAGCCAGGCAATCATGGCTTCACGAAATGAGCCAAACGAACGCGGGTATGTACTCATGATGGTCATGAGAATACGTTCCAGTTTGACAAGGGGTTTTTCATAGAAAACTACAAAGTCCAGTTCTTGCGAACGAATCCCCCCTGCTTGCAGACAAAAATCAATGGCATGATGCGGAAAGTTATAGTCATGTTTAACTCTTGAAAAACGCTCTTCTTCGCTTGCCGCTATTAAAATCCCATCCCGCACCAGGGCGGCGGCGGCATCATGATAAAAACACGAAATACCAAGAATGTTCATGGATTAATACTGCTTTCGAGCATCTTCCAGGGTTTCGCCAACAGGACGACGTTCCAGACGTACCCCGTCAAAGGTTGGCTTCTTTATACGAAGGGGATCAGCAAAGTAGGTATTGGCAATACCAAAAATAGGAATGATAGTTACGTAGACAAGCATCATCAATAATCGCGCATTCACACCACCGATTATTGTCCCTACAATCTTCCAGCGCTTGAGCGCAATATTTAATATAACCATCGTTCCCTTGCCAGCTTACGCTGCGGTATTGTAGCCGTGATTTAACAAATTGCTAGGTGAATTTTTGTTGACAGTAGCTCATCGCTTCAGTAGCATGACTGGTTTCCGTAAGGCATAATGGGTTGAAAAAGGGCTTTTTCATGTCGCCTACGTTAGAGAAATTTCGCTATCTTGCAGCCCTGGGATCGGGAAGTCTAGCGGTCCTTGTATTGGCTGCGGATCGTTTGCATCTTAGCGCGCCCGGGTTTAGTCGAGGCCAGGCACTCTTATTCCTCTTAAGTGTCATCGGGCTGGTCATGAGTTTGGCTGGACGACAATTTGGAAGCTGGTATAAAGAATTGGCTTTTCAACTGCTGAATACTGTTTTACTGCTTGTCCTGATCGAAATTGCAGCAGGTGGAATTTCCAAATTAATTAGTCTGGATTCACAGGAAGAAGAAAATCCCATTGTGGATGAACGCCAGTTAAAACACTACTACCAGGAGGTGGAGTGGGGGATTCCTTATTGGCAGGAAGAGTATTATGTTGTAAACAATCGCTTATTGTACCACCCTTATACGGTTTGGGAGACTGCACCCTTTGACGGAACTTACCTCAACATCATGGATACCGGTTTAAGAGAAACCCCGAACGCCGATTGTCAGGACGATGCGTATCTTGTTTTTGTTTTTGGCGGTTCAACCGTTTATGGCACAGGGTCGCCGGATGCACAAACTATCCCTGCATACTTACAGGAAGATATAACCCGGTTGATGAACCGACCTGTATGTGTCATGAATTTTGGTCAGCCTGGACACGTTATTACCCAGAACGTCATTAAGCTGATGCTGCAACTCCAGGCAGGGGCTGTTCCCGATTTGGTCATTTTTTATGGGGGCGTGAATGAAATAATCGCTTTTATCCAGTCGGGAATGCCAAATGCTCATCATCGGCAAAGCACTATTGCAGAAATCTATAATGATGCAGGGAATGAAGTCGATGAGGTCACTCTGTCTCAAAAACTCGTGGATGAGGTGAGCAAAACCTATACCATAGGGCTTATAGAACACTGGTTTGGTCCAATACGAAAAGAAAATGACAGTCCTGAACTTCTGGCTGTTCCTGCAACAAATTATGCTACGCCCGAGAATGCCCGGCAAGTCAGAGAAAACTATCTTAACACCTATGCGATTATTCAAGGGTTAGCTCAGGCGTATAAATTTGATTTTTATATTTTCTGGCAGCCTGTCATATGGGTGACAGATAAACCTTTTACCGATGAGGAACGAGAAGCTGCTGAAAAAATGGATGAGAAGGTCCAGGAATTTTTCAGGCTTGTTTATGATGAAATACAGCAAATTCCTTCTCAACAGTATGAGCAATTTTATTATATTGCAGATGCTCTGGATGGGATTGACTCGTTTATTTATGCAGATAGATACCATTTAACGCCAGAGGGAAATCGCGTCATCGCAGATGCCATGATGGAAGTTGTTCAAGAAGAATCCCTGACCGACTAGGCGTTAGTTCATCGCCAGAAAATCTTGCCAGTAGGTTTTCTGGCTGTGTCTACCCAACCATATTCAACCCCCCGGCTTTCCGCTATACTCAGCCTGATGAATTCGCATGGAAATAGGTAAGCATGAAAATTGATCCTGCCCACACGCGCAATTTTTGCATTATCGCGCATATTGATCATGGCAAAAGCACGCTGGCCGACCGCCTGTTGCAGGTCACTGGCACCATCACCGAGCGCGAGATGAAAGAGCAGGTGCTGGATGATATGGATTTGGAGCGTGAACGCGGGGTCACGATTAAGGCATCGGCGGTACGGATGGAATGGGTGGCGGCTGATGGCATCAATTATGAAATGAACCTGATTGACACGCCCGGACACGTCGATTTTGCCTACGAAGTCAGCCGCGCGTTGCAGTCCTGCGAAGGGGCGCTGCTGGTCGTGGATGCGACTCAGGGTATTGAAGCGCAAACGCTGGCGAATCTGTATCTGGCGCTGGAATCTGATCTTGAGATTATTCCGGTCATCAACAAAATTGACCTGCCTTCTGCCCGCCCCGATGATGTGGCGGACGAACTGGAAAATCTGCTGGGCATTTCCAAAGACCAGATGATTAAAGTTAGCGCCAAAACAGGATTAAATGTGGGGTCGATTTTGCAGGCTGTCGTTGACCGTGTTCCTGCCCCCAAAGGCGAAATTGATGTGCCTCTCCGCGCCCTGATTTTTGACAGTCACTATGACTCCTACAAAGGGGTCATAGCGTATTTCCGGGTGTTCGAGGGCAAAGTCATCAAAAAAGATACGCTGCGGATGATGGCAACGGGCGCAGTGGTCGAACCGATTGAACTGGGGGTGCTGTCTCCCCGTGAAAAGCCTGTTGATGAACTGACCGCCGGAAGCGTGGGCTATGTGGCAACGGGGTTAAAAACCGTACAGGAATGTCGGGTTGGGGATACGATTACCCTGAAAAATGACCCTGCCAGCGAACCCCTGCCCGGTTATGCCAAAGCCAAACCGATGGTTTTTGCCGGATTTTATCCGACTGAAAATGAAGATTACGCCGACTTGCGGGACGCGCTGGATAAACTGCAACTGAATGATGCCTCCGTAACCTATCAACCGGAAACCTCACAGGCGCTGAATTTTGGTTTTCGGGTGGGGTTTCTGGGGCTGTTCCATATGGATATTGTGCAGGAACGGCTGGAACGGGAATATAACCTCGATATTCTTGCCACCGCGCCCAATGTGGAATATGAAGTGTACCTCCGCAGTGGGGAAAAAATCGTCATTGACAGCCCCGCCGAACTGCCGGACGAATCGCTGATTGAGGCGATCGCTGAACCCTGGATGAAACTGGAAATTTTCACCCCTCAGGATTTTATCGGGGTGGTGATGGAACTCATCAAGAAAAAACGCGGTGTCTATAAAAATATGGAATATCTGGATACCAAGCGTGTAATGATTCACTGCGAAATCCCGCTAAGCGAGTTAATTGTGGATTTTTATGACCGTCTAAAATCCATTACCAGAGGCTATGCCAGTATGGATTACCAGTTTCTGGAATACCGACGGGAAAATCTGGTGAAGCTGGATGTGCTGGTCAATGAAGAACCCGTGGACGCGCTGGCGATGATTGTTCACAAAGACCATGCCTATCACAAAGGGCAAAAGCTGGTATCCAAACTGAAGGATTTAATCCCCCGCCAGCAGTTTGTCGTGCCGATTCAAGCGGCGGTAGGTAAGCGGGTCATTTCGCGGGCGAATGTGAAGGCACTGCGGAAAGACGTGCTGGCAAAATGTTACGGCGGCGACATCACCCGTAAGAAAAAGCTGCTTGAAAAGCAGAAAAAAGGCAAAAAGCGCATGAAGATGATTGGCAGCGTGGAAATTCCACAAGAAGCCTTCATGAGTGTGCTGCGTCTGGATGATGAGGATTAAAACAAGTTTCCTCCGACGCTTCAAGATTCAGGGCGTAGGGGCAGAGACAAGCGAACAAAGGGAGCGATTTCTGCCCTCTGAGGGGCGGGTACCCACCCCTCCTTTCATCCCTCTTAAACTGCTGCCTGTACTATTGCCACTCCTCATTTTCATCGGAACGGGGCTTTATGGGATTGATTTTGGCAGGCAGCACCCCGATGAACCGTTCCTGCTCCGCGAAACCCTTCGCTCCCTGCAAACCGAAAATTTTTTGCCCAGGCTGTACAACTACCCTTCGGTCAGCTACTGGCTCACCTTCACCGGACTCGTGCCAGAGGTGGGAAAGTTATTAGAAGGGGAAAATGCCGCCGACCTCATGCAGTCGCTTGGCTACGATTACACGCTGCGGGTACGGGCGGTGTTTTTGCTGGTGTCCGCGCTGGCAATTGTCTGGGTGTATTTGACCGTTTATACCTGGCGAAAAAGCATAGGGGAAGCGCTGGCGGCGGCCTGCATCATCGGGTTTTCGTGGGAGGCTGCTTACCATGCCCGATGGATTGCACCGGACGCGATTCTGATGCAGTTTGGGGCGCTGACGATTTTTCTAACCGTGAAAGCAGTGCTTCAGCCGGAAAAAAAACGCTGGTTTTATCTGGCGGCGGTGGCTGCAGGGCTGGCAACCGGAACAAAATATACGGGGGGGCTGTTTCTGCTGCCTGTGTTGATGAGCGTGTTTTGGGCGGGAATCGGTGCTGCCGCCCCTTGTCCCCGCCTCTACAGGCAGAGATTTTTGATACTGGCGGGGATAATCTGCCTGTTTGCTGTAACTTATCTGCTGACCACCCCCGGCACGCTGCTGGATTCGGAAGAATTTTGGAAAGATGTCGAGTACGAAAGGCAGCATTATGGCGAAGTAGGGCATCACGACCAGACGGTTGAACCTGGAATCGACCATCTGAGCCGCAATCTTATTTACCTGGGGCGGGTTGCCCTGTCTTATTACGATGGAATCGCCCTGATTTTTACCCTGCTGATGCTGGTTGGGCTGGCGGCGGCTGCCCGCGAAAATTTTTACCTCACCCTTTTGCTGCTGAGTTTTCCGGTGGTATATGTGCTGTATATGAGCAGCCAGCGTGTCATGTTTGTGCGAAATTTGCTGGTGGTTTTTCCCTTCATGGCGCTCCTGGCGGCACGGGGTTTGGGTCTTATTCTCGAAGTCGGCCGGATTCGCGGGGTAAAAATGCTTTTTGTGGCTGCGATGGCCGTCCTCCTGGGAATCAATGCCCTGTGGTTATACACGGCGGCGGAAAGCATTGCCGAACGGAAAAACCGGGATGTATTTGAGGAATTTATGGCCTATGCCGCCGACCATCCCGATACCCTGTTTTCCATCTCTGACCAGCTTAAAGGGGACATTGATAAAAATGAAATTCCCCTGCCGGAAAACATGGTCGTCAGCCAGTGGGACGGAAATGCGAAATACGGGGTGTTTTATGCGTGGGAAATGCGGACGATTCTGCCTTCAAATCGGCCGGATACGCTGAAAATATGGTTTGGGCCGCATGAAATTAATGTGAATTATTATCCTCTGTGGGATTCGCATTACGTGATTGTGCTGCCAATGGAGGTGGTACGAGAATTTTTAGTGCCGCATTTTGCCCCCTAAAAAAACAGCCCCGGTATTGCTCCGGGGCTGCCGAGTTATAGGGGGGTTCAGACGAGCTTGTAACAGACGCCGAACTTTTTATCCAGCCAGGCAGCCAGACGGGGGTAGTTGTAATCCCGCCCGTGCCAGGTTTCCCATGCGCCAATCGCTCCCAAGAGCGCCGTCCCAATGGGCATGACAAAGGTTGCCAGCATCAGTAACGGCCAGCTCAGGATAGCGAGAGGCAGCAGCACAAAACCAATCAGAACAATCATCAGGATGGCGGCTACAATCATCAGCACGATCCAGACCGGAATACCAATGACCACCAGCCCAATCATGACGGCGAACCAGCCAATCGTTCCCATCACTTGTAAAGCCAGCGCCTGCCGTGCATGGTGTTTCACGTAAGGCGATTTGTCGCTGTAGTAGAAGTAAATCCCTGCCGACACAAACAGCAGCCCCAGCCATTCGATTCCATCGCCCCAGAACAGCATGGCAATCATGACCGGCCCCATCGCATGGGCAAGAGTCGCCCAGAAGCGTTCCTGGCTGAGTAAATCTCTGGCGCGGTCACTAAAATTCGCTTCGCGCTGGTC
>CAZKZS010000108.1:0-3618 GCA_964557285.1 uncultured Anaerolineae bacterium | reverse complement strand
CCGGAACATCAAATCCATCGTCTTCATAACTCACTTTGCTGTAGTCCATGTTAGCCTCCGTACCCTTCATATCCTTGTTATCCATTAATACGCGGAGGGTTGGAAAAGGTTGCACGAAAACAAAAATTGAGATTTGATTAATTTAGAATGAACTGTGCGAAAATCCAGAATAAAAGTAGGATGCGGGTTGTATGGACATTTACAGACATCGAAATGAAAAGCTGCTTTCCGCCAACGATTTACGTTTGCAGGGACTGCATGAAGAAGCCATTGCAGCCTATACCAGGGCTATCGAGACTCTTGGGAGTTTACATGATGCTGAATACGCGGTTGAAAATTACCTTTCCAGAGGTTTAGCCTACCGTGCAAAGGGCTTATTCCGTGAAGCGCTGGCCGATTATGATGAAGCGGTGCATCTGGTCAGCCATAATCCAATGAGCCGTTATGCCTATGATATGGAAGCCTATTTTTACCGCGCCAATGCCCGCGCAGTGACAGGCGACATGAAACGGGCGGTAGAAGATCACATGCAGGCTATCCAGATTGACCCCAAATATGATTACTTCGGGATTCAGCTTTTCCATATTCACCCGAATGACCTATCGCTGGCGATTTCGGACTGTAATCAGGCGCTCGCCAGCGACGCCAGTGCGTACACTTTTTACTATTTTCGCGGGGTAGCACGGCAGGCCATGGGCGACTTAAGCAGCGCGCTGGAAGATTATGACGTGGCAGTGTATAGCGATAACGACCGTCTGGATGAACTTTGCAGCAAACACCGCCGCAGTATTCTGGAAAGAATGAGTACGGTGAATCCTTCGGACAGCAGCCTGATGCGCCCGAACACCGATTACTGCCGGGTGAGTTGGGACCCTGTAAGTGGTCTGCTGAGTGCGGATTATTACGATGTCGAAAAACATGAACAAAAAACAGTGGGGCAGGTCAAACTAGAAGATTTTTGTGATGGGCTGGAAGCCGATGGATGGGAAATGACGGGCAGCCGCACCCATCGGGATGGCATTGATTACTACTACCAGCGTCACCGCAGTTAGGGCAAAAACCGCTTTGTCCGGCGCGAAAGTTCAAACAGCCGTTTCAAAAGCTGCGTGTAAGCGGTTAAAGAAGGATAGGGGAAATTATCCCGGACAATACTTTGAGGATGGGTGTATTTCATCACCCCCTGTTTGCCGTTCCGCGCCCCAATGCCACTGTTTTTCCAGCCTGCCATTTCTGCGGTCGGGGCGCCAAATTCCATAAACAACGTATTGATATTTACCGTTCCAAATTCCAGACGGGCGGCCACTTTCTCCGCTTTCTTTTTATCCTTTGACCACACCGACGCGGACAGTCCATAGCGGGTGCTGTTGGCAATTTGAACCGCCTCATCCACATCTTTAGCCCGTATAATGGCGATCAGGGGGCCGAAAGTTTCTTCCTGCATGAGTTCCATATCGGGTTTGGCATCCACCAGTACGACGGGTTCAAGGAACAGCGCCCCTTTTTCGGGAATGGGTTTGCTGCCTGCAAGGAGTCGTGCGCCTTTATCCACTGCATCCTGGGTGTGATACAGGGTACGGTCAAATTCGCGCTGGTTGGTCAGGCTGCCCATATGAAAATCAAAACTGGCGCTGCTGCCAATTTTAATTTTTCGATGCCATTTTTCCACCGCTTTGACGAATTTATCATAAATCGCTTCTTCTACAATCACGCGCTGCGTTGAAACACAGGCCTGCCCCGCGTTTTCAATGCAGCCGCGTATCGCGCCTGCCGCCGCCTTATTTATATCTGCTTCTTTTAAAATCAGCATGGGGTTGTTGCTGCCCAGTTCCAGCGAGTAAGGAATCAGGCGTTCGGCGGCCTGAACCGCAATTTTGCGTCCGGTGGCGGTGCTGCCCGTAAACATGACGTAATCCACGTAATCGACCAACGCCGCGCCTGTCTCCCCATAACCTGTAATCACCTGAAACACGTTATCCGGCAGGCCAGCTTCCCGCAAAATGCGTGCCATTTCCATGATGGAGTATGGGGTCACTTCACTGGGTTTAACGACCACCGTATTGCCCGCCAGCAGCGCCGGAATCATATCAATGCCCGAAAGCAGCAGGGGGTAATTCCAGGGTGCGATGTTACCGACCACGCCGTAGGGCTGATGCCGGACTTTGACTGTATAAAGCCGCGAAAAATAGGACGGGCGGTGTTCCATTTTTAACCACTTGGGCGCATGTTTGCTGTAAAAATCGGCGTACATGACGACTACCATAATCTCACCAAAGGCCACAGCGTAGGCTTTGCCCGTTTCGCGCTGGATGGTTTCAATGACGGTTTTCTGCTCTGCCACTAGCAAATCGGCAAACCGTTTCAAAATCTGGCAGCGTTCCTGAACGGGTAGGGCAGCCCAGGCAGGGAAGGCAGCACGGGCGCGGCTGACCGCTTGCTCTACCGCTTCCCGCCTCAAATTGGGAACACTGCCAATGATTTCACTCGTAATAGGATTTTTGACCTCAATAAGTTCTGTATGAACTTTATTTACCTGGGCAATCATGCACACCACCCTTATTTTTTGCCCCGATTATAGAACGTGAGGACGGGATACTGCTACAAGCCATTTTCCCTCTTAAAGTTTTCTATGTGGCCGCTTATAATCCTGGTTTCAAGCACAGGTTAACACGCCTGTGTTTTTTCGTGTTAGAGGGAATAGCCATGTTTGCAGCAGTGAATCGATATTTCACCATGCTGGTGGGAATTTTTATCGGCGCGGTTTCGGTCATCGTGTTCATGTCCCCGTTTAAAATTGCCCCCGCAGGGGCAACGGGTGTATCGGTTATTTTGCATGAGGTGATTGGCACGCCCATCGGTTTGATGATTCTGCTGCTGAACATTCCGATTCAGATTATTGCATGGAAGCTGCTGCCCAATGGGGCGCGCATGGTGATTCGCACCATTTTTGTGCTGGTGGTGTACTCGTTTGTGATTGATATTCTCGCGCCGTATCTGCCGGAAGAAGGGGTCAGCCAGAACGTACTGCTGAATGCGATTTTTGGCGGGGTGCTGGGCGGCATTTCTACCGGACTGGTTTACCGTGCCGGCGCAACGTTTGGCGGGTCGTCCACGCTGGCGCTGATTTTGCAGCGCCGGCTCGGAACGCCGATGAGTTCAACCTACCTGTATATTGATGGCTTTGTCATGGGGGCGGCAGGGCTGGCGTTTGGATGGGAGTCCGCGCTGTATGCAGTGGTCGCGCTGTTTGTGTCCGGTCTGGCGACGGATTATGTGCTGGAAGGGCCCAGCGTGATTCGCACGGCCATGATTGTGACCGAAAAACCGGAAGCGGTGGCGCATCTGATTATCAATACGCTGCATCGTGGCGCGACGGGCTGGCAGGCCAAAGGCATGTACACAGGCGAAAATCGCTGGATTTTATTTGTGTCGGTGTCGCGGTCCCAGACGCGGGAATTACAAACGCTGGTTTTTGCGGCTGACCCCCAGGCGTTTGTTGTGATTGGGCATGGACATACCGCCTTTGGCTATGGGTTTTCCAAATTTACCGCCAGTTCTGGCCTGTTTAGCGGAACACTCGGATTTTAATCGCTATAATGGATAGGTAGGAGGATACATGCC
>CAZKZS010000107.1:0-14290 GCA_964557285.1 uncultured Anaerolineae bacterium | reverse complement strand
GGCAGGTTTTTGTCGAGTGGCATTGGTACTATCTGCATTACAATAGTGATAAAAGCCCTTGATTGCTAGTTCCCATGGAGTGGAGAGGGCGGCCAGTAGGGGCAGGAACAAGCGAACGCAGTGAGCGATGCCTGCCCGAAAAAGGGCGGGTATCGGGCGTACCGCCCTTGTCCCCGCCCCTACATGCATCTTCCTGTCCACTCCTGAACGATGCGGTGGAGAGGAGGAATCTCTTTACCTCATTTGCGCGACTGGCAATCAAGATAATAACTAAAGAAGCTATAATCAATAAACAGACAGCAAATTCTTGTTTTTTGGCACTTAGCATTTATTTCCTCTTACTCAACCTTCATTGCCAGTGGAAAGACATCCATAAACTCTCGTTAAAATGGGCGCTGCTAACCCCCATGCTTGCTTCCTCCTTAACTGTCGGTGCTGTCTGGTATTTCCCGCCAGGTTCTCAGGTTATCTAGGATGACGTAAGGGATTTTGAAAAATTGCTCAATGACTTCGGCTGACCATTCCCCCTTTCTAATGTAGAGACGACCAGATTTGTACAGAACAAGTGGCTCTCCTTCGATGTCCAAAACGGTGTCTCTGGCAAATCCTTTTATCAAACTGGCGGTTACTTGCAGCATATGTTCTGGCTCATAAGGACTGTCTGCTTGACGATTAGGTGTCAAAAATATTGATTTGTCAGGCGTGAAGGAGAAGTCCTCGGCAATATCGGAATAAAGTTCTTCGTCCCTGGGTCTGATATTCACTACGCCTATGCTCATTGAGTCTATTTCTGCTAATAGTTCATCGTAGTGTCCAGACGGACGATACGGCTTCACCTGGTCATATTGAAACCCCATCTCCTCCAACAGAAATTTCAGAATACTTTCTGCTTCCATTTGAATTTCGATTGACAGTGTATATGTTATTGACATACTTCATCCTCTCTCCGAATCTCACCAATCCGCTTCATCTAGCGTTGCCCAAACCCCACACTATTGTACGGCTTCAGAGCTTGTGAGACACAAAAGGCGGTGGTGAAACTGTCCGAAAAATCTACGATTTTGCCTAAGGGGATGCGGAATGTCGGTTTAGGAAAGGAAGGTCTTCTATTTTAGAAAAGTCGCATGATTTCCAGAATGATTGGCTGCCGTTCGAGGTTATTCAGGCCTTCAGTTTCAAGCCCTACCATGACAGGGAACTGCAAAATGAGAAACTTTCTCGCGCTACTCCTGTGTTTCATCAGGGCGAATTGGGTCGAGAGTTCATTGCGCCTCGTTCACGATGAAACCTCTCGTTAAATGATCTTTTGGTATATAAATCCAAAGTCTTCTGATAATTTTTGCATTGCCATTTAACCTTTATAGCTTAATACCTGTATCAGTGATCATATGTACATATCGAGAATGTTCACCGCTTATTTCTGTATACCATTTTCCTCCCATGCTCAATGTTATTTGACGAACTGTTTGAAGAAAGTGATTAAAGCGGGGTGTGTGACAGGCTGCCAGTTCAGAGTTATCATACATTTCTTTTTGCTTTCCCAATCCCTGCTCTAAATAACCAACCACCTTTGGAAACCACAGATCAGTTGCCAGATTTATAAAGACAACAGCTTCAGGCAAACGAGGAGAATGGGACTTTGAGTTTTCGATCGATACAAAAGTGCCTATTACAGTAATAGGTGCAACTGCTTGAGTAAATGTATGCTCTGGCTCACCACGTAGTTCTCTAATCAATTTTCCTGCATCATATACCCTGCCTTCAGCCAAATTACCTTGAGCGTCATAGTAACAAATGCGACCTGGGGTTCGAACTGTGCCTGCCTCTGTGTAAATAACTCCACGGCTAAGAGGAAACAAAGGAATCTTACCCGTTGTTTCTGCGACTCTTTCCATATATGCAAGATAACTTTGCTCTGTTTCAATACGGAATGCGTCGCACAATTTATACCTCTGAGTTTCAAACAGATGCCATACATCCTCTTTTTGACCCGCCACCAAAAATTGCTCAGCAAACGAGAGTAGCTTCTTCAACTTTAGTGTCTTTGGCAAATCAGGCAGAATACAATGCCATGAGGCGAAATAGTCACTATCAGTTACCCAGAAATTTTTCATTTTGCACCTCATTGTTCTTGGCTCATAAGGACTGTCTGCTTGACGATTAGGTGTCAAAAATATTGATTTGTCAGGCGTGAAGGAGAAGTCCTCGGCAATATCGGAATAAAGTTCTTCGTCCCTGGGTCTGATATTCACTACGCCTATGCTCATTGAGTCTATTTCTGCTAATAGTTCATCGTAGTGTCCAGACGGACGATACGGCTTCACCTGGTCATATTGAAACCCCATCTCCTCCAACAGAAATTTCAGAATACTTTCTGCTTCCATTTGAATTTCGATTGACAGTGTATATGTTATTGACATACTTCATCCTCTCTGCAATCTCACCAATCCGCTTCATCTAACCTTGCCAAAATCCGTAGAAAGCACCCAAAACGAGAAGCGCGACACCTCTATTGTAACGCTGGATGGGGTCAGCTATTAAAAAAAATGCCCACTGGTTGAGACAATGGGCATTTCAGCAGAGGAAACACAAAACTGTGTTTGAGAGGGATAGTCAGGTGGGGGTTTTGCGTCCCAGTTCCAGCACCTTCTGGATGAACATGTCAAAATCGTCGCGGCGGCTGCGGTGATTGGTCACGGCGGCACGGATGGCAAATTTGCCATTCAGCAGGGTGCTGGTCGGGGCGGCGACTCCGCTTTCCTGCAAATCCATCAGCAGTTCATCGTTTAGCTGATTCAGTTCTGCGTCGGATAACCCTTCGCGTACATAGCGAAAACACACCACGTTCAGCGTGACAGGCGCAAGGCGTTCGAGTTCAGGTTCAGCGTCCACCAGCGCCGCCAGATACCGCGCCTGTTCGATGTTCTGCTGAATCAACTGCCCGTAAGCCTCTACCCCATGTGTTTTGATGGACATCCACACCTTCAGGGCGCGAAATTCCCGCGAAAGCTGCACGCCGTAATCGCTGAGCCAGGTTTTGGCGCTGGAAAGCCCACGTTCAGCACGCGAGAGATAGTCGGGTGTCATGGAAAAGGTGCGGCGGTGTTTATCCTCATTTTGCACCAGCACACAGCCGACCTCATATGGCACATACATCCATTTGTGCAAATCAAAGGCCAGCGAATCGGCGCGTTCCATGCCCTTGAGTCCGGGGCGGATATGTTCCGAAAGCACGGCCAGCGCTCCAAACGCCCCGTCAATGTGAAACCACATGCCTTCGCGTTCAGCAATATCGGCCAGCAAATCCAGATCGTCAATGGCGGCGGTGTTGGTCGTGCCAACGCAGCCAACGATACAAAACGGCTGGAATCCCTGGGCTTTATCTTCCAGAATCGCGGCTTCCAGCGCGGCCACGTCAATTTCAAAATACTCATTGACCGCGATTTTCCGCACCGATTCGCTGCCCAGCCCCAGCAGTTCTGCCGCTTTTTGAATGGAACTGTGGGTTTCCTGAGAGCAGTACAGCGTCATCGGGCGCACCATATCGCGCATCCCCCGGCTGCGAACGTCGTAGCCCGCCAGCGTATTTCGGGCAACCGTCAGCCCAATCAGGTTTGCCATTGAGCCGCCCGATACCAGCAGCCCACTGGAGTCCATCGGAAAACCCATCATTTCCTTGAGCCACTCAATCACCTGAAGTTCAACATCCACCGCCACCTGTTCGCCCCCGCCCAGGCTGCAATTCATACCGGAGGCCAGCATTTCCGCCAGCATCCCGATGGGTGTGCCTGTTCCCAGCACCCAGCCCCAGAAGCGGGGATGAATATTGCCAAGCGGGTAGGGCAGGATGTTTTCCAGAAATTCCTGATAGACGGTTTCAGCATCGGTCGGGGTTGTAGGAAGGGGCTGTTTAAAGTTGTCCTTCACCTGCGGCGGGATGGGCTGCCACGCGGGGCGTTCCCGTACATTTTCAAGGTAGCTCATCATGTCTTCGATCATCTGGTGGCCTAACTGCCGCATGGCTTCCCAGTTGACCGGATCAAGCGAAATTTCTTCTTCTAACGCCTGAACGTTCACCTATTCACCTTTCTTAAAACTGTCTGGAATCGAACGAGAGGAATAGTTCTATTGTAGTGGAAATTGCAGAAAATCAACACCTTTTGCCACCAAATTTATATGATGTTTATAAACCTTGATTGCTAGTCCCTATTCAGTGGTTGACAGTCTACCGTAGGGGCAGGCATCGGGCGTCCCGCCCCTACATTCCTCTTTACGTCCGCCCTTGAACCAGGGCAAGGGGATGAGGATGATAGTATTTGGGGAGTGTCAAAAAGTGTGTTCCCCTCACCCTGCCTTTGGCATCCCTCTCCCACTGCTGCGCGGGGCGAGGGGAGCAAAAAGTCCTTCTCCCGTTCTGGGAGAGGGATTTAGGGTGAGGGACAAAAAAGCTCATGTACACACAAGTTGCCACTCCCTAGTATTTGCCTCGTTTGCACGACTAGCAATCAAGGTGTTTATAATTAGGATAACTTGGAGAGCAGGACGAATGATTACCCGTAGCATAGTTCGTGACCAACTGCTTGCTTATCTGAATGGGACGGTGACGCTGGCTGCACTGGTGGATTGGGCAGAAAATGCCATCATGGACGATGAATTTGTACCCGATGAGGACATCGATCAACTCATGAATATGATGACTTATCTCGCGGCGGCAGACACCGAATTTTTAGTGCAGTTTGGGACGCAGGTTAGAATTGTTCCTGAAGTGAAATAATTTGAGAATCACATGAAAGAAAAAACCATTCCTGACTCGCGCTGCTAAGATAAACGCAGGAGAGTACACCATGCGAGTCAAAGTCTGGTTAAAATCATTTATTCCCCACGATTACGAATTTGCGGAGGTCGTCAAAGGCACAGGCAAACATTCCGGCAAAACCATGATTCACCTGCCCATGCCCGTGAAGTCCAGTTTTTTGACGGATGAGCGCGGGTTCAGCACCGATATTGACGCCAAAGCCCGGATGCACTCAGAAATTGAAATAGATGTCACCGCCGGACAGATTGTGAATCAGGTGCAGAAGTGTTACGAAACTACCGAAGTTGACCCGGACACGGGCGACGAAAAATGTCTCGATTTTTCCAGCACGGAAAACATGAAATTTTTGAATTTCCGCGTGGAAGGGCAGACGATTCAGGTGGATTTAGAGGCATCGGCCAGCAACCCATGTGTCAAACTGGCATCCCTCACCCTTGCCCCCCATCAGGATTATAAGGGAACGCTTTCCCTGACCCGTCAGGGCAATCAGTTAACGGTGCGTTTTGTTGGAAAAATAGAAACGTTTCCGTCCTACGAAATGTATGTGTCCGTAGAAGGCGACACACCACAGACCGTATTTAAGTGTCCGCCCGTCAAAGGCAGCACGGTGCTGAATTTAATCGGCGGGCCGACGCGGGAAATTGACGACTCAGTGACCGTTCAGCTTCCGTAAAACCACCTGCGCGGCATGATAGCCGCCCATGCCGTGAACACCGCCGCCGGGAGGGGTAGCCGATGAACAGATATATAAGCCTTCCGACGGCATGGCATAGGGAACAAGACTCCAGGTGGGGCGGGTGAACAACTGCCCTAAATCCTGTATCCCGCCGTTAATATCTCCGCCGACATAGTTCGGGTTGTAAGATTCAAGCTGGGCGGGGGAAAAGCTATGCCGTGCCAGAATCGTATCGCGGAAACCGGGGGCAAAACGCTCGACCTGCGTTTCGATGATGTTCGTCATGTCGCCCGTAAATCCGTTAGGGACATGGCAGTACGCCCAGCCCGTATGTTTACCCCCGGGCGCACGGGAAGAATCAAACAGGCTTTGCTGTGCCAGCAGTACATACGGGCGGTCAGATACTTTATCCTGTCCAATGAGATGCTCCGAACGAGCGATTTCCTCAAATGTCCCCCCCAGATGCACCGTTCCGGCAAAACCAACATCTTTATATTTCCAGGGAATCGGTTCGCTCAGCGCCCAGTCTATTTTAAAGACTCCTGCCCCGTAGCGATATTTTTCAAGCTGCTTTTTATAGCCTTCTGGAAGCCGATGCCCTGCTACTTTTAAAATCTGACACGGGGTTAAATCAAACAGGACTGCCCGCGCTTGCGGCAGTTCATCCACAGTCGTGACCATCCAGCCCGTTTGAATTTTGCCTCCCAACGACTCAAAATAGGCGGCCATGGCCGAAGTAATTTTGTGTGAGCCGCCGCGTGGAATCGGCCAGCCTACCGCATGACCAAGCGCCATGAGGACCAGCCCAAAAGACGCCGACGGCAGCCGATTTAAATCCATGATGGAATGGGCGGCTGCGCCCGCGAAAAATCCCTTTGTTCGATAGTCCTTAAAAAACCATCGGGCCGCTAAACGGGCGGAAGGCAGGGCTTTTATCCCAAACCGTGCCAGCAAAAAGGGGTGTTTGGGTGGAATCCGCAAGGGGGCAAGAATATCTTCGGCTAAATCGTGCCAGCGCCGGACAAACGGCTGAATAAACCGGGGATAGGTGTTTCTGTCCTCTCCTAAAGTAGCGGCAGTCGCTTCAATGGACTGTGCCAGCAGCGCGGGCGGGGCATTATCAAAGGGGTGAGCGAAGGCATAGGTTGGCTGGACAAATTCCAGCCCATATTCTGATAGAGGAAGCGAACGTAAAAATGGCGACCCCAGGGCAAGCGGGTGAATCGCGGAGCAAATATCATGCCAGAAATCGGGTAGAGTCAGTTCGGCGGTACGTGTGCCGCCGCCAATGGTTTCTTTGCCTTCCACGACCAGCACCGATTTGCCTGCCTGTGCCAGCACAATCGCCGCCGCTAACCCATTTGGCCCCGCCCCAACCACCACCGCATCCAGCATGATTTTTCCTAATCTGTTATTGCTTTACCCGCGCCAATGAAGCCGCCCGCTTTGACATGATGCTACTCAACCCGGGTGAGCAGTAGATAAATTTCAGATGATGAGGGCGTGAATTTACCACCCCATCAGCCCGCGTAAGGTATCCCATCCTCCGCGCAAATAGATATTCTGGGGATGAGCTTCCTGCTCCGCCAGGTAAACCGTTGACACGCCGCCCATAAACGGCAGCCGTGCCTTAAGCAAAAAGTGTTTGTCGCGTTCTACACTTTCGTTGTGGCGGGGCGCTTCATTTTCCAGCCACAACCCGATCACCCCGTCCGGTAAACGGCTTAAACTGTGCATCATCGTGTTTTTAATCTGCTCATATTCCGGTGGGCGCATGTAGACTGTTACGGCGCTGTTATACACCAGCAGAAGGTGAGGTTTTGGCACGTCCGCCGGAATCAAATTCGGCAGCAAATCAGCGGCTTCCAGAATATCGCCTTTGTACATTTCCAGCGACTGTCCGGCCTGTTTCATCCGGTCATATCCCCCGATGGCCTGCCGGAATCGTTCCAGACGTTCGGGCTGGTCGCCCCAGATGCACGCTTCCAGCAGCAGACGATCGGCCGGATCGTGAATATACAACGGGTCTGAATCAAAGCCGACGCGCCGCAGTATCGGAAGCGGTGGCAAATTTTCCTGGGGATAGGCCGTGAGCAGGCCGGAATCATCATCCTCAGGCACATGAATCTGCTGCTGCATCAGCCAGGGCGGACGGTTCAGAGCATAATAGCGCTGCGGGCTGACTTTCCACAGCCAATTTTGATAATCGGCGGTGAGAATCAAACCGGAAGAAGTCCCCAACTCAACCAGCGACACGGTTAAATCCGGCTGCCAGGCGCGGAACACATAGGCGCTGAGCAGCCAGGTCACGGCGCGGCTGATTTCATTGGTCTGGATGCGGCCTTCGCGTAAAAACCAGGGCAAAATTTCCCCCGGATTTTGAAACAGACCGCCAAGTGCTTTTTCAAAATCTGCCGCTTCGCCGTTGTACCGCCCGCCCACCGTCGCATAAAACACACGCACCGCATTGGCTGCCGGATCGCCATCCAGCACCGCCGCATGAATCGCGGCAGGCACGAGTAGAGACGCTTCCATCCCATTTTTAATCGGGCGCTCGTCCCAGTTGTCCTCTACCACCTCCACAAACGCCCGTTGAGCCGGAGTCAGGGCTGCCCCGTTGCGGCGGGCTTCTGCGGCGGCGGTCAGCCAGCGATACAGGGCATGGTACAGAGGGCTGTATCCGTCGGTAAAATGGGTCTGATACTGAAACCCACTGGCGATTTCTTCCCAGGTGATTTCCATGAATCACCGTTTCAAAAACTGGTCAACCACGTCGCCCAAATCAAGCCGATTTTTGTACAGGCGGCGTCCCTGACGGGTTGATTCGCCAATCATGCCCCCGACCCGCCGCAGCAGAGTCGCCGACATGACGAATCCGATGCCCCCCACACAGCACAGCCCCAGACAGCAAATCAGCGCAACATCTTCTGCAAATTCCATAGATACATTCCTTATTTTTCGTAGGCTTCCAAAAATTCTTCTTCTAAAACTTCCCTGCCAAAAGTCTCAATGTGAAAAACAATCGCCGATTTTACGTCCGCAAGGGCTTCTTCATAAGTATCGCCCTGCCCAATGACAATACCCCGAATCCCAAGCGGATAAGCTACATACCCATCCTCATGCTTTTCCACGATAATTTTGACGGTTTTCTGCACGGTACATTCTCCTGACAGGCGTTATTCGTACCAAAATAAAACGGATTTATAATCTTTTCCGTATGGTTTTCTGACACCCCACGTTTGAAGGTCATGTATCCTTAGAGTAGAACAAATGGTGGGGTGTATGGCCCAAAAGAACGACGCAATTTTAGAACTTTTATCAGACTTTATCCACTCCCGTCAAACTGGAACGGTGCGTGACGTGGCCTGGCAGCAGGCGCTTAAACGTGCCAGCGAGATTCCGCTTTCGACGGATGAGGTCATGCAGCTGCTTTCGCTGGCAAAAAGCTGGGAAAAACGCGAAGGGTATAAATACCGCTACGATGACCGCGAATCGACCCAGACCGAGCCGCTTGACCGGACAAAAATTAAAAATATCGTTTCCGACGAAACGGAAACCACGATTCGCCTGATCAGCCTGTACGAAGACCAGGCGCTGGAACACACCACGTATTTTGACGACCACACGCAGTTGGTACTGCATTTTGAGGGATTCGCTGTGCCGTTAAAAGTATACGTGTCTGCCGAAAAAGAAGTGCTGATTGGACGCAGCACCCCCACAACGGTGATGACTCCCGATATTGACCTGGCGCTGATGAACGGGGCCTCCTATGGGGTGTCGCGGCTGCACGCTTCGTTGCAACAGCGCAATTACACCCTGATTATGACCGACCTGGGCAGCCGAAATTACACCTTCGTCAATGGCACTCGCCTGCATCCTCACGAAATTCGGGTTTTAAAACATGGGGATGAAATCAAATTGGCAACGCTGGCCGCACGAATTTCTTTCATCCGGCCTTAACTTCCAATCCAAACTTCTCCCTGCCCACGTTATTTAGGACGTAGGATTATTTGGGAGAAATTTCCATGAAAAAGTTGCTGTTCTTTGTAATCGTCATGGCGATGCTGGTTGTTCCGGTATCTGCTCAGGACACGATGGCCCCGGCAGTTGAGGTTTCCGACCAGGTATCGCTGGATGGTACAGTGACCATTTCTAAAGTGGTCAGTTCTGGCCCCGGTTTTCTGGTTATTCACCGCGATGAAGGCGGCGAATTTTCCTCCGTGATTGGCGCGGCGCCGGTCAATGCGGGCGAAAACTGGAATGTCAGCGTTGATATTGATGCGACGATGGCAACCCCCGTGCTGTATGCCATGCTGCATGAGGATACGGGCGAAGTTGGTGTGTATGAATTTGGCACGGTCGAAGGTGCGGATGGTCCGGTTGTGGTGGACGGTGCGCCTGTTTCCCCTGCTTTTAATGTCCAGCTTCTCCATGCCCACGATCAGTTTGTCGCCGATGACAACAGCGTAACCATTCATACGGCGGTGACGGATGCCCCCGGTTGGGTGGTCATTCACTCCGAACAGGACGGCAAACCCGGCCCGGTATTGGGGCAGACCCAGATTCAGGCGGGCGCAAATGCTGATGTCGTGGTCACGCTGGAAGGCGAAGCCACCAGCCGCCTGTGGCCGATGCTGCATGTCGATACAGGTGAAGCAGGTGTGTATGAATTTGGTACGGTAGAAGGCGCGGATGGCCCCGTAGCGGTCAATGGACAGGTGGCGACAGCAGCCTTTTCCACCGTTCCAGCGATTCGGGTTTCCGACCAGATTGTCGTGCATGGCGATGGCATGGAAATGGCTGATATGGCCGCGATGATTGTCGCCGAAAGTGTCCTGTCCGAAGGCCCTGGTTTCCTGGTCATTCATGCGGATAACAACGGCCAATTCGGTGAAGTGATTGGTTCTGCGCCGGTCAGCGATGGTATCAATGAAGATGTAGCGGTAGAAGTAGATGCCTCTAAACTGACTCCGGTGGTGTGGCCGATGCTGCATGTTGATACGGGCGAAGTTGGCACGTATGAATTTGGCACGGTAGAAGGTGCGGATGGTCCGGTGGCGATTGATGGCAACGTGGTCGCATTCCCGATTAACGTCGCGCCCAGCTTCACCGCTTCCGCCCAGGCGTTGACCGATGGCACGATTAAAATCGACTCGGTGCTGATTGACGCTCCCGGCTGGCTGGTGATTCATTCCAGTGTGGACGGTGCGCCCAATGCCCCGCTTGCGGTGATCCCCCTGCGGACGGGCATGACTCGCAATCTGGTCATCCCGATTGATTTTGCTAGCGTGGATGGTGCGGCTACCAATCAGATTTTCCCGATGCTGCACTATGACACGGGCGAAGCGGGCGTGTATGAATTTGGCACGGTCGAAGGTGCGGACGCTCCCGCCGCCGTTGGTGGGAACGTGGTCGTCGGTCCCGTCGAGATTCAGTAACATCAACAAGGGCAGGTGTTAACACCCGCCCCCAACTGCACTGGCAAACACCGTAGGGACACGGCAGTGCCTGTCCCTACTCCTATGGAAGCAATTTCTGTATGTTGTGGGCATGGCCTGTTTTACAGGCCATTTTTCTTAAGGGGAGTGTGGTGTTACAATCGAGCGATGTCTATTCAACGACTACTGCGCCGCGAAAGGCCGCTGCTGCTATGGTAAATATCGACTCGCTTCTGGCCTCTATCCAGCGAGGAGACAACCACGCTTTAAGAACACTGTATGAACAGTTCGGACAGCAGGTGTATTCTCTCGCCTATGCGATTACACAGGATAAAGAAACTGCGGAAGAAGTCACGCAGGATGTGTTTTTGAAAGTCTGGAACAAAGTGGAGCAGTACGAACCCGGTACGAATTTTCGGGCGTGGCTGCTGAGCATGACGCGCAATCAGGCCATCGACCGCCTGCGCCGGGAGAAAAAAGAGCGTACTCAGGCGGTGGTTTGGGATTTAGAACGGATGCCCGCCCCCAGCCAATTCGCCGATGATAATATCCGATGGGTGCAAAAAGCTCTGATGGAGCTTTTAACCGATGACCAGCGTGAGGCCATTGAACTGGCTTTTTTAAACGGATTGACCCATGAACAGGTGGCGTTGCGGTTGGGAGCGCCGCTTGGGACGATTAAGACCCGCATCCGGGATGGATTACAAAAGTTAAGGAAGGCCTGGCGGGAGGAGAATCCCGCATGAACACAATGGACATCCACGAAATTCGTGATTTACTGCCCGCTTATGCGCTTGGCGCAGTTGAGCCGGAGGAACGTACCCAGATTGAAGCGGCGCTGGCTGCTTCCTCGGAACTGCGGGAGGAACTTGCCAGCTACGTCCCCGTGCTGGAAGCGCTGGCGCTGAGTGTTCCCCAGATCAAACCGCCGCCCGACCTGGGCAACCGAATTTTGCAGCAGGCTGCCCCGCCCCGCATTTTCCCCTGGCGGCGATTTCTGGCAGCAGCCGCGCTGTTTGTGATGGTTTTAGGGGGGGTACTGCTGTGGCAGGTGGTTACGCAGGAGGACGAAAAAACAGAAAAAGACCCCATCTCTGAAATTATGGATGACCCCAACGCCTCCCACATTCAACTTACGGGCATGGAGGAACATCCCGAAGTGCAGGGTGAATTTGTGGTCGCACCGGGGCATCAGCGTGCCGTATTGAGTCTGGCGAATCTGCAAAACCAGCCTTCCGGCATGGCCTACCAATTGTGGTTTGTGCGCGATGGAGAACGAGTCAGCGGCGGGGTGTTCCATCCCGAATCCGCGTCACCGGAAAGGCCGATGCTGGTACAGTTACCGGAAGATTTTGCTTCGTATCAATGGCTTGGCATTACTGTTGAGCCGGAACAGGGCAGTGAAGAACCAACCAGCCCGCCTGTGGCCGGAGCGCTGCTGGAACTTTCCTCAGAAAATGAATAGGACGGCTGGTGCAGCCGTCCGCTTAGAACACCCGTCCCAGCCACATCACATGTGGCAGGCGTTGTAAAATTTGCCAGCCTTCATTCAACAGCACTTCGGGGATATTGTCCATGCGGGCAGCATCCAGCCGGACGCGCACCCGTTCATAACCCGCTTCCCGAATCCGTTGTGCTAAATCCTCATGAAGCTGGTGGGCAATGTCGCTGTTGTAGTGTTCGTGATGCACCGCAAAGGCTTCAATCACAAACGTTTTTTCGACCCATTCCTGCCCCAGCGCTTTTGCCACCCGTTGCAGCAGCACCACATTTTTCGCCGGAATCTCATATCCCCAGGCCAGCCCAATCACCTTTTGATGGTCATCCAGCGCCAGGCTGCCAATAAAACTGTCGCGCAGTTGATGTTCAACGATAATCTCCCGGCTGGCTTCTTCAGGTGTCAGATTGGCGATTTCCGGCACGGCATATGCGTGCTGGTACAGACGAGCCGCCGAGTCCAAATAGCGCAAGTGAAATTCTGCGATCATGTTTCCTCTATCCGCTAAGACATACCAGCTGAAAATCAAAATAGAGGATACCATAAAACAGGAGTCTCTTACAGACCCACCGAAATTTTTGTGAATTTCTATTAAACCCCCAAATAGCTACGTTATACTGAAGGCAATGCTTTTGTACAGCTTTTGTTTAAAGGACTCATCATGCCCGCCCTCCCTACTGAATTTGCCCCTGCCGAATACGACTCAAAAGCGCATATTCTGGAACAGGCACAGCAGTTTTTGACGCATGACCTGTTACCCTTTTTACTGGACGCTGTTCCCGATATTTTTTTGATTCTGAACGAATACCGGCAGATTGTCTATGCAAATCAGGCGGTGCTGGATACGTTCCACTTTCAGAACATCGAAACTTTATATGGGATGCGCCCCGGCGAAATGATGGGCTGCGCTCACGCAGATAATAACGCCTGTGGCACGACGGAATTCTGCCGTACCTGCGGCGCGGTACAGGCCATTTTAAGCAGTCTGAAGGGCAAAAAAGCCGTGCAGGAGTGTCGGATTTTGCGGCATGACGGTCAAGCGCTGGATTTACAGGTCACGGCGACCCCGCTTGTGTTATACGGGAAAAATTTTTCCGTTTTTGCAGTTCAGGACATTAGCCACGAAAAACGTCGTTTGATGCTGGAACGGATTTTTTTCCACGATTTGCTGAATACGGCTGGCAGCGTCATCGGGTATGCCGAATTGCTCAAGGGAACTGACCCCACCCATCTGGATGAGATGGAATTTATGGTCGATAATATTTTTCACCATACGATGAAACTGGCAGATGAAATTAAGGCGCAGCGTATGTTATTGGAGGCAGAAAATGATCTGCTGGCCGTACAGCCGCGTCCGCTTTATTCAACCCATTTGCTACACGACCTGATGACCCTGTATCGGCGTCATTCCGCCGCCCGCGAACGGTCTATCGTGCTTGCTCCTGATGCGGAGAGCGTCGAACTGAGCAGCGACCCGAATCTGCTGCGGCGGGTGCTTGGGAACATGCTCAAAAATGCGCTGGAAGCCAGCTTCCCCGGGGAAACCATCACCTTAAATTGCACGGTTATCGGAGATGAGGTTGAATTCAGCGTGCATAATCCGGCCTATATCCCGCGTCAGGTACAGTTACAGCTTTTCCAGCGTTCGTTTTCGACTAAAAGCAGTGACCGGGGGCTGGGAACCTACAGCATGAAACTGCTGACGGAACGCTACCTGAAGGGCAGCATTTCTTTCGCCACTTCCCAGGATGACGGCACGACCTTCACAGCGCGGTATCCGCTTCATTTTCCAGACTGATACATCTACTTTTTCAGCCAGTCCCTGGCCTGTTTGGGCAGTTGAGCAATCCCCCCGCGCTGCA
>CAZKZS010000106.1:0-14297 GCA_964557285.1 uncultured Anaerolineae bacterium | reverse complement strand
GCATCAAGTATTGAGGCAAACTATCTTCGCCAGACATGCCCTTACCTGCTATAAGTGCTGCTATGTTTAGGTGGCTATTCAGGAATAATGATGGGAGTGCCGACCCGATGAGCCATTTCTTCAGCTTCGATGATGGCGCGGTCAATCTCCTCTTTGTTGGCATAGTAATATGACCACGCGGCATAGACTTGTGAGGGAGTAAGCCCGTACTTTGAGCAAATACGTTCCACAGGCCATTTGGGATCATCTATAAAGCGGGAGAGAAAGGCAACTGTGAGGCCAGTTCCAGCCACGCGCGGTGTATCTGAGCCTTCATGAGTAACAATATCGGTAATTGGCAAAACCCGTGTTGCCATTTTGTACTCCTTTCAGATGTGATAGGTATATTTTATTTGATTATAGAAGTCTTCTCTATAACTTGCCTCTCCTGCTAATATTTGGTTATGGAAAAATAGGATGCAACGAACAATTTTGGCTTCGTTTTTGCAATCCTCGTTCATCATGCTGATGTAGACAATACCAGCATGTTCCTTTCCTTTTTCGCGCCATTCTCCGTCAAGCTCTATAAAATCATAGTCGCAAGTGACAATGATTCTACCTTCGTTAGCAGCGTATTCGAGCAAATTTTCATCCAGGGCATCTTTGGGAAAATTGGCCTCGATAGAACGAAGGACATCTACACCATGCCGACGCAACTCATCGGTTACATCAGTAGATACGTGTTGCTCGAAGAAAAACTTCAACACCTTCTTTTCCCTTCACAGAGTACACGGTGAAACTGGTGTGCCTTTTTTTAATAACCCTGTACTCGTGCCAGCGTTACTTCTGGCACGAGTTTTTATTTGTTGGTTTTGGCTTTTAGCTCATCCATTTCTTCCACCTTCCGATTTAACACCTCTCCCGTCGCGTTTTGCAGGCGTCTTGTCCATAAGGCAATCCCTAGAATGGTGGCATTAAACAGAATTTGTAACAGGAGAACCAGCCATCCGGGGACGACTCCCATTGCGCTATGGTCAATCAGTTCGGAGGCGCGGGTAATGCCCTGAGGATACAGCGCCAGCTTGCCAAACCATGCCGTCCCCAGAATGATATAAATCCAGATGTAGTTACGCCGCAGCCGCCGCCCAAAGGCTTCTAACATCGAAATAGGAAATTCGGGATTCAGCAGACTTTCTGCCAGCTTGTTCGACCAGTCTTCACGCGGGCGAAATGGCGGCACAAGCATAGCCGCGTAAAAATCCGTTTCAATCAGCCGGATACGGTAGCTCCACAATTCATAATATCGGTAGCGGCGGGCTTCGATGAGTAAAAAGAGCGTTACCATGATGGTAATCAGAATAATAACGCTGTGATGGGTATTCGGCTGTGCGAAGGCAAAACTGATAGCGGCGGTGGTGGCGACGACTGCCCAGTTGGTGGTGTTATCCAGCCGATTGCGCCATGCGGTTGACCGGGCGACTTCGCCGCGATAGAGATGAATCAGGGCGGTGACAAAATTTCCCGCCTCCAAATGGTATCCGCGATACGTCCAGATGTAATCGTTGGGTGATGGGTCTGTCATAGGCTGCCATCCGTGTTGTTTCTTTTCATTCTACATTTCACCACCGCATGTTATAGTTTAAGTTTGATGAGAAATCTTTTTGCGGGATTGATTCGATGTATGCGACAGAAAAATACTGCATTATTGGGGCGGGGCCGGCGGGAATCACGGCTGCCAAAAATTTAAAAGGTAGAAACATCGCGTTTGATGTGATCGAGCGAGAAAGCGCAATCGGTGGCAACTGGTGGTTCGAGCATCCCAACAGCGCCATTTGCCACTCCACACGCTTGATTTCCTCCAAAACCATGAGCCATTTTAAGGGTTTCCCGATGCCCGATTCCTATCCTGATTTTCCCCGTCATGACCTGATGTGTGAATATATCCGCAGTTATGCTCGCCATTTTGGGATTGAGCAGCACATCCAGTTCAACACATCGGTAGAGTGGGTCGAACGGACGGACGATGGACTGTGGGATGTATCGCTGAACAACGGCGAAAAACGGCGGTACAAGGGGCTAATTCTCGCCAATGGGCATTTGTGGGACTGCGCCTACCCCGATTTTGCTGGCACATTTGCGGGGCAAAGTCTCCATTCCAAACAGTACAAAACGCCGGAAATTTTAAAAGGCAAACGGGTGTTAGTCGTGGGGGCGGGCAATTCCGGCTGTGATATTGCGGTTGAGGCGGCCTTACATGCGGAAAAAACCTTTCACAGCACCCGACGCGGCTATTATTACATCCCGAAATTTGTGTTTGGGATTCCGGTGGATAAATTCAGCGAAACGGCTTATCGCCTGCGCGTGCCGTTACGGATTCGCCAGATAAGCAATAGTTTGCTGCTCTGGTTTTACTGGGGCAGCCCCTCCCGCTACGGCCTGCCCAAACCTGACCATCGGATTCTGGAAACGCACCCGATTGTCAATTCGCAGCTTCTTTATTTTGTGCGGCATGGCGATATTATCCCGAAGCCGAATATTCAGGAACTGCGTGGGGACAGCGTACAATTTGAGGATGGCAGCACGGAACAAATCGACCTGATTATTTACGCAACAGGGTTTAATATCCGCTTTCCGTTCATTGACCAGAAGCACATGAACTGGGGAGAATTTGGGCCACAATTTTATCTTCATGCCTTTCATCCCGACTACGATAACCTGTTTGTGGTGGGATTGTTGCAGCCGGACAGCGGCATTTTTCATCTGATGGACAGGCAGGCGGAATTGATCGCCAGTTTTATTGAGGCTCAGACGCACAGGCCGGAAAAAGCCGCCGCCTTCCATCAAATCAAAGCGGGTGAGCAGCCGGATATACGCGGTGGGGTGAAACATCTTCAGACTCAACGCCACTTTCTGGAAATTAATCATGCTGTTTACGAGCGTCAGTTGAATAAACTGATTCGGGACATGCGATAAGGAGAAAAAAATAGTGAAAACGGAAAAAGAAAAAATGCTGGCAGGGGAGCTTTATATCGCTGCCGACCCACAGTTGGTGCAGGAACGACTTCATGCGCGAAGGCTGACCCGACTCTACAACCAGACTCTTGAAACAGAGGAAAGCCGCCGCACCGAACTTTTAAAGGAACTGCTGGGGTCAACCGGAAAAAATCTGTACATCGAACCTACCTTTCGCTGTGATTATGGTTATAACATCCATGTGGGTGAAAATTTCTACGCCAATTTTGACTGTGTGTTTCTGGATGTGTGTGAAATTCGCATCGGGGATAACTGCCTGATTGCCCCCGGTGTCCACATTTATACGGCCACACATCCTATCAATCCTACGGAAAGAAATGCCGGCCCAGAATATGGAATTCCGGTTTATATTGGTCATAATGTCTGGATTGGGGGGAGAGCCGTCATCAACCCCGGGGTGAAAATTGGAAATAATGTAGTAATTGCTTCAGGTGCGGTCATTGTCAAAGATGTGCCGGATAATGTGATCGTTGGCGGAAACCCCGCAAAAATCATTAAATCTATTGAAACAGGCTTTTGATGTCCAGTGTAAAATCTGGCAGCACTTCCGGGCTGGAAAGGGTGTCCTGTTCGCTGTAGGTGGTGGCTGTCCCGTCGGGCTGGTGAATCACTACCTGTTTTTTCTCCGGGTAGACGAGCCACACCTGCCGCACCCCTGACCGGAAATAATCTCCCAGTTTTTTGTGGATTTTGCCGGGGCGTTCGGAGGGAGAAATAATTTCAACAGCTAAATCGGGTGCTAAATAGGAATACCCTTCTGTGATACGCTGCACACGCGCCGCCGCTACAAAAGAGACATCTGGCAGCCGCATAGTGATAATATTATCGGGTGTGCCTTCCAGCACAAAACTTGCATCTGCGCCGTAGACTTCGCCCAATCCCTGGGCTTCGACAAAGGCCAGCAGTTTTGCCCCCAATTTTAATCCAATCCGCGCATGTTCAGGGCTTGCCACCGTCTGCTGCTCCCACTGTCCCTCGCTGATTTCGATGAGTTTGTCGGTTTCTCCCCGTCGGGCGGCTTCGGCAGCCGTAATGCGTTGGGTGATGATGCTGGTTTCCATGTGCTGCCTCCTGCAATAACCATAACATGGTTAAGGGAATCTGTCATGTGAAAACCCTTCTTTTCCTCACGCGATACCCGATGGAAATTGGGGAATAATTACTGTGAGTGTGACCACCCACACCTTTACAGATGAAGAACTGGTGCTGTTAAACGGAGTCGTGAAACATTTTCAGACGGGGCGTGAGTGTCCCCAAGTTGGAAAGACTCATCAAAACGTGGCTCAAGGAACATAAGGAGGCCAGTATCGACGACCTGCTGAAACTGGCAGAAAAATTGTGGGATTCCCGCTACCATGAGGAAAAATCGCTGGCTGTGTTTATGTTGGTGCATCGTGCTAAAAACCTGACTCTGGCGCATCTCGATGAAATTGCCGTGAATCTGGTGGGCAATCTCATAGAATCCGACCCCCGAACGCTGGACTTCTTGACCGAATGGGCAAAATCAGATAACTTCTGAGTAAGACGTACTGCGCTGCGTGAGCTTGCTCCCAAACGGCCCGAAATGGTGTACAATTTTGTTCAGCAGTACAAAAATGTCATGTCCGGTCTTACGTTTCGAGAGGCGACACGAAAATTGCCACAGGAATTCCAGTAGAATTATCATAAAGAGAAAAACATCATGTGTACTTTAATCCCTCCCAATCCCGTCAATCCCTTCTGGTTAGACACCGAAGGTTCAGAACATCACCCTATCTTCCGTGCGCTCTGGCGTTATACCACCCCTGAAGAACGTGTCCCCTGGGAAATAAAAATCCGCTACTTTTTTACGGCGGATGCTTGACTTCTTAATCTCCTGAGCAGTTTGCCTTATATCCCAACAACCGAATAAACCGGTCCCTTTTGGCAACCTTGAGTCATGTTAGGAGATTGAGCATCCATGACTACATTAAGCGAACCTCATTTATATAATGAAAATGTCGATATTTTTGTGACCAACACGCCCCCACGTCTGGCGGGTGATGTGGCCGCCGTCATCGCATCTGCCTATCGGATTCCGCTAGAAATCTGGAATCTGAATGATGACTGCATTACCAAAAAACATGTGCGTCAGCAGATTAAACGTTTTCCCGAAGGGCAGTTTGTGGCGCTGCGAGATGGGCAGGCGGTAGGTATGGCCGCAACCATGCGAACGCACCGCAGCCCGTATGAACCTGCCCTCACCTGGATGGAACAGATTGGCGACCTCGGAATCAGCGCCCACGCGCCAGATGGCGACTGGCTGTATGGGGTCGAATTTGCGGTGAATCCAGCGTATCGCAGGCAGGGCATTGGCAGCAAACTTTACCGCGCCCGTTTTGAGATGATTCGCCGTTTGAACCTTCGCGGCTTTCATATGGTGGGGATGCTGATGGGCTATCACCGCTACGAACACCTGATGTCTGTACGAGAGTACGGGCTGAAGGTGATTTATGGCGAACTCAGCGACCCAACGGTAACGATGCAGATGAATCGGGGATTCCGCCCCTTAAGCATCGTCGAAAATTATCTTTACGAAGAAGATGCTGGCAACGCTGGTGTGCATATGGTCTGGTTGAATCCGGAAAGGATGTAAAAATGGCTTATTTTCGGCAGTTGAACAGTGGGGTTGTCATCACCAATATTCAGGAAGAACACGTCTGGCAGTTGGAAGCCCTGCAAAACATCGTGTATCCGACTCTTGCGCCGGAGGAACGTTTTCGCGCCGAACATTATCTGCACCATATTCAGATGTTTCCGGAAGGCCAGTTTTGCGCGGTCTATAACGATAAAGTGGTGGGTATGTGCAGCGCGATTCGGCTGCGTTTTGACTTTGACCATCTGGATCATACATTTGCGGAACTGCTGGCGGGAGGGTACATGACCACCCATGAACCGGATGGAGAATGGCTGTACGGCATGGATATGGGAACGCACCCCGACTACCGCAAAATGGGAATTGCTCGCGGCCTGTATTTTGCCCGTCAAACGCTGGTGCGGCGGTTGGGGCTGCATGGTCAGATTGCGGGCGGCATGATGAGTGGGTATGGCAAACTCAAACATCTGATGAGCGCGGAGGAGTATTTTGAACGGCTCAAAACGGGCAAAGTGGTTGACCCGACCATTTCCGCCCAGATGAAAGTGGGCTTTGAACCGTATGCGCTGCTGCCAAATTACATCCAGGACCCGGTGTGTGATAACTACGGGGTGCTGATTGTGCTGCCCGCGCATAAGGATGTGTTCAGCGAGTAGGAGCAGGAACAAGCGACCAACGGGAGCGATGCCTGCCCCTACTGCCCCACAATCACCTGTACATAGGGCTGGTCGCCAAAGGAGTCACCGTTGGGCGCACGCAAACTAAACAGCGCCATATAACGCTGCCCGATGACCGCGCTGGGGGAAAGGGTAATATTCACGCTGATGTCCGCTTCTTGCCCGGGATCTACGGGTGGCAAATGGACGGTTTCGGCGGAAAATTGCTCTCCCAGCACTTTGACCAGCACATAATTGGCGTTCCAGGGACAGGTGCCGGTGTTTCGCAGCCGCCAGGTTTTCACATAGGTTTGTCCGATGCCAATTACTGCATTGTCGGGCAGGGTGACATCCGAAACAAATGCCGCGCCGTTGGTACAGGCGGCGGACGTGCTGACGACCCCGCTGCTTCCGCTGACCGTCACCTGCACATAGGGCGGGTCGCCAAACGCCTGCTGGGTGGGGGTTCGCAGTTCAAACACCGCGATTTGCTGTGTACCGATGGGTGTGCCTAAAGCGACGGTCAGCGTTACGCTGATGTCGACTTCCATACCCGGCGGCGCGCTGGGCAGACTGGCCGCCGTTCCGGTCATAAGAATCGTATCGCCCTGTGTTTTGGTAATCGAATAGGTGTTGTTCCAGGGACACGTTCCCGTATTTTTAAACCGCCAGATTTTGACAAAAGGCTGCCCCGGCGCTACCGATGCACCATCGGGAATCGTGACATCAGCCACAAATTGAGCATTATTCAAACAGCTTCCCGAAGGAACGACTCCGGCGGGAACGGGCGTCGGAATCGGAGTCACGCGGCGGGTTGGCGTGGGGGCGGTGGTGCTGATGGGGCGGCCAACCACCACCTGCACCTGCAACACCGGACCAAACGGCTGGTTTTCCGGTGTATGAAGCTGAAAAGAAGCCGACTGCGGTACATTCATCCGTGCCTGCTCGGACAGCCGCAGCGTCAGGGTGACGGTGTACTCTCCATCCGGCGGCGTGGTGGCAACAGAATAGCGGGGCGGTTCGGCTGAAATAAATTCCCCGACCCGTTTCGCCACATGATACTGGTTATCCCAGGTGCATGTTCCTGTATTCCTGACATGCCACGTTTTGGTAAAAACTGACCCCGGCATGATGCCACTGGAAGCGGGGGTGGTCACATTTTCAATCAACTGCGCCCGATTCTCGCAATTTTTACCCTTTTTGGAATCATCTGTGCAGGCCGCCAGCAGCAGGAGCATAAATAGGAATACAGATACTCGGTTCATCAGCCGTCCCTTTGCTGGTAATTATAGCAGGGTTGAAACCCTACCCTGATTTGAAAATCCGACTATGATTAGACTAAACGGAGGGGACTGTATGACGCTGCGTGTTAAAACCCTGCTCACGGTGAGTTTAATTCTCATTTCGTTGGTAGTGTTTCTGTATCTTTTTTCCCAGACGCGGCTGATGGACAGCTACGAAGCGCTGGAAAAAGAAAGTGTTACCCGCAATGTGCAGCGTGCCATCAATGTGATAGAAGATGAAACCCTCAGCCTGGAAAACAATACGCTGGATTACTCCCGGTGGGATGATACCTATGAATTTGTGCAAACAGGCGACCCGGAATACGCGCGGCTGAATCTGTTTGAGGAAACCTTTACCAGCCAGCAGGTGGATTTGATGATTTTTGTGAACGCGGCGGGGGAGGTTGTTTACAGCAAAGGGCTTCACGCTACCCCCGACCCCGAACTGGTCACTACGCTGGCGCAGCATCCCCGGCTGTTCCCTCAGACGGAAATTTCAGAAAGTACGCGCGGGCTGCTGGTACTTCCTCAGGGGCCGATGATTGTGGCGGCTGCCCCGATCGTGACCAGCGAAGGCCAGGGACCCATCGCCGGAACACTCATCTGGGTCAGGTATCTGAATGAAGCGGAAATCAACCGCCTGAGTCAGGTCGTGGAACTGGATTTAAACTTATACGTTTCCACAGACGGCCACCTTCTACCCGATGAAGTTCAGGACATGGAAGAAACACTTTCCCATGAAACCCCTATCCAGATTCTGCCTCTGGATGAGGAAACAGTAGCAGGATACGGCTTGCTGGAAACCCTGAACGAACCCGAACATCTGATTATCCATTTTGAGCAGCCCCGTTCGATTTATCAGCAGGGCAAAGATAGCATTTCCAAATTTATCGGTTATCTCATTGGGTCGAGTGTGCTGGTACTGGCGGGACTGCTGTTTTTCCTGGAGCGATTTGTCCTCTCCCGGCTGGCAGGTTTAACGCAGGATGTGAGGGAAGCGAATCAAACGTCCAGCCGGATTCGGGTCGATGGAAGTGACGAACTGGCGCTGTTGGGCAGCTCTATTAACTTGATGTTACAACGGCTGGAACATTCCCAGGATGCGCTGCGCGAAAGTGAGGAAAAACTGCGAACCGTCGTGACCAGCGCGCCGGTGATTCTGTTCGCGCTGGATGAAAACGGCATTTTTACCCTGTTTGAAGGGCGCGGCGTCAGCGACCTGGGATTAAAACCGGGGGAACTCGTCGGGCAGTCGCTTTTTGACATTTATCGAGATGAGCCGCAGATTGTGGAAAGCTGCCGGATTGTGCTTCAGGGCAGGCCGATTAAAGCCGTCATTGATTTTAACGATCAATTCTGGGAAACGTGGTATACGCCCGTGCGGAACAACGGCCATGTGACGGGTGCAATTGGGGTATCCACGAATATTACTGACCGGATTCGGGCAGAGGAAGAATTACGCCGCGCCCGTGATGCGGCAGAATCGGCGAACCGCGCCAAAAGCACCTTTTTAGCCAACATGAGTCACGAACTTCGCACGCCCATGAACGCGATTATCGGGTACAGCGATTTAATTATGGGCGGGCTGTATGGGCCGGTCACGGAACAGCAGGTTGACCGTCTTTCGCGCGTGGTGGAAAACGGCAGGCATCTGCTGAATCTGATTAACGATGTGCTGGATTTGAGCAAAATTGAATCCGGCAAAATGGAGCTGCATCTGGAAAACTTTGACGTTCGCAGCCTGGTTGAAGCCACCGTCGCGCTGGTGCAGCCGATTGTGGATAAAAACGAAAATCAGCTTGAGGTCTATGTTGCGGAAGGGGTCAGCACCATGTTTGCCGATGCGACTCGTGTCCGGCAGGTGCTGTTTAATTTGCTGAGCAACGCCGCCAAATTTACTACTAAGGGCAGCATCTGGCTGCGGGTTGCCAGAGAGGACTCGCTGTTGCGTTTTGAGGTCGAAGATACCGGAGTCGGGATTCCGAAGGAAAAGCAGGATCAAATTTTTGAGGAATTTGTGCAGGCGGATACCACCACCACCCGACGATTCGGAGGAACGGGGCTGGGGCTTGCCATCAGCCGCCGTTTCTGCCAGATGATGGACGGAACGCTGACAGTAGACAGCGAAGCGGGGCGGGGGTCAGTGTTTACCATGCTGCTGCCCCTGAAGGTGGAGGAAAAAGCCGACTATCGCCCGCGTTACAGCAAAAAACGTACCACGGACAGCTTAAAACCCGTTGTCATCAAACAGCGCGGCACGGTGCTGCTGATTGACGACGATGATACCGTTCATGAAATGCTGGCGCACTATTTACGGGATGAAAATTTGGAGGTGGTCGCGGCCACCACCGGCAAAGCAGGCATTGACCTTGCCCGCACCGTCCGGCCAGATGTGATTGTGCTGGATGTGCTGCTGCCGGAAATGGATGGGTGGGTCGTGCTGTCCCTGCTGAAAGGCGATCCCCTGCTGGCACACATTCCGGTGATTATGCTGTCGATTGTGGAAGATAAAAGCATCGGGTATACGCTGGGGGCGGCGGATTATCTGACCAAGCCGATTGACCCCGAACGTTTGCGGAAGGTCGTTCAGCAGCACTATCAGGAAGCCAATCGAGTCCTGCCTGCGCTGGTGGTCGAAGATGACGAAAGCACCCGCCAGATGATGCGCGACCTGCTGGAAACCGAAGGCCGCCGCGTCATTGAGGCGGAAAATGGCCGTGTAGCGCTGGAATATATGCAGCAACAAAAACCCGCCCTGATTCTGCTGGATTTAATGATGCCGGAAATGGATGGGTTTGAATTTCTGGAAGCCCTCTATCGACAGGAATCCTGGCGCGGGATTCCGGTGATTGTAGTTACGGCCATGGAATTGAGCGAATCGGAGCGCCAAAGTTTAAACGGGCGGGTGGAGCGTATTATCCAGAAAGGCGCTTACAGTCGTGATGATCTACTGTCAGAACTCCGCGCCCGTATTTTAAAACACGTTTAGTCACACTGTTCGAGAATTTCCGGCAGGCGCGGGTCGGAAATCTCGTCTTTCAGGGCTTTTAACATTTCACAGAAAATATCTCCGACAAATGAATCGATGTCCACCTGCCCAGAAATAATTTCCTCCATAACACGGTTTAAAATACGTTTATCCCGACGGAGCGCCAACCCCATAAGTGCCTCATAACGGGTATCTGTATGAGGGTCATCGATATTTTTTAACAGGGCTTCCCGAAGGGCTTCTGTATCCACTTCTTCCTGAAGGCTACCAAGCCCAAAAGTTGCATAATCCCGCACATCCTCATCTGTATCCTGTGAAAGCTCAATGAGGGTTTGAATAGCCAGTGGGTTATCATGGTGCATGAGTCCAAAAACGACTCCAAAGCGCACTTCGGCAGAGGGATGATTTTTGAGTTTGACCAACGGCTCAACGGCTCTTTCATCCTGAAGATGCCCCAGTGAAATCCCGATTGAATTAACCACTTTTGGTTCATGCTCGTCTTTCAGCATGTTAAGTAAAATTTGTACGGATTCCTCAACATACTCCGCCTTCCGCATAGGTGAGCCTAAAATTCCTGACCCTAATTCTCTTTTTTTAGCATCATCACTTTGGCAAAGAGACTTCGCTTCCTCGAAATCTTCTAACCAGCCGCGAAATCGTAATTCCCCGAAGGCAGGCCATTCAGCATCCTCATTCAACATTTCCTGTAAGGCTTCCTGAATCAATACCTTTGTTGGCCTGTCGTCATTCATTTTACGCAGATAGTTGTTCCGATTAATATTTTGCATCATCCCCACACCCAGAAATTGCGAAAAACACAGGTTGCGCTTTCGTCGGCATAATTGATAAATCCGACCCCCACATCGCCCACGCGGTCAGGGATAAAATTCTGGGCGGTCAGCACGCCGTTGATATACAAACTTACGTACTGGTCATAGGCAATTAGAATCATTTTAATATCCCCGTCCCGCGTGTTTTCAATCATGGAATAGTCATTGATCTTCAGCAGGCTGTCCTCCCACCACAGCAGCCCCGCCCCGCCCTGGATATCCACATACGCAAAAAGCTGATTCGTGTCGTCGATGTAACGGGACACAATCCCGCAGCCTGTATCAACACCTTCCGGCAGGCGAACGTCCAACCCGATAATCGTAGCGGCATAAACATCGGCGGGCTGGCCGATAATAAAAGCACGCTGTTCCCGTGCGTTCACGCGGTACGAATCCGATGCCACATAAATCCGCCGCCGCCCGCCTTCGGGAAAAAGTGATTTTTCAACGATTTCATTCACAATATCATTCGGCTGGGTCGATTCCCAGGTTTCCAGCGTGGCGGGGAAAACAGGCATTTGCATTGGCGGAGCTGCAAACCAGATTTCTTCCAGCGCAATTCCGCCGCTTAAAAGGCTGATTCCCCAGCCGTTGTTGGCCGTCAGTTCACTGTCACGGATTTCACCTAAGGACTCCCCGTTGATAAAAAAACGGATGCTGCTGCCCTGTGCCAGCAGTCCTAGAGTCAGCACGTTGGTGGTATCAATGACTCCATCTTTTAAGGGCGTGACCGTTCCGGTGATGTCGGTTTTTTGCAGCGCCCATCGGTTTTGCGGGGCGATAATAAAATGATACGCGGTGTACTGCCCATTGTTTTCGCGGCGGCTGCGAACCGCCAGCCCACCTTCCACCGTATCGCCGGGGCTTTGCAGCAGCCGGAAACGTGCCTGTACATATACATCGGCGGCGTTGGGGGCGCTGTCCGGTACAAAAATCCGGCGTGAGCCGCGCTGTGTATTGAGTTCAATCGCATTATTCACCAGAGGAGCGCCGCTAAAATTCCAGTCGGTGCGCGGGCGTTCAAAGCGCTGCCGCCATTGAAGCTGCATATTCCCCGGCAGCGCGATAATTTCATACGTTCCCGTGCCAAAAGCTGCCCGCACCCGAATTTGATAGGGGCCGCCCGCCGGAACGAGCAGCCGCGCCGCCGTGCCAAACGCCATATTAATATCGCTGTTTTCTTCGATCAGGCTGCTGCTTTCATCCAGCAGTTCAAGGGTCGGGTCAAGTGACCCGTGCAGGGTTTTGACCAGCACACTGGTATCAAAATCGTAAGGCCCATACTGCCAGAGGTGTTCCGGCGCGGCGTCTGTGAGTTCACCCGTCAGTGCCGCCATTATCGCAAGCTGATTTTGCCCGCGCTGTGCGGCGGTGGTTGGCAAAAATACAAACAACAAGCTGGCAATCAGGAATAAACGCACACCCATAGAACCCCGAATTTAATTTGTAAATCGGTAAGATACTACCGACTTGCGCCCCTGCAAACAACGGTTGGCCTATGCTTGTACGCTGAAACGCTTTTGCAGGTAGCAGGGGTATAATCAAAAGAAAAGGGTGTCCCAATGACGGTTTACGAGGAGTTAACGGCTGGACACAGAAAAAAGATTGATAATGACTGAAAATAATCGTGTGTTAATTCTGTATGCGAAGTCGGATGGGCAGAGTCCCGCGTCGGCGGTGAAGCGGCGGCTGCACCGCGACCTGCCGCAGGTCGAAGTCCATCTCGAAGATACCCCGACTCATCCGGGTTGGTGGCATGAATTGACTCAAGCCATTCACACCGCCGATTTTGTGCTGGTAGTGCTGACTCCGGAGTCCCTGCATGACCCCCTGCTGCGGGCGAAGTGGCGTCACGCGCAGCAGACGGGAAAATGTGTGCTGCCGATTCTGGCCGCCCCCAATTTAGATCTGACTCATTTGCCCTCGTGGAAGCGCACCCGCCCGTTTTATGAACTTTCATTGGACTGGCATCGCGTGGTAGAAATGCTGCGCGGGATTCCCTGCCAGACGCCGCGTATTCCGTTTATGGCGCCGAACCTGCCCCATCATTACGTGTTTCGTGACCATACCTATGAAACTCTCGTTAAACTGATGCTGGATGCTGACCGCAGCAAACCTGTGGTCATTACCAGCCAGCAGCCTGCTATCGGCGGCTTCGGCAAAACCACGCTGGCGACCGCCCTGTGTCATGATAACCGGATTCAGGATGCCTTCCCGGACGGGATTTTGTGGGTTGACCTGGGGGAAACGCCGGATGTGATGGAAGAACTGGGCAAAATTTACGCCGCCTTGACGGGTGATGACCCCGGTTTTGTGGATATGGACAACGCGATTGACCAGGTAGCCCAGGTGCTGAGTGATAAAGACTGCCTCATGGTGCTGGATGGAATCGCCAACGCGGGGCATCTGCGCCCGTTTTTGCGCGGCGGTAAACGCTGTTTGCGGCTGGTCACGCTGCGCGATTTTAATCTGGTGCGCGAAGGCCGCCGCGTGGACGTGGACATGATGACCATGGCCGAAGCCCTGGACATGTTCACCCGTCATTTTGATGGGTTAGCTGCCGACAGAAGTTATTATTTGTATGATTTACTCAAGTTATTAGGCTATTGGCCGCTAGCGGTAGCACTGGCGGCGCGGGCGATACGCTGGCAGGTCGAACGGCAGCATTTCACCTTAACACACGCTCTACAGGGCTATTTGAATCATCTGACACAAAATCAGTGGCAGGGATTTCAAAATTTTCAGGCGGAAAACTTCCAGACCCTGCTCACGCTGGTGATGCAGCACAGCCTGAATTTATTGGGGGAAGAACGTCCACTAACCCTTCAACTGGGGATTTTCCCACCCAGTACGGATGTGGATGTATCGGTGCTGGCCGCGCTGTGGACACACTCGTTTTTAGATACAGTAGAA
>CAZKZS010000105.1:1493-14300 GCA_964557285.1 uncultured Anaerolineae bacterium | reverse complement strand
AGTCATTTAAACCCAACTCATCTGAGATGGCATCCAGTGTTTTTCCACGTTTACGGAGAGCTTCCGGCTGCTCAAGGTACGTTTTGAGGCTTTCTTCAAATTCGGGATCCAATTTTTTCCCTTCGTCGGGATCAGGAAGTGCCTGTTCGAGAAAAAATAGAGTTTCTTTCATTTCAACAAGGGTTTCTTCCAGAACCGCACGGATAATGTTTTTTAAATCTCCTACAGTTAAATCGGAAACTTTGGTCTTGTCTGTGATTTCACGCTCGATAGTAGTCATGATTTTTCCTCATTGCGTTTATTCCAGCATATCACAAAACCTGCTGCCAGCCGCCCAACCAATACAGCCACATCAGGAAACCATACACCAGACTCAGCACCAGAAACCGCGCCCAGGATGGCATATTGGCAAACAGCGCCGATGCCAGTGTCATATAAAATAGAGAAATTAGGGTAAAACCTAACGCCTCCGCTATCCTGCTCATTTTCCAATTACTCTCCCACAGCAGCAGGCCACCGCTTAAAATCCCTGCCAGAAAAATGACCAGCGCAGCCACCCGGTAAATCATCGTGTGGCCGCCGTATTTCTGGGCAGCGCCCCAACCGCCGCCGTAGGCCAATCCTAAAATCATAGCGGTAGGCAGCGTATTTGACTGCTGAATTAGCGGGTAGGCAGTACCAACGATTCCCATACCGCTAACCAGAATGATTAAAGAATAAGTCAGGCTGCCGGAATAGGTTTCCGAAGGGTGAAAGCCGTTCTTGGCAACCAGATACCACACCCATATCAGCGCCAGCAGCAGAATCAGACTGGGCAGTAGACTATAGGGGCGTTCTGGCACGGTTTCAAGTACGTATGCTGTGGCTGGAATCAACAGGGGCAGCCAGATAAAAGCACTTTCCCACCACAGTGAAACAGATTCATCCTGAGGCTGTTCCTGTTTTTCAGCTTCGAGGATAGGTGATTCTTGCTTTGCGGGTATTTCCTCATAAACGAGGGGGGCAGCCTCAAACTGTTGAATTTTGACTTCCAGATTTTTTAAGTCATCTGCCAGCCGGAGGGGGGCATTTAAAACTTCTATCATCTGCTGAGCATCATACTCATTGGGGGTTTTGGCTATGTACACAGGGCGATTTATGCGGGGAATTTCTCCTTCCACCTGCAAAAGCACGATCCCATCTGCTTCTGCCAGCAAGTCTGTGAGCAGAAATCCAGCATTTTTAAGGTCCTTTTTCACCTGTTGGGCAAAAGTGGCATCCCCCAAATGATCGTCTAGCAAAATTTTCATAATCACCTCCCTGTCAATCCTTTAACAACTTTTTTCTAAGTTTGTCACAAATTCTAATGAAATACTCACTATACTTTTTTCAGAATTAAAGGTATCATTTTAGTTAGATAGAACTTGGTGGCCTTTCCCCTTCCTGGCTCCCACCCAATCAGGCCATCAAGCATAGGTTCCCTCTTTAATAGGGACATAGTTTATTAAGTAAGCATTCTGCGGCTATCCCCCTTTGGCTCCCACCCCAAGTCGTAGAATGCTACTTATTTTTTAAACGATTTTCCCGTAAAATAACCACTATCATATCAACAGAAACGACACAAAACCGCAATGAAAAAATCACTGGTTGCCCTGGTCGGACGACCCAATGTAGGCAAATCAACGCTGTTCAATCGACTGGTTGGGGAACGTAAGGCTGTTACCTCTGAAATTCCCGGTACAACGCGTGACCGCATATACGGAGATGTGGATTGGCAGGGAATCCTCTTTTCCATAGTAGATACGGGCGGCATTGAAATTTATACCCCGAAAAATGAAGATATTATTGCCACATCGCCTCTGGCAGAAGGTTCAGCGGCTTTTGTCCCCGAAATCCGTTCTCAGGCTATGGTAGCGATTCGAGAAGCCGATGTGATTGTCATGGTGGTCGATGTTCTGGATGGGGTTACGGCGGCAGATGAAGAAATTGCCGATATTCTCCGCCGCAGCGACAAGCCCGTTATTGTGGCGGCCAACAAAGGCGACAATGAACAGCGTATGTCCGAAACCGTGGATTTTTACGCGCTTGGTCTGGGTGAAGTGATTGGCCTTAGCGCTCTGCACGGTACAGGGACAGGCGATTTGTTAGATGCAGTAGTCAATGCCCTGCCCAGTAAGCCGGAATTTGACCCCGAAACCGAAGATGAAACTCTCAAAGTTGCTATTGTCGGGCGGCCTAATGTAGGAAAATCCAGTCTGCTTAACAAACTCCTGGGGGAAGAACGTTCGATTGTATCCGATGTAGCAGGGACAACCCGCGACGCTATTGATACCCAGATTACCTATTACAACGAAACGATTACCCTGATAGATACGGCAGGCATCCGACGGCGGGGTAAGGTCGAGCCGGGCATCGAAAAATACAGCGTTTTGCGGGCTTACCGTTCGATTCAACGAGCAGATGTTGCCCTGCTGCTGATTGACGCTATTGATGGTGTAACCGCGCAGGACACCCATATCGCCGGCATGATTGTCGATGAGAAAAAGAGTGTCATCATCGTCGTCAATAAATGGGATGCAGTAGAAAAAGACTCGTTCACCATCAACGAGTTTGAGAAAAAAGTGCGGCAGGATTTAAATTTTATCTCCTATGCGCCTATTCTGTACATCAGCGCCCTGACGGGTAAACGGATTCATCAGGTGCTGGAAACCGCCGTGCTGGTACAGGAAGAACGGATGCGGCGGATTCCAACGTCGGAACTGAATCGAATCATCCGGGAGGCAGTGATGCGGCACGCCCCCGCCAGCAAGCAGCCGAGAAAGCTCAAAATCTACTACGGCTCACAGGTGCGTGTTGATCCGCCGACCTTTTTGTTTCACGTCAACGACCCCGAATTAGTACATTTGACCTATGAACGTTATCTTGAAAACTGCATCCGACAGGAGTACCCTTTTACTGGGACACCTATTCGCCTCAGTTTTCGCTCCCGTAGTGGAGACAAGGAGTAACGTCTAATTCCATGACGGACTGCCCATCATCAGAAACCAAACGCGACCCCCATGTGGTCGAGATGAAAGAAGATACACTGCCACCCGCCATTGAAAATGCTCCCCTGCGCTCTCCCCTGCGTCCTGTCCGGCGGGTCACGGGAGAGCATCCCCCTGTGCGGGCAACCAGCACCGATGAAGATACCCTGACTCCGGTAGTGACCGGACAGGAAAACACGTCTGCAAATTTGCAGAATTGCGAGCCAGAAGATACACTGCCTGAGTATCTGGATCAACACAGGTAAGGGGCTATGGATACACAGCAGGAGACAACCAGTTCATCCACGATCATGGTACTGCTCCTGCTCATTTTGCTGCCGCCGTTGCTGTGCGCCATCCTGCTTTTTACCACTGACCTGTATGTTAGCATTGGCCGGACACTGGGCATGAATCTGCCTGCCGATGACAACTTGATTGTTTACGATGCGACCTGCTGGAAAGATGGCAGCCGCTATCGGATTAATGTGGTGTACTGGATACGCGAGTCCGCCCCGATGAGCGCAACCGCCGGAGGCAGAAAAAGCCCTTCCGTCACGGCCAACGCGGGCATTAACACGCTGGAAGTGATTCTGAGTGAGGTAGAAGGCTGCCCGGAGTCAGTCACTCTGACCGATGAAAGCCGCAGCCGGATAGCAGGGGGTTCGGTGGAGGATATTTCGAGCGATGAGTCTGGATGATCCCAACAAGAAAAAACTGGTTCTGCCGGAACATCCCCCCCTTGCCCATCTCGAACGCGCCCGTGAAATTGAAGCACAGGCGGGCGCGGCGCTTAAACGTGAATACTGGCTTCAGGATGTAGACACTGCTTTTGGTACGTACAGCCGTCGGGCGCTGGCCTATACCGGAGTCGGGCTGCTATTAAGCTGCCTGTTCCTGACTGCCGTGATTTTCTGGCGCATTTCCAGTATTCCTTCTCCCGAAGATTTACCGGATACCGATGCTTTTACGGTGATGACCCATGTTCACGCGAATTTTGCTGCGCCTGTTAAAGACCCGACCTTCGCCGCCTATCTGGGGCCAGACGGCCAGCGCTGGCGCAACCGGGATGCTTATAGTTTTGCCTGGACGGATGAAAACGGGGCAACGCAGCGAGTAGTCGTGCTGAGCTACAGCAGCAAAGATGACCTGATGATGGATTACATTGACCGCACACGCATTTTGAGTTCCCCGGACCGGACAGGCTCATTTGCTTACGGCAATAAAATTGATGTAGAAGCCCGTTCTCTGAAAAATTACGGCAGCGAATGGATTGCGCTTCGGATGGGCAACATCCTTATGCTAATTACGCCTGGCGCGACACAAAAAGATATTCAAGCCCTGCAAAGTCATATGGTCACAATTGTTGCGTCTGCCTACCGGCAGGCGATTCCTTCCGCCACGCCTTGACCCTGAAACAGGTTTGATGCTAATCTGTGACTCAAATAGGGCGGGTTGTTGATGGGCATCCGGGTTTTTATCAGTTCCACGTTTGAAGATTTAGCGCTCCATTCTCAGGCGCTGGCACGGGCAATTCAGGAAAACGGCATGACTCTTGCCGAAGCCGCGCCGCGTGACCCAAAAAATCCGGTGCTTGCCCATGTGGAAGCCCTTCGCAAAGCTGAGATTTTTATAGGCATTTATGCCAGCCGCTATGGGGACATTCTGAAGGATTTTGAACTGTCCCTGACGGAACTTTTGTATGAAGAAGCGCTGCGCTTGCAAATACCCCGTTTGATTTACCTGGCAGACCCCAAAGCAAGCTGGGCCATTGAACATCTGCATACGGATTTTCAGGGGGCGCTGATGCGAATTTTTATAGACCGCTTCCCCCAGGAAAACCCCGACATCCGTTATTTCGATACCCCTCAGGATTTAACTCAAAAAGTGCTGCTGGATATTGCGGCTATTCTGGCGCGGAAGGGCAAATGAGCTTCTCCTAAATAAACGTGATTTCTGGTTTGAACCCTGCCGCAAAGCGTGTTACAATTCGGCGCTCGTGAGATATGGTACAAACAGGGATATTTATGGATGCTGCTGTGAACGCGCATGGCATTAGCGCGGAAAAACACAACGAGATGCTTAAATTCGGCTGGTGGCTGTATATTGCCTCCGAAGTGATGCTGTTTGGCTCGATGATTGGCGCGATGGTGCTTGCCAAAAGTAAGTACGATACTCCGGAATTTAATATTCCCCTGCTCAGCTTAAATACCTTCTTTTTGCTGATGAGTAGCTGGATGGTCGTGCGGGCGCTGGCATCGGTGCAGGAAGGCGACCAGGTAGCGCTGGCACGGGCGTTATTTATTGCCGGAGCGCTGGGAACAACGTTTATCATCCTGCAAATGGTCGAGTATACGGAACTTTCGCATCATGGCCTGACTCTGACCAGCAGCATGTACGGCAGCACGTTTTACATGCTGACCGGTTTTCATGGGTTTCATGTGTTTATCGGGGTGTTATGGCTTTTTGGGAATTTTTTCCGCGCTCTCAAGGGTCATTTTACACCAGACAAAGCCATTGGAATCGAAGTGATGGGTTTGTACTGGCACTTCGTCGATGTGGTGTGGATTGTTCTGTTCACTCTCATTTATCTAATGTAGGAGCGAAAAATGGCTGCTATTGAAAAATACCGCGACGACCTTCATGAGACTCCCCATGTGCATCATGGCCCAAAGAAGCCGACATACAACCTTGTTTTTGCCGTTCTGACCATCCTGACGCTGCTTGAACTGGCGGCTTCCGCGCTGCCGGGTGTGCTGGCGATTCTTGTCCTGCTTGTGCTGATGACCACCAAAGCCGGCCTGGTATGTGCTTATTATATGCACTTAAAATATGACCCACCCCTGTATACCTGGGTGTTTATTGTGCCGATTATCATGGCGGTGGCCGTGATTCTCAGCTTGCAGGGGCTGGCAGGGTATTAATATCGTAGGGGCAGGGACAAGCGAACGCAGTGAGCGATACCTGCCCGAAAAAGGGCGGGAATCGGGCGTAAACGCCCTTGTCCCCGCCCCTACCCACTTTTCACTCCTATGACTTACCTTCTGCTGATTTTTAGTTTTCTGCTCTCGCCTCTCGCGCAAATCGATCTGGCGGTAACGTGGATTTACAGCCAGCAGCAGGCGGACGGCGGGTGGCTGGACAGCTTTGACCCGCGCAGAAGCAGCCCCGGCATCACTGTTGACGCCGTGATCGCATTATGGGCAGCCAATGAAAATTTTAATGCTGATGCGTCTATAGGGGTGCTTAAAGACTACGCCGCGCTGAATCGTTCTACCCTATCGGTGGGGCTGGCCGCAAAATTGGTGCTGGTCGCTGTCCTCACTCAGCATGACCCCTCTGATTTTGAAGGGGTGAATCTGGTAGATGTTCTCCATCATGAATCTGCAACCACCTATGAAACCTGTCTGGCGCTGGTTGCGTTTTATGTGGCTGACCTGAAGCCGCCAGAAGTGATGCTTTCCCGCCTTCCAGAATCAGCGAATGAGGATGGGGGATGGGGATTTACGGCGGAAAGCAGCAGCGACACCAATACCACCGCCATTTGTATTCAAGCCTCTGCCGCGTATGGCCTTGATATCGCGCCCGCCCTAAGCTATCTGAAAACCGTACAAAATGAGGATGGCGGGTGGCCGTTTGAAAAACCGAGTCATTTCAGCATGGACAGCGACGCTTTTTCAACCGCGCAGGTTATCATGGCACTTCACGCCGCCGATGAAGATCTGGCTGCGTGGCAAAATCCGCAAAATACCCTGCTGCAATTTCAACGGGAAGATGGCGCGTTTAACCTGACCTTAGCGGGAACAGATGACCAGCAGATGCTGGCGACCGTGCAGGCCATTCCCGCCCTATCAGAAGTTTCGCTGTTGGATTTAAAGCCGTGATTATTCCACGCGCACCTGCGTTAAGGTCATCGAATCATATCCCGTATCAACCCCATCATACACCAGCCTCAGACGGTTAAATCCGCCTTCTGGTGTGCGTTCATACAGGCCAATCAGTACCACATAAACTCCTGGTGGCGGGTTTTTTATCACAGTCATGGGATGCACATCGGTGATAGAATCGCCTGCCTGCCAGATGGATGTTCCCCCTTCTGGCTGTTTATCGGAGGCAGCGATACGGTTAGCGGTACGCGGGTCAAGAATCTGCACAAACACCGTATAATCTTTTTCCAGTGGCTTCAGCACTTCCCATTCCAGCGTGACCCTAACTTCGTCCTCAGAATCCAGCACCACCGATGAAATTTCATAGTTTTTCAGACGCACCGAATCGGCAAAAGCGAATTTTTGCAGCGCGTCCCCTACTTCTAACCGCGTCTGCTGCACAAAATACCGGTCTGTACTGTCCTCCAGCACCATGCGGGTGTTGTCATCGTAAAGCCCAACCAGCACATCCAGCATTGTATCTTCCGGTGCGACTCCGGCCTTCACTTCAATAGGGTAGCGGTCTGTCCAGCAGAGTCCGGCCTCCACTTCAGAAGTGGGCAGCGCCCCGCCCCCCGGCGTAAAATCCGCCTGCGCCAGAATAATCTCAAACGGGTTGACCAGATGCACAAACACCGACCAGTCCCGTGAGAGGTCAGTATTCGCGCAAAAAGCGAGATTTATTTCCGCCACCTGCCCTGTCTTTATTGTTTCTGGAATTTCCGCAGAAATGAGCGATACCGATTCACCGGAATTGGTCGGGTCGGTATAAACCGCCAGCGCTTCTCCCTGGATGAAATTTTCGGCGGGAATCAAATCCGGCGGGGCATAGGCAGGGCGAATCCAGACGAAGGGCGCAGCTACCGCTACCGCCAGCGTAACAAGTACAGGAATAAATGCTACCTCACGGCGGGTACGGCGTCCGAGTTCATAAAATCCGACAGCACTGATAACCGCCAGAGCGCTGATGGCCGCAAACCACAGCCTCCCCTGTGATGCCCATGTCATGGATGTCCAGCGAATCAGGCTAATAAAGGTCATCAGAGGCCATAAAAACAGGGCGATTTGAGGAAGATCAAAAACCCCCACCCCAACCCCTCCCCCATAAAGGGAGAGGGGCATCTTGGATTGCGCCTTCTCCCCGTTCCCCATGTCGCGCAAGCGGAGGGAACGGGGGTAAGGGGAAGTTCTCAACCGCCGCACGAAAAAAAATACTGCCCCAACCAGCGAAACCGCCGCCAGCAGATTAAACACGGTATACGTCCACGCAGCCATATCGACGGTCAATCCACCGTACAAGCCCCAGAAACTGCGGATAAAACTGTCGCGTTCGCTCCACAACTGCTCTGCCGTCAACGTGGTAGGCCGCCGTCCGGCTATATCTACGAATACATTTAAACCTGTGAAATCCCCGTATAAATCATAATTGCGGACGTACCACCAGCCGCTTATCAGCAAAGCGATTGCTAGCGTGACCGTCCCCCATTTCACCATATAAGAAAAAGCGCGGTGTTTGAGGGCTAAAAACAGCCAGAATAACCCCACCAGCAGCATAAACGGGCCGGTGCTGAGTTTGCTGAGCAGACTCACCCCCAGAAGTACCCCAATCAGCAGCATGACCCGCACGGGCGGCAGGGAATCGTGGCGATACATCCACACCAGCAGCACCAGCACCGTCGAAATCGCCGCGTTTGCCATGTTGTCGTTATTGATAGAAGAAGCCACAAATAAATACATCGGATTAAAAGCCACCAGCGCCGCCGCTACCAGCCCCACCCAGGCGGGCAAATCGGGAAAGGTGTACCGGGTTAAAAAATGGGTAGCTACTACGACCACCGCCGCCAGAATTGTGCTGAACAGCCGCACCAGACGCAGCGCCAGCGCCGTGCCGCCTTCAAATTCTTCAGAACGGTCAAGCGGGTGAATCACGGCGTTGATATTGGTCTCACTGACAATCCCGATGCGGGCATGGGGGTTCAGGCGGCGGGTTTCGGCATAATCGGATAAATCGAAGGGCTTAATCAGCAGGGCGGCAATCATGTGATAAAGAGGCGGCTGGCTGCCTTCCTGATGCCATTCTTGAATATTGGCCGGATCTTGCACCGGAAGCGACAGATTATTTTCAGCTAAATAGCGAATAAAAGGAAAATGAAACAGTTCATCTGAATTTTCAAACAGTGGACTCGCCCAGTTATACACCAGCGCCAGCACAAAAAAAATCAGGACGATGCCCGCCAGCATTTTGTGTTCATTTTTTGCCATTCAACGACCCTTAGCAAACAAAACGCCCAGAGGGACAACCCCCTGAGCGCCTGTTCTCAAGAAAATTGAAAATTTGCTGTTAGCTCAGGCTGCCCGCCAGCGAACCGAGACTGCTGCGAACGCTGCCATCGACAACTTTATCTCCCGCGCGGACAACAACCCCGCCTAAAATGGAGGGATCAACATGCCATTCGGTCACGTTACCGCCCAGTTGGGATTGCAGATTCTTCTTTTCGGCGTCCGTCAGGGTCAGGGCAGTCGTCACGACCAGATCACCCGTCAGCCCCTTCAGTTTGTCGCCTGCTGAGGTGAAGAAGTTGTTGATAACTTTTTCCTGCTGGTCTTTGGACATCGACTCGCCAATCAGCTTGTGGGTCGCTGCCATCGCCAGCGCAATGACCTGACCGCGTACTTCGCTGAGGGCGCTGGTCACGGCCTGTTCCGCCTGGGTACGGGCATTGTTCCGAATCTGTTCAGCATCTTTTTCTGCCGCCTGAATTACGGGGCGGGCGCGTTCTTCGGCGGAGGCACGCGCATCAGCGATAATTTTCTGGGCTTCCCTCTGGGCTTCGGCCAGAATCCGACCCGCTTCGGCTTCCGCGTTGGCACGGGCTTCTGCCCCTACCCGCGCATCTTCAACCCCCTTAGCGATTTTCTGGCTGCGTTCATCCAGCATATTCAGCAACGGCTTCCATGCCACCAGATACATCAGCACGGCAAAAAGGGTAAAGTTCACAATCTGGGCAATTAAAAACCCAGGATTAATCCCTAGCGCTTCCATGTACCCTCCTTAGAGTACGAAGATAACAATCAGCGCCAGCACCAGCGCGTAAATAGCGACGGCTTCCGTGAAGGCCACACCCAGAATCATGTTGGTCTGGATAATCCCTGCTGCGTCGGGGTTACGGCCAATCGCCTGAAGCGCCCCCTGTACCAGCAGCCCAATGCCAATCCCCGGGCCAATCACACCAATCATTGCCAGACCCGCGCCAACCGCTTTTAATCCGTCCGTCAGATTTCCTTCAAGCATTGCAGTTATTTCTCCTTATACTGTCTTACTAATGTGTTACGTTACGTAAATTTGGATCGTGAGCGTCCCCATGTTCATCGGCATGATGGGAGGTCATGGCCGAAGTCGCAAACATGATGAACAAAATAGCAAATACAAATGCCTGGATGACTCCGAAGAACATTTCCAGACCAATCACCAGCACCGGAACGACCAGCGCGACCAGGAAGGCAATCACAAACATCAGCACCTGACCGCCAAACATGGCACCAAAAAGTCGGAAGGCAAATGAGATAATCTTGAAGGTTTCCAGGAAAAGCTCCAGAAGCCCTACCGCGAAATCCATAATGCCCATTGGATTTTGTCCGGCTTTTTCCAGCGCAGGGGTATTAATGAATTTTGAGCCGTAACCGCCGAGTCCCAGTTCCTTAAAACCAAAATACTGGACGACTACAATGGCGATAATCGCAATGGCGAGGGTTACGGAGAGGTCAGTTGAAGCACCACGAACAAACGGGGTTACGATGTAAAGGCCGGGGTTTTCAGCGTGTTCTTCTTCCGCACCTTCTTCAGTGACGGCAGCAACTTCTGTACCTTCGCCTTCACCCTCACCGCCTTCACCTTCTTCGGTGGTGGCTGCTACGGGTTCTTCTTCCTCAGCGTGTTCTTCCTCTGATTCGGTTTCGCCCTTCAGTTCATGATGACAGGCTTCATATTCCGCTTCGGTAATCTTCTGACCTGTGTTAACGGTCTTGCCTTCCACCCGTTCAACGTTCAGGACGGCAATGCCTTCCGGTTCACCGTGAATCGGATAGCCGTTGACCTGAATAAATTCATCGCCCTGATGAATACCCGCACAGTGGAGTTCACCTACCGTATCCACACCAGGAACAATTTTCATCAAATTGGCGACCAGTAAGAAGAAAAAGATGCTCAGCGCCAGAGGAACAAGCTGCCGCCCTTTTCTGCCCGCCGCCGACTTTGCCAGTCCATCCCAGGCTTCAACGATGGTTTCCAGCAGCGCCTGTCCACGTCCGGGGACTTCTTTTAAGCGGCTCGCTATCGGGATGACCCAGAGCGCAACAATGAACATGGATAACCAGGTTGCAACCATTGTATTGGTAATTGGCACATCTCCTGGCAGATGTGGCAGGGATTCGAGTGCTTCACCCGGCACATAAATGACCGGAAGGGCTGCTCCAATGCCCCACCCTGGCATGGCTATAAAGGGCAGCCAGACACAGGCGATTGCCCCAAAAAGCAGCAGGCCAAGAAAAATGAGTAGACCTTTCACAAAGGGATACCTCCTTCAACCTTATGATTCATCTTCGTCGTAACGATGCACACTACTTCTACGGGGAGTTTTAGGTGGTGTAATTTGTTTGGTCGCCTTCAGAGCGATGTACACCATCATCCCCAGACTTGCCGGCACACTGATTAATACCAGCCCCAGCGTAAAGGCCGGACGGGTATCAAAAATCGCATCCAGCCAGATACCCAGAAATAACGCCCCGATAATCATACCCACAGAGGCACATCCCGCCTGACCTGCCATTGCAGCAAAAGCCATGTTACGGATATATTCACTGCGGTCATCTTTTTCCGGCATTTGCGTATAACTTCACAATCTCACTTCAAAAAAAAAGAGAGCCAGTTCGCTTTCTTCTCTCAGTTTGGCCTGCAAACACAGTCCGGCAGATTATATCGTTCAACCAAAACGAAAGCAAAGATTAACTTCTTTGAAATTTTGTTTATAAGAGTTTCACTGAATGGGTTGCTATTATAAAGGTTCTGATGAGAGAAAAAAAGCCCAATATATAAATTTCGCAAGAAAGGAAATGAAAAAGGTAACTTTGCGTCTGCTCACGCGCTCTCTATTTTGAGGAGGAGAAACGCATGATTAAAGTAGATACCCCGATTACCGCCAGCGCTGCAACCCTGGAACGTATTTTAAAGGCTGACCTGCCTGTGATTCTCGTCGTGTATAACCGCAGCCTGCCGCCTGATTTAGAAAATGTGATGAAAACAACCGCCAAAAACGCGGCGGAAAAACTGCTGATTGTCAAAGTGGACGCCGCCGATAACCCGTCCCTGATGCCGGGTATCACTGCCCTGCGCGACGGCAAAGAAATCGCCCGCACGCCCGACCTGAGCGTTTCTGCGCTGCAAAACTATGCAGATTTTCTACTGGGGAAAACGGCTGAACTCAAAAAGCAAGCCCCGTCCAAAACCACAAAACCTGTGGTCATTACGGACAGCACCTTTGCGGAACAGGTTTTAAAAAGTGACACTCCGGTGCTGGTTGATTTTTGGGCAACCTGGTGTCCACCTTGCCGCATGATTGCCCCAACGCTGGAAAAACTGGCGGGTGAATTTGCAGGAAAAGCGACCATCGCCAAGCTGGATGTTGACCAGAATCCACAAACGGCGCAGGTGTTCCAGGTTCACAGCATCCCTACGCTGATTGTCTTTAAAAATGGCAAAATGGTGGATAAGGCGGTAGGGGCGCTGCCTGAACCCGCGCTGCGAAATCTTATTCAGAAGCACCTATAAATAAAAAAGGGATGCACGCGGCATCCCTTCTCAGAGTGCTGTTTACCCAAATGGG
>CAZKZS010000105.1:0-1393 GCA_964557285.1 uncultured Anaerolineae bacterium | reverse complement strand
GTACCCAGCAGGATCACCGCAACCGAGGCCGCGCCCAATACCCAGGCATAATTCGCGGGCATAGGAATATCTTTGTCCTCATCCGGGCTGGGGTCAACAAACATGACCTTGATGATGACCAGATAGTAATACAGCGCGACAATGGAATTTAACACGCCTATCACGGCCAGCAAAATCAATTCAGCGTCCATCGCTGCCCGGAACAAATAAAATTTGCCGACAAAGCCGGCTGCCGGAGGAATCCCGCCTAAAGACAGCAGCGCAACGGTCATAAACATAGCCAGCCACATATTGCGCCGTCCTAAACTGGCAAAATCGGCAATCGTTTCTGAGCCTGTGGCGTTGGCGAACACGATAATGCAGCCGAAGGCCAGAATATTGGTCAGGATATACATGAACATGTAAAAGGCCACCGAAGCCGCCCCCTGACCCCCGTCGTTGGTCGCAATGGCCGCCACGCCGATGAGCGCATAACCCGCCTGAGCGATAGAGCTATAGGCCAGCAGGCGTTTAATATTTCGCTGTACCAGCGCCAACACATTCCCGATGGTCATCGTTACCACCGACAGCACGGAAATCAGCGGCACCCAGAGTTCGCTATAATCAGACACCGCACCCGGCGCGAGATTTTCTGGTGGGAAAACAGCCAGCATAAACCGCAGCAGCACAGCAAAACTCGCCGCTTTGGATGCCACCGATACAAAGGCAGTCATCGCAGTAGGTGAGCCTTCATATACATCTGGCGTCCAGAAATGGAACGGTACGGCGCTGATTTTAAACCCAAATCCGACCACGACCAGCATCATCGCCACGATAATCGGCGCATCATCCAGTTTGCCCGATGCTAACTGCTGCCCGATGCCTTCCGCGCCGTAAATCTGCGTCGCGCCGGTAAAGCCGTAAAGCAGGCTGAAACCGTAGAGCGTGAAGCCCGTCGCAAAAGAGCCAATCAGAAAATACTTAAGGCCACTTTCTGCGCTGCGGGCGTCATCCCGCACAAATCCGGCCAATGCGTATAAACTGATGGACAGGGTTTCCAGCGCGACAAAGACCATCACCAGATCGGCAGACCCCGCCAGCAGACTCGCGCCAATCGTAGCGACAATGACTAGCAGGTAAAACTCACCCTTATAGCGCATCCGGTTATCGCCCATGGCAATGAAGCAGGTCAGCGCGGCGGCAATATATAACATCACACGGAAAATTTGGGTGAACTGGTCATGCCGCAGCATCCCACCCAACACCAGTTGTTCCTCCAGACCATCGGGGGTAGGAACAAACACGGTAGCGGCGGCCAGCGCCAGCAGCAGGAATCCGGCAAAATACCCCACATCCCGGCGCTGGCTTTCTCTGGAATACAAATCCAGACCCAGCACAATCAGGCCAATGAGTG
>CAZKZS010000104.1:0-14388 GCA_964557285.1 uncultured Anaerolineae bacterium | reverse complement strand
TGGGTGACTCCTACTTTTTTCAGTTCGCCGATTTTTTCAATCTGACGGTCAACTGGCCCCAGGACACCGAAGCGGTCAATCACTTCATCAGTGATAAAGTCCAGATGGTCAGCGTCCTTATCGGCATGTTCTTTATAATTATACCCCTTCCGCCCCTGCACATACGCTAAAAAGTCGGCGGGAATATTGCTGCCGGAATGGTATTTTTCCACCAAATCCGCCACATGATTGCCGACCATCGCGGGGAACCAGCGCGTTTGTGCGCGACACAGGGACATATCTTCCGAAAGATACACCGGCGCAGCCGCACATACTCGCAATTTGGATACATCCCGTCCGGCTTCCTGGGCGGCTGCGTGAAATTGTTCGATGAACCAGTTGCTCAGGAAGGGGTCGCCAAGCTGGATAATCAACCCATCGGCGTGGATGCCTGCGGTTTTAAGCGCCAGAGGGCCATAGGCAGCAATCCAGATGGGCATCTCATAATTTGACCAGACCAGTTGGGTGTCGCAGTCCAGAACCGGCGCGGATTCTCCCCTGACGAGTTTCCGCACGACTTCCACAAATTCGCCCATTTCTTTATAGGAAACGGGTTTCCGTCCTAAAACTCGCTGCGAACTGTCGCCGCGTCCCACTCCCATATCAATCCGGCCATGAGTCAGACGTGCCAGAGTCGCGTGCATACTGGCTGTCACTGACCAGTCACGCACCGCCGGATTGGTCACAAAGGGGCCAAACCGCACCCGTTTAGTTAATTGGGAAGCCGCCCCCATGTAAGCGTAGCAGTCCTGCCACAACACATGGGAATCAAAAAACCATACATAGTCAAATCCGGCAGCTTCGGCCTGTTGAATCAGGGCTAAGGTGCGTTCGGGAGACATATCTCCCTTAAAAGTAATTCCAAATTCCATATGAAACTCCTCAATTTAAAATAAAAATAAAATACCGGGGAGCGAGAATCTCCCTCCCTGATGAAGCAGGGTTGTTGTGGCAAGTTTGCTTCTACCGCCCCATGATAACATGTCTTTGTATGCCTGTCATTTTGTCGCATCTTCATATTTAAGAGATAATAACATCAACATGCGGGTGATAAGAAAATACTATTGATGAAGTTATCTCCTAAAAAACCGCGGTTATATAGTTTAAAGGCGCGTGTGCTGGCTATCGTGCTGGTGATTTTTTCGCCCCTATTTGGATTAATCGCCCTGAATTATCAGGAACAGCGTGAATACGCGGAAGCAAAAGCCAGTACCGAAGCCCTGCTGATTACCAAAAATCTGGCAACGCAGCACAGCCAGCAAATTGAAAGCGCCCAACAGCTACTCATCACCCTGGCCGAAATCCCAATTGTCAAAACCCAGAATGTCGAAGTGTGTAATGATGTTTTTGCCAGGCTTTTAGAACAATATGCTGGCAAATATTCAAATATCGCGCAACTCGACCTTGAAGGAACTGTCATATGCAGCAGCCTACCGGAAGCGCTTGGCCTGAATTACGCGGAAGAACAGTGGTATAAAGACCTGATTCAAACCCACAACATTACCTTCGGCAGCTATCGCACAGGCCGGATCACAGGTCTGCCTGTTCTTCCCATCAATTACCCTGTTTTGAATGAACAGGGGGAACTCCAGGGCATTGTCTCAGTTACCCTCTCGCTAGAATGGTTCAGTACCTTTCTGGATACCAGCACTATCCCCCCTCAAACCAATATCACCGTGCTTAACCAGAATGATATTATTCTCGCCTATTATCCCGACCCTGAACAGTGGATAGGACAGGTGCATCCCAACCGAACCTTGACTGAAGAAATACACAAATATAATGAGGAAGGAAATTTTCGTACTGTAGGCATAGATGGAAAACCGCGCCTTTACGGATTTACGCCGCTTCAGCCCACAGTTTCAGGCGTTTACATCACGGTAGGGATTGCCGAAGAAGTGGCCTTTAAAGATGCCAATGAGGTGCGGAATCGCAGTCTCACAGTTTTGTTTATCGCTATTGCATTAACTTTTGCGCTGGCATGGATCGGCAGCAGCATGATTGTGCGCCCCGTGAATCATCTGGTAGACACCTCACGTAATCTTTCCACGGGAGATTTACGCAGTCGAGTCCAGATGAAAAGCAGCATTTCCGAACTGGATCAACTGGCCGAAACCTTCAATACGATGGCGGATTCCATTGAGCAGCGCGTTGAGCAGCGCACCCGCGAACTTCGGGAAGCGAATGAAAAATTACAGGAAGAAATTCGTCTGCGCCGACGGATTGAACGGCAGTTGACCCGCAATGCGATTCGGCTGCGGCAGAGCAACGCCGCGCTGGAAAACTTTGCTTACATTGCCTCCCATGACCTTCAAGAACCATTACGAAAAGTGCAGGCGTTTGGCTCACGGCTTCAGGGAAAATATCATGAAGCGCTGGGGCAGGAAGGGGTCGATTATCTTAATCGGATGATGGCCGCCACCAACCGGATGCAGCAGTTGATTCGGGATTTACTCTCCTACTCTCGTGTCAGCAGCCAGACAACACCCTTTGTTCAGGTCGATCTGAATCGCATTGTGAAGGAAGTGATTGACACCGACCTGGATACTCAGCTTGAAGAAACGGGTGGCAAGATTGAACTTGAAAAACTGCCCACGCTGGAAGCCGAACCTTCTCAGATGCACCAGTTATTCCTGAATTTGCTCCACAACGCCCTGAAATACCATCACCCCGAACGCCCGCCTCACGTTAAAATTTCGGTAGCTCAGATTGAAATGGACGATATTGGCGATTCGCCGGGGGGTAAGATTAAAAGTTATCAAATTTCTGTGCAGGACAACGGCATCGGTTTTGATGAAAAATACGCAGACCGTATTTTTAACCTGTTTGAACGGCTGCATGGCCGCAGTGAATATGATGGTACGGGGATGGGGCTTGCTATTTGTCGTAAAATTATTGAACGTCACAATGGAACGATAGTTGCCACCAGTGAGGTAGGCGTTGGCTCAAAATTTATTGTGACTCTGCCTGTGAATCAGGATGAAGGGAATAAATAAAATTGGCTGAACAAAATCAGGGTTTACTCGAACTGGAACAAAGTGTCGCCAATATGGAACAGCATATTCAGCATCTGGCGATGGGGCTGGCGCAAAGTGCGGTGAAACTGCATCAGTTGGGGGCGAACGCTCCGGTGGATGTGGATAGGCTGGTGGGGCTGGCCGAAGTCGAAACCAAACGGCTGCAAAGAAATTCACGCAGACTAGGCCGCCAGTTAGGACAAATGCAGGAACTGGTACGCACCTCCGCCTTAATCACTTCCTCCCTTGACCTTGAGCATGTGTTACAGGATGTTATAGATACGGTCATTTACCTGACCGGCGCGGAGCGTGCCTTTTTGATGCTGCGGGTAGGGGAAGATTTTAAGATTCATGCCGCCCGCGACTGGGACAGGGAAAGCCTTTCGGACGATGAAATCAGTTTCAGCCGGGGCATTATCAATTCAGCGATGGAACAGGGCAAACCCCTCATCACGACCAACGCGCAGGAAGATGACCGTTTTAGCGGGCTGGCAAGTGTGGTGAGAAACGACCTGCGTTCGATTATTGTGATCCCCCTCATCTGGCAGGAAAGGCCGCAGGGGGTGTTATATGCTGATAACCGTCTGAGAATGGGCGTGTTTCAGGATGACATTATTCCCCTGCTGACGGCTTTTGCAAATCAGGCCGCGATTGCCATTGCCAACGCCCGCCTGTTTGAGCAGGTTAAAGATGACCTGGCCGAAGCCCGCCGCGAAGTGCAGCGCCTTCGGATTCAAATTGATGAAAAACGGGTGCATGAACAGGTCAAAGAAATTACCGACAATGATTATTTCCAGAATTTATCTTCGCTGGCACGCGGGATGCGCCAGCGCAGCGAACAAAAGAAAAAAGGTGACTCATGAAAGTGTTCGTATGCCGGAAAATTCCGGCGGCGGGGCTTGATAAAATTCAGGCCGCCTGTGAAGCTGATGTCTGGGAAGGCGAACTGCCGCCCACCCGCGACCAGCTCAAACAACGGGTGCGTGGTGTGGAAGGCATCGTGAGTCTGGTGACGGATAAAATCGACGGTGACATCATGGACGCTGCCGGACAACAGTTAAAAATTATCAGCCAGATGGCGGTAGGGCTGGATAACATTGATATAGAAGCGGCCAGAACACGCGGAATCAAGGTCGGCAACACGCCCGGCGTGCTGACCGATGCCACTGCTGATTTAGCCTTTGCGCTGCTGCTGGCACTGGCGCGGCGGGTGGTCGAAGGGGTAGATTATGTGCGGGCAGGTCACTGGAAAACCTGGGGGCCGGAACTGCTCTTAGGGGCAGATTTATGCGGCGCGACCCTGGGTATTATTGGCATGGGACGGATTGGCAAAGCGGTTGCCAGACGCGCTTCGGGGTTTGAAATGCGCCTTCTCGCCCATGACCCCAGTTTAACCCCTGAAGAAGCCGCGTCCTTCCATGTGGAAAACGTCAGTCTGGAAACTCTGCTGCGGGAGTCCGATTTTGTGACGATTCATACCCCGTACACTCCGCAGACCCATCATTTAATCAACCATGAACGGCTGTCATGGATGAAACCGACTGCCCTGTTAATTAACACGGCACGCGGCCCCATTGTTGATCAGAAGGCGCTGACAGAAGTTTTAAAAAACAGGGGTATTGGCGGCGCGGCGCTGGATGTTACTGACCCTGAACCTGTATCGATGGATGACCCCCTGCTCAGGATGTCCAACGTGATTGTCGTTCCGCATATTGGCAGCGCCAGCATCCAGACCCGCAACAAAATGGCAGAGATGGCGGCGGACAATCTGATTGCCGGATTGCAGGGGAAAAAAATTCCTCATCCGGTGGTTGAGTAACACTAATAGAAACCGTAAATTCATTTGAACAAATGAGCTAAAACAGGTAATATTCACGCCTGTCATATCGTCAGGATAACCGAAGCAATATTTTCTGTTCTTACGCCTATGTACAACTCGGACGCCATGCCCAGACCATTCCTCAGGGCGCTGATGCTTACCCTGCGTGATTTGATTCGTCAGCGCCGGGAACGCCAGCTTGCCCCGCCGTGTGGTGTGGAGAGGGTTTCTGAAACGTGGGCCAGTTTAAAATAAGGAAGAAACCATGCAACTCTCACGTCGTCGTTTCCTGAAGTTTACGGCTGCGGGTATGGCAGCCAGCGTTGTTGGGCCTTTCGGATTTGATGTTACACCCGAACAGGCAGCCTCCCTTGCAACCCGTCGTCAAACCAGTACGCTGCGCGTCGCCTGGAATCCTACCTTCACCCTCGACCCGTTAAATGCCTCTGCGGACAGTGAAATTGCCTTTTTAAATGCCATTTATGATTATTTAATTGATACGGACGCTCAATCTGCCCTCGTTCCACGTCTGGCTTCCGAATGGACGGTTAGCGAAGATGGGCTGACCTTCAACTTCGAGAGGGGGTGAAGTTCCATGATGGCAGCGATTTAACGGTGGAAGATGTCATCTGGACATTTAACCGCCTGAAAAGTGACGGCCCCACTTCCGATTTGTACGCCAACATCGAGAACATTGAGGCGGGCGAAGGAAATTCCGTTGTTTTTAAACTAACTCAGACCAATCCCGATTTTCTGTATGACCTGTCCGATAATCACGCGCTGGTTTTAAAAGCGGATGCGCCCAATATCGGCGTGGAATTTAACGGCACGGGGCCGTTTAAGCTGATGGAATTTCTGGCCGATGACCGGGCTGTTTTTTCCGCTAATGCGGACTACTGGGGCGGCGCGCCGGCAATCGGAACCCTGGAATTTATCTATTTTAATGATAATCAGGCGGCGGTGGATGCGCTGCGCGGCGGCATCGTTGACGTGGCGGTACGGATGGACAATGCAACCTTCATAGCGCTGGCAGATGAAGCGGGATTGACCTCCATCAGTTTGCCGACGAATGGGCATGATCTGGTGCGGCTGCGTTCTGACCGTGAACCCGGCAGCAACGAAAAAGTCCGTCAGGCGTTTAAACTTGCCACTGACCGCGACGAAATTTTTAATCGTGTGCAGCTGGGTTTAGGGGCGGTTGGCCGCGACTCACCGATTGGTCCCCTATTTGGGGACTATTACAGCGAAGAAACGCCCCTTCCAGCGCGTGACCCCGAAGCGGCAAAAGCGCTCCTTGCCGAAGCAGGGTATCCCGATGGGCTGGATATGACTCTCTACATTCCGAACACAGGCGACAGACCCACGCTCGGCGAAGTCCTCAAGGCACAGTGGGAAGAAGCCGGAATCCGGGTACAAATTGAACTGCAAGATGAAGCCACCTATTATGGTGAAAACGGCTGGCTGGAAGTTGACCTGGGTATCACGCCCTGGGGGTCACGTCCCCGCCCGCAGTTTTATCTGGATACCTCCCTTAAGACGGGCGCGGTATGGAATGAATCGCATTTCAGCGATGAAGAACTGGATGCGCTGATTGATACCGCAGGTACAACGCTGGATGAACAGGAACGTATCAATGCCTATAAAGAAATCCAGCGCATTTTGATTGAACGCGGCCCAATTATTGTCCCATATTTCTTTGCTTCCCTGGGAATCGCAGAGGAAAGCGTTCAGGGATTTAATCTGCACCCCTTCCCCGGACGCACCAACTTTAACACTGTGACCATTGGGTAAAATGCTGCCTCTCCAGCCCTAAATCCCTTTCGCGGGGTTTAGGGCGAGGATAAAAATTCATCATGCAACCATTCATAGAAGCCGTCGGAAATTTTTTCCGGGAATTGTTCAGCCGCCCACAAACCGCTATCGGGACAAGTATCGTTTTATTTTTTCTGATTCTGGCCGTGTTTGGCACGCAGCTTGCCCCCTACCCGGATGCCAATTATCAAAAAAATCCGAGTCAGGAAGCACCAACTCTCAGCCTGCGGACATTGCGGTTAGGCGATTATCCCTTTGGCACAGACCGTTTAGGGCGAGATGTGTTCAGCCGAGTGATTCTTGGCACACGCAGTATTTTTCAGGCGGCAGGGCTGGGAACACTCATCGCCGTGCTGATTGGGACTTTTGTCGGGCTGTTTATGGGTTATCAGGGCGGCTGGCTGGATGAAATCATGGGGCGGCTGATTGATGCAATGCTGGCGATTCCGGCGCTGCTGCTGGCGCTGGTGATTATCGGCATCATTCGCAGCTTGCACTTTGAGCCAAATTCGTGGCAGTCCAATGTGGCGGATAATGCGGTGCTGGTGGTGATTGCTATTGTTTACGCGCCGATTGTAGCGCGGGTGGTTCGCAGCGCGGCGCTGGAAATTAAATCCCGTCAGTTTGTGGAAGCGGCGCAAATTCGCGGGGAATCATCCCTGTATATCATTTTCCGCGAAATTTTCCCTTCCGTGATTCCGGCGCTGGTGGTGGAAGGTTCGCTGCGATTTTCGTATGCGATTTTTCTGGTGGCCTCCCTGGGGTTTTTAGGCTTCGGGGCGCGGCCTCCATCGCCGGATTGGGGCTTGATGGTCAGCGAAAACCGGGGCGGGCTGTATGCGCTGACTCCCTGGGCGTTGGAATATCCGGCGGGGGCAATCGCGCTGCTGGTGATTGGTGTTAACCTCATGTCAGATGGTATTAAACGGATGGTGCAGAAAAGCAGCTAACATGGTAGAGACTATGCTTCTGCAAGTGGAAAATCTCAACGTCAGCTATCGGGTCGACTCCGGCTGGCTGCAAGCGGTACGGGATTTTCGCGTGCAGGTCAAACGCGGCGACATTTGCGGCATTGTTGGTGAATCGGGGTCAGGGAAATCTACCGTTGCGACGGCCATTATGGGCTATCTCAGCGACAACGGGCGCATTGAAAAAGGCAGCTCGATTCGTTTTAACGGAGAAGAATTAACCGGAAAAAGCCGGACCGCCATGCGTTCCCTGTGGGGAACACACATCAAACTTGTCCCGCAGAATCCTGCCGCCGCCCTGAACCCATCCATGAAAGTGGGCGAACAACTTGCCGAAATCCCCCGGTATCATCTGGGCATGAATCGCCATGATGCCAGAAAAGCGGTGATAGAGATGTTCCGCAACGTGCAGCTTGCCGATCCAGAAAATGTCGCCAACCGCTATCCACACGAATTAAGCGGCGGGATGCAGCAGCGTGTGGTCATTGCAATGGCGCTCATCACCCGCCCGCAGTTGTTGATTCTGGATGAACCAACAACAGGGTTAGATGTAACTACAGAGGCCGTCATTCTTGACCTGATTCGGGAACTGATTGATGGGATGCAGGCGGCCGCGCTGTATATCACCCACAATTTAGGTGTGGTCGCGCAGGTATGTGATCAGGTGGTAGTCATGTATGCGGGAGAAATCATGGCAAACGGGGAAGTAGAGGATATTTATGCCCGCCCGATTCACCCGTACACGATTGGCCTGCTCAACAGCATCCCCCGTTTAGGCCAATCCAAAAGGCAGGCTGCGCTGCTGTCGATTGAAGGCAGCCCCCCTTCGCTTTATGATTTGCCCTGGGGATGTGTATTTGCGCCGCGCTGTCCGGTGGCATTGGAAGTTTGCCACCGTGAAAAACCTGAACTTGAACTGACGCGAAAAGCACGGCTGGTACGCTGCCATCGCTGGCAGGAAATTGAGTCCGGCCACCTAAAAATTACTCCGGAAATTCAGGCAGGCGTGGAAGCTGTCGAACGCCTGGAACGGGAATCGCTGCTGAAGGCGGAAAACCTGACCAAACATTTTGAGGTCCGGCGCAGCCTTTTGGAACTGATTCAGGGGAAAAAACCCGCCCCGATTCGGGCAGTCGATGGGGTGCATCTGGGGGTGCAGACAGGCCGCACGCTGGGACTGGTGGGGGAAAGCGGCAGTGGCAAAACCACCCTCTCTCGTCTCATTATCGGACTGACCGACCCTACCGACGGACAGATTGAGCTTAAAGAGGTCAAAATTCAGGACACCGTGCAGGAACGCAGCCCGGATGTACTGGCACAGTTGCAGATGATTTTCCAGAATCCGCAAAATTCCCTTAATCCCTATCTATCAGTGGGGCAGCAGATTCGCCGCCCGTTGATGAAGCTGGCAAAAATGAATCGGGAGCAGGCTGACCAGGAGGTTGTTCGGCTGCTGCGTGCTGTCAATTTGCGGGAGGAGTACGCGGCACGTTTCCCCGGTGAACTTAGCGGCGGGGAAAAACAACGCGTTGCGATTGCGCGGGCATTTGCCTCTAACCCTGCCCTGATTATCTGTGACGAACCTGTGTCGGCGCTGGATGTGTCGGTGCAGGCAGCCGTTTTAAATTTGCTGGCACGTTTACAGGAAGAACGCGACACCGCTTATATTTTTATTTCCCATGATTTAGCCGTCGTGGGGTATCTGGCGGATTATATTGCGGTCATGTATCTGGGGCAGCTTTTTGAGATGGGCTACGGACATGATTTGTTCCAGCCGCCGTATCATCCTTATACAGAAGCGCTGCTTTCCGCGATTCCTGTTCCCGATCCAAGTTATGACTCACAGCCGATTCGGTTGCAGGGCGAGATTCCCAGCCCGCGCCATTTACCGACGGGCTGCCGTTTTCATACCCGCTGCCCGCGTAAAATCGGGGTTATTTGTGAAACGCAAGACCCGCCCTGGCAAGACGATGGCGAAGGTCATTTGATTCGCTGTCACATTCCCCTTGCAGAACTGGAAGCCCTACAGAGTCACTTTCTGGAAACGGCGGATTAATGGGACGATTTATCGCCAGACGGCTGGCTTTTTTTGTGGTGACATTATTCATCACCTCTGTGATGATTTTTTTGCTGGTGCGGGTGCTACCGGGGGATGTCGCACGGGTCATTCTGGGGCGGGATGCGTCTGAAGAACAGGTTGAGGCCAAGCGGGAAGAACTGGGCTTAAACAAACCGCTTTTTGTGCAGTATGCCGTCTGGATAACCGATTTTATGCGGGGCGATTGGGGAGAATCGTTTGCCTTTCGTGGGCAGGATATTCGAGAATTGGTGATTCAACGGCTGGTAAACTCTGCCCGTCTGGGATTCGTTTCGATGTTCATTGCCGTGCCGCTTTCTATCCTATTAGGGGTTATCGCTGGACTTTCGGAGGGTAAACTGCCGGATAATGTGATTTCCATTCTGTCGCTGTCTGTGGTCAGCCTGCCGGAATTTGTGACGGGTTTATTTCTCATCAATACCGTCGCCCTGAAGTGGGCAGATAACCCCCTGGCTGATACGTTGGGCTGGTTTCCTTCCAGTTCGGCGGTGCGGGCAGATGCGTCCTTTCGGGAAGCGCTTCCCAGTTTATGGCTGCCCGCTATTGCTGCGACTCTGGTGCTGCTGGCTTATATTGCCCGTTTGACCCGTGCGGGAGTGATTGAGGAAATGAAAAGCGAGTATGTCCGCACGGCGGTTCTGAAAGGACTGCCCTATCCCGTTGTGATTTTTAAACATGTTTTACGCAACGCGCTGCTGCCCACCATTACCGTGATTGCCATCAGCACGGGCTGGCTAATTAGCGGGCTGGTGGTGATTGAATTTGTGTTTGGCTACCCGGGCCTGGGGAGTTTGCTCATTACTGCCATCGAACGGCGGGATTTTCCTATGATTCAAGCGATTGTCATGGTGACGGTTTCCATCATTTTAACGGCCAATTTTGCGGCGGATTTGCTGTATGCGGTTTTGAATCCCCGCATCCGACTTCATTAAGTTCTGTAGGCCATCTCATGACCCCTTCAGCAATCAAAAGCAGTTGTTCGCCTGTGCAGACAGGCAATGATCTGGCTGTCTGGAATATCAGGTCTTTCGAGCAAAGGACATCCCTTTTGCCTCAAGCGCCTCTCGCAACTGCCGCAGCGCTTTGGGCCCAATCCCGTGAAGCTGCTTAATCTCCGCCTCAGTCACCTCTGTAAGCTGATGCAACCGGGTATAACCTGCACCTAAAAGCGCTCGGCGGGCAGGCTGGCCCAGTTTTTCCGGGAAATCTGATTCGCGGGTTTCATTTTCTGTCATGATGCTTCCTCCTGGTCAAAAAGAAATTCCCAGAGTGAAGAATCACTCTGGGAAACCTTATTTATTCGAGCGTAATTTTGAAGCCATCTAACATGGGTTCAAAGGTGCTGCGGAACAACGATTCGGCCGAATCGGAAGGAGCTTCAAACCACATGATGTAAGCGATGCCATTTTCTATGGTTACGTAGACCCGTCCGGTCACGCCTTCAGCCGTATAGTACCCCACCTGCCAGGTATGATATTCGCCGTAGTAGGTTTCGGTTTTTTCCAGCGTATAACCTTCGATATAGGCGGTGAGAACTTCCTGTAAGAAAGCGCCTGCATCATCACTAGACGCCTCATAAACGCCTACTTCAACAAATGCGCCGGGTGTATCGGTCACTTCATAACGCCAGCCAAATTCACTTTCGGCGCCGGGCAGCCAGTTTAACGGCACAGGATAGTAGGTTTCTTCTGTGTACAAATCCCAACCCCACTTTCCCGTATCCGCCGCATTGATTTCCTGTGCATCAAACAAGGTCACATTGTCCAGCAGAATTTGATAGGCTGCTGAAGGGTCGCTGCCGTCGGTGGTTTCGGCGGAAAAGACCAGGCCGGTTTCGGTATCTGGTTTAAACACGGCAAAGGCTTTCGCCGTATATACCGTACCATCTAATTCACTGGTAGAGCTAAATTCCAGCGCTTCATACCCATCCACAGTGATTGGAGTTGGCTCACTCGTTAAGGTGAGTTCGTAGCGGTCTACCATGCCCTGCACGGTGCTTTGTAAATCGGCTGCGTCGGCAATTGGATAAACATAGAAGCCCTGAGTATCGCTACTGGTATAGTAGTAATCCCGTTCGGAATAAAATTCCATGTCCGACCATTCGGCAGGGTGCAAAATGCTAAATCCTTCGGTCAGGGTGGTGTAGCTCTTCAGGTCAGGATTGATATTGTCGTTATCCACCGTCACCGTCGTGGAGGCAAAACCCGTCGTCCCGCCCAACGCTTCCATCAGGAAACCCAGCTTATACTGGCCGGAAGGGGCGTTCACCAGTTCAAAATGCAGCCCCTGTTCAGGAATGGTATACAGATTGCCTGGCTGATAAACCACCGTCCCATCAGGCGTAACTATGGCATTATAACTTTGAAATTCTCCACCGGCGCGAAGCTGAACACTCCCCGCCAGACTGGTTCCCCCTTCGCCTGTTGTGATGCCGCGTGTTGCATATCCTTCGTCGTTAAAGGAAAGGGTGACTTCTATCCAGTCGGCTTCAGGGTTCGCGCGGTACTGTCCGGTAATCAGGGTTTTGTTGTCCCGCGCCACAATTAACTCAATATGCGTATTTGTGCCGTCGGTCAGGGTTGTAAGTTCAGGCGTCCAGGTAAAATCGAAGTCATTAACGCCGGAATCCCACTGGTTGATGTAATCAAATGTGCCGTCTTCCAGTTCCACAAAGGTGACAATATCGGCGGTATCCACCCGGCGCAGGCTGCCGTCCGGCTGCACCTGGTCAACGGTAAACGTTCCCCGTGCAATATTCCGCCCTACGACTTCCATAGAGACAATCGCCTGAGCATTGATACTCACCACATCGGTAGGATAAATATTGGTGATGCTCACCTGGGGGGGCAGGCTTTCGGGCTTGACCTGTTCCTCCTCAGATTCGGGTTCGGGCGTGGTGGGGATGGGAGCAGGCGCTACACGGGCAGCCGTGCGGAAACTGTTATAATAATTGGACAGCATATCAATCCAATTCACGAGCGTGGTTTTATCCACGTAATCAGAAATAAACTCGTCCGCGCTTTCAGGAAAATTCAGGTTATACAGGGAGGCGGTTTCCGGCACACTTTCCCCGCGCTGGCTGTAGACCATTGCGTTAGACATAGCATCCAGCACCCCCTGAGCCGCCGCGTTCAGGTCGGGGTCATCGGAGATACGCTGTAACTGGATCATCAGATCACCCACATCTATCAGGAAGGACAGCCATGAATCTAGTCCGTACTCGTAGGTGTTATAACGCGCTTCACCCAGCAAACGCGCATAGGCAATCGGGTTGCTGTTGACTAACGCAGCAAAATTTTCAACCGCTTCGGATACCGCCGGAAACTGGTGCAAGTCAATCAGCGTGGGCGTTTGGGTCGGATGGACTTCCTCTACCCCTTCAAAATACGCCATATACGTATCAATCAAGCGAATGGCAAGTTGGTCAATTGGGACTCCCTCGCGCAAGCCCTGAGTCAGCAGGGTCATATCATATCCGGGGCCATACATGACCTCTGATGCGCCCAGCGCATAATCAAAATAGGGGGCAACTACATCCAGATATTCAATACTGCTCATCAGGCAGGCATCATTAATGAGCAGGGCGAATCGTTCCATGCCTGCCGCTTCTGTGGCTACCTTAAACGCTTCCGCAAATTCAAACGGCGAGATATAGGTGCCGGTGGTGTCATCCCCCGCGAGTCCCGTCCAGCCACCGCCATGATCATTCACTGAAACGATGTAGTTCTGAGCCGGATAATTTTGCACACCCCAGAGCAGAAAATCGGCCAGCGTTGAGCCGGTGCCGCTGTTCAGCGACCCCAGATCAGCCAATTCTACCGTGTCAATCAGGGGGGAGTATCCATCCGAATCATAACCGCCACTGTCTGCGCTCATTTCATAAACACGCACACTTGCCCAATCGCCGTTAGAAGTGTCATGGTCCGGGCTGCGGTCTAAAAAGACGACCACCCGCACCTGTTCATCACTGCCGCCAGCGATTTCAAACTCGTTCAGGTCAATCAGCGCTGACGATTCCAGATCATTATCCCCTGCCAGATACGCCAGAATCGTCCATTCGGCGGCAGCAGGCGCATTGACCACCGGATAATCCGCAGCCGGACTACTGACAACGCCCGCGTTATTTCCCGCCGCTCCTTCCGCGCTGACCGTCAATTCAAACTCGCCCGCTGATTCTCCTGTATCCTGCCCGTAACGTGTCACGATGAGCAGGTAATCGCCACTCACTTCGACCTCATATTCGAGATACGAATCGGTGGTCGTTTTATCAACGTCATCATTTTCAGCATAGATGTTATAGTCGGTATCAGTCAGATACAGATAGGTATCCAGATCGCCTGTGGTAGCAGAAGCAGAGGCAGAGATGTACTGCCCCTCAGTCAGCGTAACCGGAAATTCCGCATAAATGGAACTGTCGTCCACGCTGCCCGTAAAGGTCTGGCTGAAACCTTCCACGCCCCCCTCACTGTTCAGCGTAAGCGTAAAATCACCGGCAGCATAAGCCACCACCACGATATAATACTGTCCATCGGCCTCAAGGGTGTATTCCAGCAGGGAATTCAGGTTATCCGGGCTGGTATCGTCATTTTCAGCCAGTACATTGCCATCAACATCGAGTAGAAAAACATGCGGGTC
>CAZKZS010000103.1:0-14405 GCA_964557285.1 uncultured Anaerolineae bacterium | reverse complement strand
TTCTATTGATGTGCTGGCATATTTGTTTAAGTCGCCTCTCTGGATTATTGGTAAATCCAATTTTGTAAAATCCATTTTTAGCATCTATCACGTATACAAATTCTTGATATTTATCCGATGAACTTTTTCTGTGAAGTTCACATACTTTTTGTTCCGTACTTTTTTTATTTTTCCTTGCTCGAAAAAGTCCTGGCTTTTCCAGAAGGTTGGGATGCTCAGTAAACAAAAATGGAGAGAATAGAGTCTTCATTTCATTGGGTTGTGTAGATACATCAGTATCGGTAAGCGATACTCGTTTGAGTTTGTCAAAAATCCGCGCATGAATCCATTCATCAGACATCCCGCGCCGCTTATACTCTTTAATCGCTGCTTCAATAGCTGTATCGGGGTCAATCACACCGGATTCGATAACAGATTCAGGTTTCCACCGCATAAGGTCAACAAAAGCACCTGATTTTGCAAGAAATATCCTAATTTCTTTCAAAAACAGGCGTTCTTTAGTAACTCGAAGGCTTTGTGCAATCAAAAATAAACCTTTATCCGTTGAGTGGTCTGCCTGAAACTCTCTCCCATCTGCTCTCATATAATTGAATTTTTGAATTAAATGTACAATATCTATTGATCCCCGCCTTTGAATATCACTCCAGGTATTAGATGCCCTAGTGGAATCTGCTTCGAGTAATCCGCCTATCCAATCAAGCACAGCATACCAATAAGTTTCGTCTGAACAGTGATAGGCTAGCTTGAAACCCCATTTTTCTGCTACAATAAGGGGTAGAGGGCGTTGATCATCTGAACTGACAGAAATCATGTCGTTCATGTCGAGCCTTTCTATGAAGCTATGAAAACCCCCGAATTGTTTGCTAGACTCAACGGGGGTTTTCTATTTACGATTAGCTACAGGATAACGCATCTTCACTAACGAGTCAATAAGTGCAATATTTTGAACCCCTATAGGTTGATAACGAAATCTCTTAGGAGTATGATTTTTTCAGTTAAGGATAAATTTATGGCACTACGGCTGCGGATTAGAGAATTAATGGCTGAAAAAGCCAGACAGGAAGGCAGGAAAATCACGCCTAAAAGTCTAGCGGAGGTCATTGGGGTATCACCTACTACCATTAGAGCCTACGTTTACGATAGAGCCGTGCGTCCTGATTTGCGGATTCTGGGCAAATTGCAGGATTATTTTGAGTGTGCCATTGAAGACCTGTTTGAATATGTGGAAGATGATATTGAGGAAACCTAGCAGGCCAGATTAAACAGGCGTTCGATCTGGCCTATGCTGCTAATACGCTTTAGCAAACAGCGCCATTTCGTGGGCGGGCTGCCCACATTTGATACAGGGGCCGCTTTCGCCTGCATGGGGCTGTTCCAGAGGGAAACATCGGCTCACAGCCTGATTATCGGCTTTAATTTGCGCTTCACAGTCCGCGCCGCCGCAGAACCACGTCAACGCCCAACTGTCTTTTAAAATCTCCCGGAAACGGTTATAGCCCTCTACCACTTCATGAATATTGGCATCGCGGAAGGTGGTTGCCTGTTGCAGCAGCGATTGTTGGATTTCTGCCAGCAGTTCGTGAATGGCCTGCACCAGCCCATCCTGCGGGATAAACTTTTTGCCCTCTTTACCCGGAATATCACGGCGGGCGACAGCAACAGTGTTTTTCTCCACATCCTTCGGCCCCACTTCAATACGGATAGGCACACCACGCATTTCCCAGTCGTTGTATTTAAATCCGGGAGAAAGATTGGGGCGGTCATCCATATGAATTCGGATTCCTGCGCCGCGTAATTCCTGAAACAAACGGTCAGCCGTTTGCATGACGGGCGTTTTTTCCGTGTCATTTTTATAAATCGGCACCAGCACCACCTGAATAGGGGCAAGTTTGGGCGGCAGACGCAGCCCCTTGTCATCCCCATGTACCATCACAATCGCGCCGACCATACGGGTGCTGAGTCCCCAACTGGTTGTCCAGCAGTGTTGAAGCTGGTTGTTTTCATCGGTGTAGGTAATGTTAAAGGCTTTCGCAAAATTTTGACCCAGATTGTGGCTGGTTCCCGACTGAAGCGCCCGTTTGTCGCGCATCATGGCTTCGATGGTGTAGCTGTTTTTTGCCCCCGCAAAACGTTCCTGATTGCTTTTACGTCCCTTAATCACCGGAATCGCGGCATCATTGCGGGCAAAATCGGCGTAGACATCCAGCATCTGAAGGGTTTCGGCCTGAGCTTCTTCTTCAGTGGCGTGAGCCGTATGGCCTTCCTGCCACAAAAATTCGCTGGTTCGCAAAAAGGGACGGGTTCGCAGTTCCCACCGCACCACATTGGCCCACTGGTTAATCAGCACGGGTAAATCACGGTAGGACTGAATCCAACGGCTGTAGGCTTCTCCGATAACTGTTTCCGAAGTCGGACGCACGATATAGGGTTCTTCCAGTTCTTTACCGCCGCCATGTGTCACAACTGCCAGTTCCGGCGCGAAACCTTCCACATGTTCGGCTTCCCGCTTGATGAAACTTTCAGGGATAAACAGGGGAAAATAAGCGTTGCGGTGTCCGGTGGCCTTAAAGCGGCGGTCAAGCCCATCCCGAATCCCTTCCCACAGTTCATAACCGTAGGGTTTAATAATCATGCAGCCGCGCACAGGCGACTGGTCGGCCAGTTCCGCCCGATACACAATCTCGTTATACCATTTAGAAAAATCTTCACTCTGAGGGGTTACAGCAAATTCAGACAAGGTTTACTCCTAAGATTATCCCAAAACCTGATGCAGCAGTTCCGTCACCCGTTTTTCATAGGTGTGATAGGCCAGCCCATCCTGATAGGCGCGTTCAGCAATTTTATTATAAGCGCTCTCATCAAAGAGCGTTTCCAGCACCCGATCCAGGTTACTGAAATCACGTTGAAGTTCAATGTAATGCACATTCGGTTCTAGCAAATCGTTATACCGCCCCGGCAGCAGAATTTGTACGGTTTTTGTTCCCATCGCCTCAAAATTACGCGGCGCGGCAATCCGGCCGGAGGGCGGCGGGTCAAAAACGCCGGTTTCGCGCATGGTCAGCAACAGTTTGCGAAAATGATTGGGTGTCAGACGGCGCTGCTGGGCGTTCACAAAATGACGGATATTTTCGTCACTGTCAATGCGGGTCGCGCCCGCTTCATGCCCTAACAAACTGCGGCACTCGTTCAAAAAAGCCGCCCATTCCAGATGTTTAAAGCGCTGACCGACTTCAATATCCGTTCGCACCCCGTTTTTGTTTTGTACCGCCGCTTTGAACTGGTCAAGCAGCAGGTCACGGTCATCATGCCCCACGTAAGGCGGATAATAATCCCCCCGAAAGCCAACATCAATCGGACGTTCGGCGGCGGGTTTAGTAGGTTTAAAAACGTCCGGGTCAAAACCGTAGGACAGGCTCAGGATACGGTGATTCCAGTGGGGTTTGTACAACACCTTTGCATCTTCCAGATTTAGCTGGGAAATAATCCAGCGTGCGCCCAGTGTTTCCGCCATTTGCGGCATATGATCCAGATTACGGAATTCGTTGCTGAGAAAAAACACACGCGGGCCGCGTACCCGTGCCAGTATCGCTTTTAAAAGAGGCAGCCGTCGGGTATGGAGCAGCCCCGTGAAAACGCTATGGGCAAAAACAATCAGATCATACCGATTCCGCAGGCGGAAACTGGATTTTAAAAAGCGGAAATCCTGAATATCCAGTACATCCATCGTGAGTTGAGGATGGCGGATAAACCCGTTTTTCCAGTCGGTATAGTAGGAATAGGTTTCAAAAGCGGGGCTGTCGCTGTAAACAATGAGTCCGTGCATAGGGTGTACTTATTGAAATGCCGCGCCTATTATAAAGGGGTTAGCGCAGAAAGCATACACCTTGTCCCCTGACCAGTGGATTGTCAAACAACTTGTGCGTTTATTTTTGTGGCGGTATGCCCCGTTTGTTCGGCGTGAATTGGCGTTTATTCATAACTATGCGATTTACGGACAAATTATGCACCTGAAATCCCAGTTAGGAGCATCTGGCGAGTCAGTGAGGATTCGGGCGGGGGTGCAAATGATTCATCCCGAAAAAGTCAGGGTAGGCAATTTTGTCGATATTGGGGAAAACTGTCTGATTATGGGGACGGGCGGGGTCACGATTGGCGATTACTGCATCCTCGCTAACAATACGATTATAACAACCACTTCTCATCACATGGGCGGGTTGTATTACGGAAACGACTATACTGCCTCAGTTGTGCTTGGGGAAAACGTGTGGACGGGCAGCGGCGTTATTATTTTGCCCGGTGTCACCATCGGAGACAACAGTATCATCGGGGCGGGGGCAGTTGTGACCAGAGATATTCCAGAAAATAAAATTGCGGTAGGTACTCCGGCACGGCCTATAAAGGATGTCCCTCTCGATCCGGTGCTGCGGCAGACACACATTAACGCTCTGACAGCAGCACCCTCAACTCCTGAAGAATCTGCTCCTTAAGGCGATAGATTTTGTTGTATTTAATGAGCCGCGCTCCCTGCACATCAAACGGAATGGTTTCATTTTCGTGCAAAATTAATACGGTGGGCGTTCCGACTCCCCAGGCGTACCCCACTTCCAGATACACATTCGGATTGCTACCATCCAGCAGAGCAACCACCAGCCGCGCGGTGCGGATACGCTCTTTGACCTGTTCCATGATGTCGCCTGTGAACGCACTTTCGGCCTGGTCCAGCCGGATACACAAAATGTTATGCTCCGTAATGGCCGGACGAATGGCGAGATAATATTGGTCATCAAAAGCATCTGCGAATGGCATGGCAACAAATACATGTGGCGTCGTTTCATCGGCGAGGGGTCTGGTTAAAATACTCGCGGTTTCTTCTGTGGAAATTTGGCGGGATGTCTCGGCAGGTAAAAATTTTTCCAGATTTTCATTGAGTAAACTAACTCTGTGTGGCTCAGATTCAAGAATCGTTAGCCGTTTCAGGGTTGGCGGGACTGTTCCGGCTTCCACAGCATCCATAAACCCCAAAAACAGGGAGCGAAAAGCCTCTACCTCATCCAGTGCTTTCGCTGTGTTAACCCCATGGAGGGTTGTGGCGGCATGGGCAACCGGCATATTGGCATCATAAAGACTTGCCAGCATATTACGACCCAGCACGCGGACTTCTTCATATCCAAGCGCAAAAACATCGACAGTCCCCACCGCGAGAATCGCCTGATAATTCAGGCCCGGCGGGTTCGGTACGAGGATGGATGCTCCCACATCCAGATTCTTGTGTAAGGCATTGTTGCCGTGCCGTCTTAAATGGTTACGAATCACTGCATCTAACCCACCAGAACGCGCCGATTGTTTAATCATGAGTACGTCAGCAGTAAAAGTGAGCGCATTGGTATTTTCGATCACAATTTCAAATCCGGGTTTCATAGGGGCAACGTATCTCCAAAACGGGATTCGACAATCTGGGCGGCTGGCTCATACCATACTCTTTGCATCAAAGGATGCCATGTGGCGTAGAGGTCTGGCGTCAGGGCGGTTATCCAGGGCAAATAGTCTGCCAGCAGCAGCCACAGCAGCGCGTAGTCCCATAACAATTTCCACTGCTGGTCATTCCACAGCGAATCGCGCCGCCGACTCGCCAGTTGAACCCGGTAGCGAGCCAGCGCCGCGCTTATCGGAAACGCAGGTTTAAGATAGGCGTTGGTTTGCTGGGCAAACATCACTACATCCAGCACCGCCGGCCCAATCGCGGCCTGCTGCCAGTGGGCGATCTGCTGACGGCCTCTATCCTGTGGGCTGGCAATGTTATCCGGCCAGTAGCTGCCATGCAGCAGGGTAAAAGGTTCTTGCTGCAAAAGCTCAGCAATCACTTGCAGTTTATCCAGCAAAACCTGAAACAGAGTCAGGTAACGCGGCACGGCTAGCGATGGGATGGTGATAAGGCTAACCGATTCCTGGATACTTTTAGCAACTTTTTCGTAGTCGCTGCCCAACGGGTGTTTCAGGTTATCAAAATGTTCCAAATCTTCCTGCAAACCCCAGTAGCGGTCATGCAGCATTGCCAGATTATCAATAGCGGCGCGGTAATCATCCACATCCCAGATTTCAGACCCCCGCAGTTGACCGGGTGCCAGTGTCACCAGCCAGCCGCTTTTATCGTCGCCTGCAATGAGCAGTGGGGTGTAAACTGGTAAATGAGGGGCTAAAAACCGATAAAAATAGTGTTCGCCCGCTTTGTTCGGAGAAAATTTCTTCAGCACCAGCGCTAGCTGACGCGACTGCCCATCAATTTCCAGGTCGGCAGCCAGCAATTGCAGCCGATACTGCCCCAGGTTTTCCCCGTGTGTTCCGGGGAGAGGAGTCGGGCGTGGCATAGGAGAAATAGCCCTAAGAAACAACTGGGATACTCCCAGAAGTTCTCGAAGCCCTTTCGCCAGTGCTTTATCTTGAAAAGGCCAGATCACTCTGTTGCATCCCACTGACGGTTGTAATTGACTTTAATTTTTTCCAAAATGGCCTGTTCGAGGTCAATCTGGCATAGGCTGGCTAATTGTAACAGGTAAAGCGCCACGTCTGCCAATTCGCCCGCTAACTCCTCTGGCTGACGGCTTTCCTCTGACCACTGGAAATGCTCTAAAATTTCGCCTGCCTCCAGCACCAAACTTGTCGCAATATTACGTGGCGTTTGGGGACGTTTGGAATCTGGCTCGTACCAGCCTTTTGCCCGTACTAGCTGGTGCATGAGTTCAGTTAATTCTGTGAGGGTCATGTATCGTTCTCTCATATGAAATTAAGTGTTTCCTAACCTGTCCCTCTTTTAATGATAAAGAGAGACTCAGAGGAAACGGGTAATGCGCGGCCTATTTGTTTTTATCCTGTTATTTGCTTTTGCGATGGCGTTTGGCCTTTCTGTTGTGGAAGCCCAGACCGGACTGCTGGCTTATGGTACAACCGTGAGCAGCACCCTGAACGACCAGCGTCCTTCGGAATTGTGGCAGTTTAGCGGGCGGGCGGGTGATGTTGTACTGATTTTTATGAACCGCACTTCCGGCAATCTGGATACCTACCTCTACCTGCTGGACAACCATTCAACGGTGCTGGTCAAAAATGACGACTACAAAAATACGGACTCGGCCATCCTGAACTACATTTTACCCTACGATGGAAACTACACGATTCGGACAGAACGGTATCCGGGGACAAGCGGCAATTATATGCTGTCTTTGATGCAAGGTGCGCCTACCAGTGGCAACAGCCCCGTATCGAATACGCTGGAAAGTACGGGCGGCGGCACTATTCAGTATGGACAGTTTGTCCGCAGCGCTGTCACCCGCCAGACTCCTTCCGAAAACTGGACATTTTACGGCAATGCAGGGGATACGGTTTCACTGGTCATGTCAGTGGATGTAAATGTTCCCGGCAGCGCTGAACTCGATCCGTATCTTTATCTCTATGATCCGAACGGGCGGCTGGTTGCTTTTAACGATGATGGGCGCGGCGGCTTAAACGCCCAGATTGTGCATACGCTGACTACCAGTGGCACGTATCGCGTGGTGGCGACCAGTTACGTGCAGGCGACGGTAGGCGCTTACTGGTTGTTTTTGGCGCTGGAAAGAGTCACGGCGACACCGCTTCAGCCAACGGTAGGAAATTCAACTATTATCACGGTTGCTCCACCCGGCAGCACCCGCTTGGGAGAATTTCGGGTCGAGTGGTACTGTGAGGAAAGCGGCTACGGGGTCAAAATCATCAATAACAATACCGATTGGGCATGTGTTAACCGTTCCGATGATTCGATTGCGTTTTTGCTCAGCCAGTCGGATTTTAATAACATCTGCCAGATTACCTACAATGATCCGGCTGCTTTTGCTGTGCGCGACCAGCGAAAAGCACAGGTGGTTTATAACTGGTTCTGTTACACCTATTCAGAAGGCATCGTTGTTGTCCCGCCTACCACTACCCCCAGTTTGTTAGGGCGTGCCATCGGAACACTAACCCCCAAACAAAATGTGGAAGTGAATGTGCGTTCCGGCCCGGGCATTACCTACAATCAAATCGGGCGAATCGACTGGCGGCAGACCTTCCCCCTGCTTGAAGTTCAGGGAGAATGGTATGTCATCAATTATAACGGTCAGCGCGGCTATGTATCGGCACGATGGGCAGATATCAAACTTCAATAGGCGTTGGGGCTGCGGCCTGTAACGGTTTGCCAGACGGTGCGAATGATGATTTTAATATCCAGCCACAACGACCAGTTTTCCACATAGTATAAATCTGCGCGGAGGCGTTCCGAAATCGGAGTGTCGCCGCGCAGTCCATTGACCTGCGCCCATCCGGTCATGCCCGCTTTTTCCCGATGCCGTTCGCTGTAACGGGGATACTTGGCGCGAAATTCCTGTACAAAGGCGATTTGTTCTGGACGCGGCCCCACCAGCGACATCTGCCCGTACAGCACATTCACTAACTGCGGCAGTTCGTCCAGATTGTTGCTCCGCATAAATTTACCGATGGGCGTCACACGGCTGTCGTTGGCGGTTGTCCATTTGGCCTGTTTTTCGGCATCCACAATCATCGTGCGGAATTTAATGACGGGGAAAGGCCGTCCATCCAGCCCGACTCGTTCCTGTACAAAAAATACCGGCCCCCGGTCATACCACCACACCAGAAAGGACAGCAGCAGCAAAATCGGGCTGAGGAAAATGAGGCCAATACCTGCCCCAAAAAAATCAATCAGACGTTTGAGGCTGAGCTTCCAACCACGCAGCGAAATATCCCGCACACTCAGCAGGGGAATCCCAATCAGGTCATCTACCGTAATTGTGCCTGCAATAAACGCGAAGGTATCCGGGTAAATGCGAATATCGACTTCCCCACGCTGGCACAACCCGACCAGATGCGTTAAATCCTGACGGGTCGCTTCTGGTACGGCGATAATCACCTGATCAACAGCATGGGTATCAATCAGATAGGGCAGGTCTTCGGTAATGCCAACGACTTCGGTTTTTGCCACACGCCCTTTGCCTAATGGAGTGACTGCACCCACCAGATGATAACCCAGGGTGGGATTGGTACGAATGTGTTTGATAATGGATTTGGCAACTTCGCCATCCCCGACCACCAGTACATTGTCGCGTCCGACATTGGATTTTTGCAGCCGGAACACAAACTGCCGATGAATTTCACGACCCGCATAAATTAACAGGATGCTGTAGAGCCAGGTATATAAAATCACCCCACGCGGATATTCAAAATCCAATCCTGTATTGGTAAAAGCCAGGGTTTCAAACGCAATAGCGCCTATCGTCCCGATGGAGACATTCTGAACAATGTTCCACAGCAGGTCAATACGGCTAATCGCACGACGCTGGTGATACATACGTCCAAAATAAAAGACCAGAAACACGGAAATCGTATTGATGGCGGTAAGAGGAAGGTAGCTGCTAAAACTGGGGGGATCGGTGGGCAACCCCATCACAGGGATATTCGAGCGCGAAATATAACCCAGAAACAGCGCAACGACCAGCATCGCGCAGTCGATTAAAATTTGCAGCAGCAGTAAGGCACGCCGTAACCGTTTCCGCTTACCTAAGAGTGGCTGGGATGCCAGATCTCCTGCCAGGTCAGTCGGCCACCTTTCAAGATAAGGCCGGTCATGACCATCAGGTGCAGCCACAGCGGAGTCGTCTTGCGGTAATACATCCGGTAAAACATCAGCGACGACCGATGAAACTCCTGCTGGGCGCGGCTGCTCTGGCGACTGGCGGCTCTCTTGACGTGCAGGACTGTTACGGCCGGGTTGTAAAGAATCTTCCACCCTGCCTGTTTGATTCGATATGCCCAATCGAGGTCTTCTCCGTACATGAAAAACTTTTCATTTAAAAGCCCCGCCCGGTCAATGGCTTCGCGGCGCACCATCATAAACGCGCCCACCACCGAATCAACTTCTGTTTCTACATCAGGATCAAGGTAGGTCATATTGTACTTCCCAAAGAGGCGACTCCTGGGGAAAAGTTTGCTCAACCCGATAAAACGGTAGAAACTAACCATTGGAGAGGGGAAGGAACGGCGACAGGCCAAATCCAGGTTGCCATCTGGCAGCAAAAGTTTGGGGCCAGCAGCGCCGATAGTAAGGTCGGCATCCATATAAGCAACCATGGTGGCGAGGGCGTCCGGCGGGAGTTCCGTATCAGGATTGAGAAGCAGCGCGTAGCGTGGGGTATCAGGTCGGTGAGGCTGCCCAAATCCAAATTGCGCCAGCCCCTTGTTATTGGCGGTACTAAAACCATCATTGGTAGGGCTGGCAATCAGTTCAACCTGCGGGAAAAACTGTTGAACCATGTTTACGCTGTCATCGGGGCTGTTGTTGTCGACCACAATTACCCGAAAAGCCACGCCCTGACTTGCAAAAACAGTTTCCAGGCAGCGCTTCAAAAGGGCGCTGGTGTTCCAGTTGACAATGACTATTCCCACGTCGCATACCATGCCCTCATTCTAGCACGCCCTTACCTGACAATCAATTGATGTCTGCCTGACGCACTTTCTGCGTTCCGCGTTACAAACCTCACTGGTAAAACGCTTAACTACCGCCGTATAATGGAAGGAAGGGTAAATAAAGAAAAATTTCATATGACCACAAATAGACAGGCTGTACTTTCCCACTTTCGCAATAACCCCGATATTTCTGTGCTGATTATTGGCGGGGGCGTGAATGGAATTGCTACGTTCCGCGAACTCGCCTTACAGGGCGTGGACGTGCTGCTGGTGGAAAAATCGGATTTTTGCTCCGGCGCCAGCGCGGGGTCATCGCATATGTTACATGGCGGGATTCGCTACCTGGAAAATGGCGAATTCCGGCTGGTGAGCGAAGCGCTGCACGAGCGTAACTTGCTGATTGAAAACGCGCCCCACTACGCCCAACCCCTTCCAACCACCATCCCGATTTTTCGCTGGGCCTCTGGAATCCTGAACGCGCCCCTCAAATTTGTACGGTTGAGCAGCAAACCCGCCGAACGTGGGGCGCTGGTGATTAAAATGGGGCTGATGATGTATGACTTTTTTGTGCGGAAACATCGAGTCATGCCGCGTCATCAGGTGTATTTAAAAAAGACGGCGCTGGAAAAATATCCGCAGCTCAACCCTGAAATTGTCTGCGCGGCCACCTATTACGACGGCTTTATGCCCCAACCGGAACGGCTCTGCCTTGAACTTTTACAGGATGCCGAATCAGAAAATGCGCGGGCGCTGAACTATGTTTCCGTTGTGCGGGGGGCAGGGGATACGGTCACGCTGAAAGATGAAGTGACGGGCGAGCAATTTGACGTGAAACCTAAGCTCGTAGTCAACGCGGCGGGCCCCTGGATTGACTTTGCCAACCGTGCCATGCAGAAACCTACCCGTTTTATTGGCGGCACCAAAGGGTCGCATCTGGTAGTTGACCACCCGGAACTATTGAAAGCCATTAACGGCAGCGAAATTTTCTTTGAAAACAACGACGGGCGGATTGTCCTCATTTTGCCTTATCTGGATCGAGTCATGTTAGGCACAACCGATATTCCCATCGAAAACCCGGATGAGGCGGAATGTACTGAGGAAGAAGTGGATTATATTCTGAAGCTGGTCAAAAAAGTATTCCCCTCTATTCAGGTTGACCGTTCACACATCGTATTTAAATTTACGGGGGTGCGTCCTCTGCCCGTGAGTGATGCCGCCCGTCCCGGACAAATCAGCCGCGACCACAGTATCCGCGTGACGGAAGCCGGAAACGGGGTGAATTATGCGATTTTTTCTCTGGTCGGGGGAAAATGGACGACTCAGCGGGCGTTTGGCGAACAAACCGCCGACCAGCTTTTACAGCGTTTGGGGCTGCCGCGTAAAGTTGATACCCGTCATCGGGCGTTTGGCGGCGGCAAAAATTATCCAAAATCAGAAGCGGAACAACAGCGCTGGATAAGCCAATTGCAGGAAAAAACAGGCATTTCACAGGAACGGGCGCGAACCCTGTTTGAGCGCTACGGCACTTATGCGGAAGCCATCGCCGGATTTATCGCCGCCGGACAGGACAGACCGCTTACCCATCTGGCGGATTTTAGCCAGCGTGAAATTCAATTTCTGGCGCGTCATGAAAAAGTAGTGCATGTGACGGATGTGGTGCTGCGGCGCACCCTGATAGGCATGTTAGGCAAATTGACGCGGGCGCTGGTACAGGAAATTGCAGAAGTCATAGCGGAAGAAATGAACTGGACACCCGAAGATGTCCAGAAGGAAGTTTTACTGACGGTGGAAACGGTGCGGGTCAGGCATGGAATGGTGCTGGCCTGAGCTTACTGTTCCAGCACATTGAGAAGTTCTTCCGATGTGTACCGGATGTCTTTGAGCCATCCAATGACCTGCCGCCTGTCCATATAGGAGACATCATCCAGGCGGCGGGTCGCCACAGCATCCAACAGCGTATCCAGTAAATTTAGAAACGCAGAAAAATCTGTTGGGGTGAAGGGAGCGATGATTTCAACGGGTGTGTTGTGCGGTGAGTCGTTCTCTATCCCTACGATCATCGTAACCTCCTGTTTGTGAAAAAAGTAAAATCTCGTCCTATATACACTATACAATGGTTTGAAAATAGTTTATATAGGACGGCGGTACTATTTATTAAAATTTTTACAGGATTTTTACATGGCAGCGCCGACGGATTTGTCCGCATCAATTCGCACGGCCAGCACGTCAGCAGTAGCAGTCAGCGTGCCATCCTGAGCGCTCAATTCACAAAGGACGCGGGTTTTGCGCCCAATCTCGCCCTCCACATGCGACTTCAGGCGAATCGGCTGGTCAAGCGGCGTAGGTTTGAGGAATTTCACATTGAGCTGACCGGTGACATAGGAAATGGCAGGTAGGCTGCCCAGTTCGCGGTTTTCGGCTTGGTAGGCAAAGGCAATCGCTGTCCAGATGGAATGACAATCCATCAAAGAGGCAACCAATCCCCCGTACATGACATTCGGGAATCCGGCGTTAAATTTGGGGCGGGGGTGAAAGGTAGCGACCAGATACCTGCCATCCTCCGAAAAAAAACTTTTAATTTGCAGCCCATCAGGATTAGCGGGGCCACAGCCGTAACAGGTCGCGTCCGGCCAGATGTCCTGTACAGGGATATTCATGTTCCTACTCCTTTAACCAGCTTTCATGTTTATCTCGTTGCGGGTCGGCGGTGGGCAGATGTCGGACAGGTGTTTTCCGCAGGGCTGCCCGCAGCGCATTCCGGTCATCCCAGGGATGCTCCACCGAGCCAAAACACATACTTTGTTCATGTCCTTTGCCGCACGCGATGACAATATCGCCTGCTTTTGCCATCTGGCAGGCACGGTAAAGCGCTTCACCCCGGTCACGCACCCGGAAAAACGTCTGCCCTTCCACGCCGCCTTTGTTAACTGCTGCGTTTGCCATCACCTCTAAAATTCCGGCCAGCGATTCGGTACGGGGGTCTTCGGCGGTAAAAATCGCAATGTCCGCCAGTTCCGCCGCCGTTTCTGCCATCAGCCGCCGTTTTTCAACATCACGCAGTCCTGCGCTGCCAAACACAGCTATCACGCGCCCGTCTTTAGCGACCATGTTCCTTGCAGCTTTAAGAGCCTGCTGAAGTGCATTGGGTGTGTGGGCAAAATCGACCACGGCTAGAAAATCCTGCCCTTCGTCAATCACTTCCATCCGTCCCGGAATCTGCGGCAGCGATTGGATACCCATCGGGACGGCATGTAACATACGCTGCTGGTGAATCGGCTGCGGCATAGCGCTGATAGCGGCAACTGCGCCGGCCATCACGTTGTAAATATTAAATTCTCCGACCAGGGGAGAATTAATCGCCATATCCCCCGCGTTGCCACGCAGCATAAAACTTGTGCCATTCGGACGGTAATGAATCCGGTCGGCGTAAAAATCCGCTTTGGGGTTATGCAGGCTGTAGAGCAGCATGTAATTCGCCCCGATAGATGCCTGAGCAAAATGAGTCGCGCTGGGGTCATCCACGTTAATAATGGTGATAGTAGGCTGGTCGCCGCGTGGGGGATGTCCGGCGGTCATGCGGAACAATTTGGCTTTGGCGTCCCGATAATCTTCAAACGAGCCGTGCCAGTCGAGATGTTCATGGGTCACGTTGGTCATCACAGCCACATCAAAATCAACCCCGTTCACCCGCCCCTGGTCTAAACCGTGAGAAGTGACTTCCAGAACACAGTGAGTCAGCCCTGCATCAACCATTTGTTTGAGGTACAGATGAATTTCATGGGCGGGGGGCGTAGTCACATGCAGGCCAGTAGGAATTTCCTGCTCCCCGATAATGGCGCTGACGGTAGAAATCATACCGACTTTGACGCCCGCCGTGCCACAAACACCCCGCCCGGTTGGACTTTCCGTGAATCTTCAGTTAC
>CAZKZS010000102.1:0-14468 GCA_964557285.1 uncultured Anaerolineae bacterium | reverse complement strand
AGACTTGGATGTTTGGATTGATAAGAATGCTCAAGGATAACAAAGGGTGTAGCTCCAATGGGATTTAAATTACCGCAACCCGGAAGTGTTTAATGCCATGCTTGGGGAAATGTTGTTTCTGGCAAATGTTGGCGTGGAGATTTTGCGGCTGGATGCTGTGGCCTTCATCTGGAAGGAAATGGGGACCGTTTGCGAAAATCTGCCGCAGGCACACCAGTTGATTCAGGCGTTTAATGCACTGGTGCGGCTGGTCGCGCCGGCCATGGTTTTAAAATCGGAAGCGATTGTTCACCCGGATGAAGTCGCAAAATATTTCGGGGAAGGGGAAAAAGCGGGCTATGAGTGTCCGATTTCCTACAACCCGACTCTGATGGCGCTGCTGTGGGAAAGCTTAGCCACGCGAGAAGTGCGGCTGCTGCACTACGCCATGTCCCGCCGTTTTTTGCACCCGGAAAACTGCGCGTGGGTGAATTACGTGCGCTGCCATGATGACATCGGCTGGAGTTTTGCCGATGAGGACGCCCGTGCGCTCCACATCAATGGATTTGACCACCGCCAGTTTTTAAATGCCTTTTACACCGGACAGTTTCCCGGTAGTTTTGGCCGGGGACTGCTGTTTAATTACAATCCCGTCACCCAGGATGGACGAATCAGCGGCACATGCGCGTCGCTGGCCGGGCTGGAATTTGCTCTGAAAAGCGGGGAACGACACGAAATTGACCTGGCGGTGCGCCGGATTTTGCTGCTGCATAGTGTCATTTTAAGCGTTGGTGGGATTCCCCTGATTTATATGGGGGATGAAGTTGCCACGTTAAACGACTATAGTTATGAAAATGACCCCGGCAAAGCGCAGGACAACCGATGGGCGCACCGTCCGTATACGAATTGGGAAAAGGTCGCCCGCCGCGACGACCCGCACACCATCGAAGGTCGGATATATCAATCCCTGCGGCAGATGATTCAAATTCGTCAGACGAGTCCGGTTTTTGCGGGCGGCGATACAACTTTTTTAGAGTCGGGCAATCCGCACGTTTTTAGTTACTATCGCTGGCGAGAGGGGCAGGGGTTTCTGGCGCTGTGTAATTTTTCTGAGCAGGAACAGGGGGTAGACCTGGCAAAATATCGGGTGTATGGCTTAAAACTGCATATGCGGGACCTGCTGACCGGAGAGGACGTGCTGCTGAATGGCAAATCTCCGCTTGCCCCATTTCAATTTTTATGGCTTATTTGTGATTGACGGACTCATCAAAGAAAGCAGCCGCCATGTATCCTACCGATTCGGAACACCTGAAAAAACAGTACGCCAATGCTGCTAATCTGCAAAGCCGTATCACCCTCCATTCAAAATACAGCACCAATCCTCAGCGCTGGACGGCATGGGTTTTTAAGCAAATGAAACTGCGCGGGCGGATTCTGGAAATTGGCTGCGGGTCTGGCCTGCTCTGGCGGACTAATCTTCAGCAGGTGTCGGCAGAGTGGCAGGTGGTTCTCTCCGATTTTTCGCCTGGGATGCTGCATGACGCGGGAGATGCGCTGGCCGCCCGTCCGTTTACCTTTACTCAGTGTGGCGCGGAGGACATCCCATTTGCGGATACCACCTTTGATGTTGTTATTGCCAACCATATGCTCTACCACGTATCGGATGTTCACCGTGCCGTTGGCGAAATACGGCGTGTTTTAAAACCGGATGGCGTTTTTTATGCCGCGACCAACGGCAGGCGGCATATGGTGGAACTCAGCAAGTATATTAAACAGTTTTTGGATACTGACTGGAATATGAGCGACGCTATTTCTGGATTTTCACTGGAAAATGGAGGGGGGCGGCTGGCTGCCCATTTTTCGGATGTCAGCATGGAAATGCACACCGACCAGTTGTGTATTACCGAACCGCAGCCCCTGATTGATTACATCCTATCACTAAATTCGCTGGGGATGCCCCAGGTCAGCACAGCACAAACCGACGCTTTCCGGCAGGCGTTATCTCAGGAAATTCAGGCAAAAGGGGCAATCTGGATTCAAAAAGCACAGGGTCTATTTACGGCGCGGCCTTAACGCTGGATATCGCCTAACGCGCACGGGGGTAGATTGGCCTGGGCGAAATCCTGACCCAAAAAACTGGCCTGCTGGTCGGCGGCGTTGACCAGCATATCAATCACAATCACGGTGGCTTCGGTGTCGTTCACAATGCGCGTGTTCACCACCTCTGCCAGGTCGCCGATGGTCGCGCTGCCCGGCCCCTGAAGCGGGTAATCGCTGTTTTCCAGCGTTTCCGCCAGCGCCGCCGTGATGGTTTCTGAATCCTGCCGTGCCGTTGGGAAACCTAAAGCGTACAAAAAATGCCATCCATCAGGCCGCAGCACATTGGCAAAGGCTTCCACGCGGTAAGGTGGCAGCCCGCATACCAGCCCGCCGGAACGGGGAGCAGCGTAGCGGTGAATAATGGCATTGGTGGCATCTCCTAAGGCGCGGGTCGTTAGTAGTAAATCGCGGGATTGGGGCAGCGTGGAGCGCACTTCCTGATTAATGACATCCATGACCAGCCGCAAATTCACCAGGTTGCTGCTGAAAATTAACATCCCATCCCTGGGGGAAGCGGCGGTTTTTGCCAGACTTTCCAGCAGAAAGCCGCCGGAGGTGGGCGCCTGCCGCAGAAAAAATAACCGCGTTCCCATATACTGCTCAACCGCCACATAGCCATTATTTTTCAGCGCGGCTTCTACGTCTGTGCTGGCAAAATCTCCCCAGAGAATCCGTTCATAGTCGCCGATGCTGAAGGACATTTCAATGACCTGCCGGATGTTTTCAGCAGGAAAGCCAAACCACTGTTCAAATTCGTTTTCAAAGGCCAGGCTGCCGCGCCAGGTATTGTTAAACGCCGCTTCCTGAACAGGGGTCAGAATTTGAGTCGGGTTCAGATTGGGGTTGTTGAGTCCAGCGTTGTACAGCGCCTGTTCGGTGTTGCCATAACGAATCGTGCCATCGGTGCGTGCCGCGCCCAAATCCTGAAGGTGTACCATGCCCAGCGCGACTGCCGCCGCATCCGGCGCATTAAAAAGGCGGCAGGTATTTGCCTGTGTAGCAAGGTCAAAGGGCAGGGCTTCAAAATTGGGACGCAGACGCATCACAAACTGCAAAATACTGCTGCTGCTGGTTTCATAAATCTGCTGCTCAACCACAGAGGTGTACTGGCCGACCACACCATCATAAGTAGAAGGGCGAAGCGTTGAAAATTCTAGCTCATCGGTCAGGGAACGCGCTTCCGAAATGTTCATTTGGCTGCTATAGCCCAGACTCAACAGATACTGCCACGCCTGATTTTCGCTGTCATACCGCAGACCATGAGCAACAAAGCGGCTCAGGGCGGTAGAGCAGTTGGCCGGAGGGTGGTCAAAACGCAGGATACTGCTGGTCATCCCTGTGGAAACTTCTCCCAACAGATGCAGCAGGGCATCCTGCTGGACCACAGGCGGCATGTGACCGTCGTAAATATCCAGCAGCGTTTGTAAATGTCCTGCCGACGATGCAATGAGCAGGATATTACGTCCTGGCAGCGCAACATAGGGCATCAGGTCGTTCCAGATATTTTCGACAGTGGTGTGGTAGGCTTCTGTCGGAAATTCAAGCAGGGGGGTATACCCTAAATCAGGTAGGGTGCTGGCAATATCATACGTGTTAAATGTGCCTTCAATCCACAGGATAAAGTCGCCTTCTCGACGGGCTTCTACCGCCTGCGTCACCTGATAGGGGGAAAAGCCTGTTAGTTCCAGCGAAAAAAACTGAGGACGCCAGATGCTCTCCCAGGCAGCCTGCTGAATTTCATTGGGTAGGGCAGCAGGCGGCCAGGGTTCACCCAATGCCTGCATCGTGCCAACAAAATCCGTGTAGGCGATGGTCTGCCAGTTGGCGGCGGGAATCCGGCTGAGCGCGGAAAACACCTCCGGCTGTTCTGCCTTTAAAGGAGGACTCAGCAGCAGGACGGCTGCCAGAATCAGCACAAGCGATTTCATCAATCCATACCCACCAGACGGTAAATGCCACTGGAGGAAGCAAAATACAGCGCCCCATCCGGTCCGGTCAGCACGGCTGTATGGCAGGTTGCGCCGCGCAAATCCACAATCTCCTCATACACCACCTGATCGCGGGTTTCATTCAGGGTCAAACTCCGCATTTTGCCGTCTTTCCACGCGCAAAAAAAGAGGTTGCCCTGAAACACAGGAATCTGGTCGCCCGTATAAACGCCAATCCCGACGGGCGCAATCGTCGGGGTATAGTGGCGCAGGGGATAGGTGTATTCGGGGTGTTCCCCGGGGCGCTCGTCGTCACAGTCGTTAATCGGATTATAGCCTTCGCGCCAGCCGTAATGATGCCCTGCCTGGATCAAATTAATTTCATCGTCACACGAAGGGCCGTTTTCCGTCGCAAAAATCGAATCGCTGTAGGGGTCAAACACAAAGTCAATCGGGTTACGCAGCCCGATAGCAAAAGCAGAATTGTTCGGCCAGGGGTTATCTTCCGGTATCCGCAGTTCGTCTCCCACCACTTCAAAACGATGAATTTTGCCGGGGTAAACACTTAAATCTTCGGCGTTGGCCGCGTTTGCATTGTCGCCGATGGAAACGTAGAGATACCCCTGCTCATCAAAACGCAGTCTGCCCCCTGTATGCCAGGAATAATCCCGCGATTCATAGGGGACTTCCAGCATCACTATAGGGTCGCGCCCCACATTGTTTTCTTCGGTGAAACGAATGACCTGCTGCCAGACTTTATACACACCGTCAACAGTTTTAGGGGTGGTCAGATAGACCCAGATGTGATGATTTTCCGCGAATCCAGGGTCTAAGGCGATGCCAATTAAACCGCGTTCGCCCAGCGCATCCACCCGAAAATGAATCACGGGGTCGTGCTGCAACTTTCCCGCCGCATCCACCACCCGCACATTTCCGGTTTCTTTTTCTGTATAAAAAAGCCGTCCGTCCGGCGCAAATTCCATGCCTGTGACCAGATTTGGCGTGCGGACGACCTGTTCAACCTGATAGGTGATTCCCGGCTGCGCTTTCAGCGTTAACATCCAGCCCACCAGCAAAATAAAACGCCACACCTTTGCCGCCTTATTGTGATTGGGATAATAGTAGCGCTTTCGGGCTTGCCCTATCCAGACTGCGTAGGGAAGTAGCCATGTTGTAGTAGGGGCGGGTGCGGAGGGCATGGATGCCCTCACCCCAACCCCTCTCCCACTGCTACGCGGGGAGAGGGGCTTATGTGGGCAGGTATCGCTCACTGCGTTCGCGTGTCCCTGCCCCTACGGGAAAATGAGGGTCATTTTAATCCAGCAGGACGCGGGCGTTTTCCGTCACCCAATAGGCATAAACGGACTGCCCCGGTTCGTAACGCTGGTCAAAACGGCTGCCAAAGTTCTGGATTCGGACAGTGATTTCCTGTTTGGTGCTGCCCAGTTCTACGATGTACCGCATGTCCGTGCCGATATAAACGCTGTTCCACAGCACCGCCGGAATCACGACGGTGTTCGATTCGGCCTGCATCGCGGCCAGTGCCTGCTCAGCCGACACTTCGTAATGGTCGCCGCGTTTGACCGTTCCGGTTTTGGGAATGAGGGAAATTTTTTCCGGTCGGATGGCAATCGTGACTTTTTGCCCGATGCTCATGTCGGGATTATCCAGAATCGCACCCACACACAGCCCGTCCGAAAGTTCGATTTGCCCCTGACTGCCGCTTTTTTCCTTCAGCGTTCCGGTGATAAAGTTCGTTTCACCAATAAAATCCGCTACAAAACGGGTGTGCGGTTTTTCGTAGATGTCCTCCGGCGTACCAATTTGAAGCACCTTGCCCCGATCCATCACCGCGATGCGGTCTGCCATGGTCAGGGCTTCTTCCTGGTCGTGGGTGACGTAAACAAAAGTGATGCCGAGCCGTTTTTGCATTTCCTTTAATTCATACTGCATGGCCTTCCGCAGTTTGAGGTCAAGCGCTCCCAGGGGTTCATCCAGCAGCAGCACCGTCGGATTTTTGACCAGCGCCCGCGCCAGCGCGACACGCTGCTGCTGCCCCCCCGAAAGCGCGGACGGCTTGCGGTTGGCGGCACCGCTCAACTGTACCAGTTCCAGCGCCTTTAACGCCCGTTCCCGTGATTCCTGACGTGGCACACGCTCCATTTCCAGCCCGAACATGATATTTTCAAGGGCGGTCATATGGGGGAAAAGCGCGTAATCCTGAAACACAGTGTTTACCGGACGGTGAAACGGCGGTACATTCTGAACGGGTTTGCCGCGTATGAGAATCTCGCCGGAACTGGTATTCTCAAATCCCGCAATCATGCGGAGCGTGGTGGTTTTACCACAGCCACTTGGCCCCAGCAGCGCGAAAAATTCTCCATCCATAATTTGCAGCGACACATTATCTACTGCTTTGACAGAAGTTTCGCCGCGCCGTGCCGGAAATTCTTTGGTCACACTTTTTAGCTCGACATCAATTCCAGGCATCACTGCTCCTATTCAGACATGGCTGCCAGCAGTTCGCTCCAGGCTTCCAGATAAATCTGTTCGGCGTCGCCTGAAATATTGTTGGCAAAAAACAGCTTTTCCATCACATCCTCAGACGGATAAACACCGGGGTTATTGAGCAGTTCTTCGTCAATCAGTCCGGCGTCTAAAGATGCCTGATTGGGCGTGCCATACGCAGTGAAATTGCTTAAATCCGCGCCCACCTGTGGGTCAAGGATGTAATCAATAAACACCATTGCCAGGTCGGGGTTGGGGGCGTTATATGGCACAACCATATTATCCGTCCAGACGTTTGAGCCTTCTTCGGGGATGACGTATACAAAGTCATCACATTCACACTCATAAATAATCTGGAAAATATCCCCACTGTACTCAATCGTAATATCTACGTCGCCCCGGTTGAGTAAGTCCTGCCCGTTGTCGTCGGCAATCACATCCACGTTTTCAGAACGGTCTTCCAAAAATTGGCGGGCTTCATCAATTTCGTCCGGGTTGGTGCTGTTCGGGTCATAGCCCAGCAGCATCAGCGCAATTCCCATCATGGCACGCGGGTCATTGAGCCACGCCACCGGCCCATCATAGTTCCAGACCTGTTCCCAACTGGTGATTTCTTCCCCAACGATGGTCTGGTCGTATCCGATGGCAATTGTTCCCCACTGGTATGGCACAGAATACACATTGCCGGGGTCATAGGGCGGGTCAACAAAGGTTTCCGCGATATTTTCCATGTTGGGAATCAATTCTTTTTTCAGCGGCTGCACCAGTTCTTCTTCAATCATGATGCCAACCGTGTTGCCGCTGGGCATGGCAATGTCATACTGGGCGCTGTTGGAGCGAATCACCGCCAGCATTTCTTCATTGCTGCCAAATTCAAAATATTCAACGCTGACCCCGCAGGCTTCTTCAAAATTCGGAATCGTATCTTCCGCCACGTAAGTTGACCAGTTAAAAATCCGCAGGGTTTGCCCTTCAAACCCTTCCGGGCATGTCCAGCCTTCCTGAGCAGAGGCAGCAAAGCCCATTGACAGAAGCGAAACTATTAAAAATAGCAGCGTAAGTTTTTGCATATTCGTATCTTCCCTAAAAATTGAATGGCGTAAGTGTATCGCAAAGCGTCCCCCCGAACAAAATTCGGGAGGACGGCCTGTTTATTCCGAAAGGGCGGCTAGAATCTCATTCCAGACTTCGGTGTAATACTGGTCGGCTTCTGCGCCCACATCCAGCAGAAAGTACATTTTTTCGAGCGTTTCTGCTGACGGGTAAATGCCGGGGTTATTTAACGTCTCCTCATCAATCAGCCCCGCGTCAATGGCGGCCTGATTGGGCGAGCCGTAAGCGGTAAAATTGCTCAAGTCCGCGCCGACCTGCGGGTCAAGGATGTAGTTGATGAACTCCATTGCCAGTTGGGGATTTTCCGCATTGGCAGGAACAGCCATGTTATCGACCCAGATATTGGTGCCTTCTTCAGGAATCACATATACAAAGTCATCACAGTCGCAGTCCTCGATAATTTGTAGCAAATCACCACTCCACTCGACGACCATATCCACATCCCCGCGCAGCAGCATATCCTGACCGTTTTCCGAAGCCACTGCGTCTACATTGTCGCTGTGTTCTAGCAGGTAGTTTTTGGCTTCCTGAATCTCCTCCGGGTTTTGCGAATTGGGATCGTAGCCCAGCAGCAGCAGGGCAACACTTAACATCGTGCGTGAATCATCAATCCATGCGACCGGACCTTCATAGGTGAAAAAATCCTCCCAACTGGTGATGTCCTCCTCTACCATCGTGGCATCATACGCGATTCCGGCTGTCCCCCACTGGTACGGCACAGAATACACATTACCGGGGTCATACGGCGGGTTGAGAAATTTTTCCGATACATTTTTGACATTGGTGATGATGCTGTAATCCAGCGGCTGAAGCAGCCCTTCTTCGATCAGGCGGGCGATATTGGCTTCACTGGGGACGGCCAGGTCATAACGGGCGATGCCGGAACGAATCACGGCCATCAGTTCATCGTTGCTGCCAAATTCATAATATTCGACAGTGACGCCGCAGGCTTCTTCAAACCTGGGGATGGTATCTTCTGCCACGTAGGTCGACCAGCTAAAGATTCGCAGGGTTTGCCCTTCGTAACCGGATGGACAAGACCATCCTTCCTCCTCATCCTGTGCTGCTGCGGTAAAAGAAATCATCAGAACCGCAGCGACCAACAAGAAGGTGAACCATTTATGCACTTTTTGTTACTCCTACCATTCAACTTTTCGAGGCATTCCGTTGGAACAGACTCGAAATGAGAACCAGGGTGGTTGAGGCCAGAATCATCAGCGTGGAAATGGCGTTAATTTCGGGCGGAACCCCACGCTTGACCAGCCCCCACACAAATACGGTCAGGGTGGTGACTGAACCACCACTTACAAAAAAGGTGATGACAAAATCATCCAGCGACAGCGTAAACGCCAGCAGCGCTCCGGCGATAATCCCCGGCAGCAGCAGGGGATAGGTAATGCGCCAGAAGGTGCGCCACTCGTTTGCGCCCAGGTCGCGGGCGGCTTCTTCATACCTGGGATTCATGTCCGTTAACCGCGCCCGCACGACAATAGCTACAAATGAGATGTTAAACGCGATATGGGCAATCGTCACATTGGCAAGGCCGGGGAAGGGGCGGCTGCCGGTGAGATTTTCGATGAGGTCAAAAACCACTTTAAAGAACACCAGCAGCGAAATCCCCATGGTGATGTCGGGGATAACAATTGGCAGATACAGAAGGCCATCGACCCAGCGTTTGCCCCGAAAGACTCCGCGTTCCAGGCTCAACGAAACCATTGTCCCTAGAATCGTCGCAATAATAGTTCCCACGACCCCGATAATCAAGCTGGTTTCGACGGCTTCCAGCATTTCTTCGGTGGAATAACTGGAACGTGAGCCAGCCACTCCACTAAAAATATTGTCATACCAGGCGGTGGAAAATCCTTCCCAACGCCCTCCGGCACGGCGCGAGGCATTAAACGAGTACAGCACGAGAATAAGAATCGGCGCCCACAGGAAAAAGTAGGAAAAAATGGGGTTAAACGCCAGCCCCCATTTACCAATGCGCCGCAGCCACAGGTCACGCCGCACACTCCACCGATGAATTTCATAGGTGCGGCTTTCGGTTTTATGGGCTTCTGTCCGTCCATAGTAAAAATGAAGTGCAAGCAAAATAAGCACCACCGCCACCGCCGTGATGCCTGTGGTGGTCCAGTTCAGGGTGAACAGGTACACCACAAAGCCGACGAGCAGCACCCAGAAAATTATCGACGACAGCAGACGGGGGAAGCGGATACGCTCCAGCCATCGGGTAAATTTATCGGTTATCCCTGTGCGGGCATAAGAATCATCGTTGGCAAAACGCTGGTACACAAACAGCGAGATTCCTACCATAATCATCAGAACAATGGAGGCGGCAGAGCCACGCGGCCAGCTTCCTCCGTTATCCCGAAATTGACGGGTAATCAGGTTGCCCACCATAAAACCTTCTGTGCCGCCAAGCAAATCAGGGGTGACAAACGCGCCTATGGTAGGGATGAATACCAGAATCCAGCCTGCCACCACGCCGGGCAGAGTCATCGGGAACATGACTTTCCAGAAGGCCGACCAGTCATTTGCGCCCAGGTCGTGGGCAGCTTCAATCATGTGGAAGTTAAACCGTTCCACAGAAGCGTAAATCGGCAGCACCATAAATGGCAGGTAGCCGTAAACTAGCCCCAGCAGAACCGCCCCTTCGGTATTAATGAGCTGCAGAGGGCTGTCAATCAGATGCAGTTGATTCATGAGAAGTTCGTTGATGACCCCGCGCCGCCCCAGAATAATTTGCCAGGAATAGGTTCTGACTAAAAAGTTTGTCCAGAAGGGCAGAATCACCAGAAAAAGCGCAAACTGGCGAACAAACGTATTCTGGCGGGTGCTGATATAAACTGCCAGAGGGTAGCCGATGATAAAACAGATAATGGTGGCTTGCAGCGCGATTCGGATTGAACGCAGCAGGGTAGACAAGAGGGGTTCGGTAAAAATATCCTTGTAATTTTGCAGGGTTAGCGGTGTTCCATAGTCGGATGGGTTATCGCCGCGTGTCAGAAAACTCACCCCCAACATGATAAAGAGAGGGATAGCAAAAAAGATAATCAGCCAGACCACTGAAGGCAAAGAAAGCAGCGCACCGCGAGAAGTGTTCATTCGTCTAATCCCTGTAACAATGCGAAAATAGTAGTGAACCTTGCCTGAGAATGCAAGAAAGGCTTCCCTGTGAAACAATTCCTATTTTTTGTCCTGCTCTCGCTGGTGACGGCTGCCTATCGGCCTGCTCCTGCCGAAGTTAAAGTCATTCCTTTGTACAGCAATCAGTCGGGGGTGGAACTTTCGCCGGATGGAAAAACGATAGCGACTCATGAAATCGGCGTTGTTCAGGGCGATGAAATTTACCCCGACTTGCTGCCGATTCGCTTATTTGATGTGGAAACCGGTACGGAAAAAGCGCTTTTAACCGGGCACACGGATTACGCGGTTGACATCGCCTTTTCGCCGGATAGCCGGACGCTGGCTTCCTATCATTTTGCGGGGTACCTCTACCTGTGGGATGTGGAAACGGCTACCCTCATCAAACAGATTCCTACCGTTATGGCCGGAAGTGCGATTCGTTTTTTGCAAGATGGTAAAACGGTGATGCTGTTCATCAGTAATAATTACAATCCCGCGTTTTTGCTGCTGGATACCGATACTGGCGCGATTTCCCATGTGTTAATGAATCGTTACGAGAGCCGGAAAGATTTTTTTGAGTATATTGACCGGGTGCGCCCTTCAGACATTGTGAGCGCGTTTGTAACCGCACCGGATGAGCAGTTTTTATGGGTTATGATGGCAACGGGCAATTTGTTTCGGTGGGAGATGGAACAGGGAAAGGCGGAACTAATTCAGCCTTCGGAAGAAGCATACCCCGTTTTTCATACCCGCAAAATCATCTTTTCACCCGATGGCAGCCAGATTTTATATGAACAGCGAGAGGAAGCCGCCGTGCATGTGCTGGATGCGGCAACAGGCGCAGAACAAACGGTGATTTCCACCTCCGGAATCTCCACGTTTGACCTTGCGCCGGATGGAGATACGCTGGTGTGGCTGGATAGTGAGGCGGGGTCACTGAATACGATGTCTCTTTCCCAGCCTGATGCCCCGCCGACTGTGATTCCGCTTTCCTTTCCCGAAGGACTCCGCGCGGTGGGGCCAATGGTGGCGCTGGAATTTTTACCGGACAGCCAGCGCGTGATGTTAGGTGGGCTTGCTCATGTTGGCGAGCCAGAAAATGCCCTTTATATTGTGAAGGTGAAATGATTTCCCATACAACGATTCACACTAACGGGATTCAACTGCATGTGGCACGGGCGGGGTCGGAAAACGGTACGCCTGTGCTGCTGCTGCACGGTTTCCCTGAATTCTGGTACGGCTGGCAGAATCAAATAGAGGCGTTAAGCCGCGCCGGTTACTGGCTGTGGATGCCCGACCAGCGTGGGTATAACCTGAGCGACAAACCGAAATCGCTGGCGGCCTATTCGCTGGATGAACTGGTGAAAGATATTCTGGGGATAGCCGATGTTATGGGGCGGGAAAAAATCCTGCTGGTGGGGCATGACTGGGGCGGGGCGGTGGCCTGGTGGTTTGCCAGCAAATACCCTGAACGGGTCGAAAAACTGGTAATTTTAAATGCGGCTCATCATTCGGCGCTTGGGAAGGCGCTCCGCACACGCTGGAGTCAGCGTTTCCGCAGCAGCTACGTTTTGTTTTTTCAGCTTCCCTCCCTGCCCGAATTTATCTGCCGCCTGTTCAACTGGACACCCCTGGTCTGGATGATGCGCCGCACCAGCCGCGCCGGAACATTTTCCGATTTTACGCCGTACCGTGAGGCGTGGAGTCAGCCAGGGGCGTTTACGGCCATGCTCAACTGGTATCGGGCGCTGCGTGTCCCGCGTGAACGGCCTGCCAGCAGTCGAATCACCGTGCCAACGCTGATTATCTGGGGCAAACGGGATGCCGCCTTCGACCCCGCGCTGGCACAAATGAGTCTGGAAAAATGTGATAACGGACGGCTGGTGATGCTGGATAACGCGACTCACTGGGTTCAGCATGAAGAAGTGGCGACCGTCAATCGGCTGCTCATTGAGTTCTGGGAGTCGTGAATTTTGCCTGAAATTTCCCAACGCTTAACCAGCATTTAAATTGAGTTTTGTATGCTAAAGGGGAAGGTGATAGGGTGGGGAAATTATGTGGCAGAGTAAGGTCTGCGGTGCGGCAAATCCTTCTGTCGTTTTACCCCCGATGGATGAAGTTTTTCTGACGAACAAGCAGGATGCGGAGTTTTTACGCGGGGAAACAAAATACCCCGCCAGTTTGCGAAACAAAAATTTAGGCTGCACGTTATCGTTCCTCTCGATATTTGTATTTGTTGGGATAGGCATCCTGGTCTGGTCAATCCTGATGTTAAAAGACGACCTTGATTTAAAAAACAAGGGGGTACTGACGCGGGGAAAGATGGTTGACCACGATTTGTCTGAGGACAGCGAAGGCAACAGTTACTATATTACCTATGCTTTTGCAGCCAATGACCGGGTTTATAAACGAGAGCAGAACGTGAGTTCGGACTTATTCTATCGCTTTGAGCCGGATGCTCCGCTTATCATTCGTTATCTGCCTACCAATCCCGATAAATCTCGTATTGAAGGCGAAGGGATGTCTCCCTGGCCGTTCCTGGGATTCAGTATGTGCTGGATGAGTTTTGTGATGCTGGCCGTCTGGGGAACAGTTCATCAGGCGGACCAGAACGATTTGCTGGTCAAAAAAGGGCAGCTTATTGAAGGGACGGTCGTGTCTGCCAGTTCCTACAACGACAGCGACGACGGATATTCAATTAAGCTGAAGTACAATTTTGTATCGCCAGAGGATGGGCAGGTGGTGGTCAAAACCTATAAATTTGCGGCCAGTGACCACAAAGGGGAAGTCCTGCCTGTGCAGGGAACACGTCTGATGATTCTGTATCACACGGACAAACACCATCAGGTCCTTTAAAACAGACCTACCCTGCGTCTTTGGTCTGAGGGGGGCTTAACCGCAACGCAGGGCAGTTCTGTTATTAATATTACACCATTTCTATAAGAATGGAATGAGAAATTGTTGTGTTTTTGTGAGAGATTCTTTTCCCTCGTACAATAGCAAGAAAGTATCGGCTTTTGATGTCCATTGAACCCGTTAACCAGCGCGAAAAATGGAACACACTTTTGCGGGAACTGCCCTATGCTCATGTGCTGCAAACGTGGGAATGGGGGGAATTTAAGCAGCAGACCACCGGATGGACTCCTGAACATTTTGCCTACCGGAATACCGCCGGATATTTTGCCGCCGCCAGTGTTTTAACGCGCCGGATGGGACCGTTTTCGGTGATGTATGTGCCAAAAGGTCCGGCGCTGGATTATACAGACACGGCACATATTGAGGTGGTGCTTGAGCATCTGCAAAAGTTGGCAAAAAAGCGGCGGGTTCTCTGGCTGAAAATCGACCCGGATGTGCCGCTTGGAACGGGGATTCCTGGCTCAACCGACGTGCCAGACCCAACGGGGCAGACCTTAAAAAATCTGCTGGAACGGCGCGGCTGGATTTTTTCAAACGATCAGGTGCAGTTCCGCAACACGTTTATTCATGACCTTCGCCTTTCGGAGGAATCGTTGCTGGCGGGCATGAATCAGGGAACACGTCGCAAAATCCGACAGGCCGAAAAAGCCGGAGTCGTGGTACGAGAAGCCGACCTGAACGGCGCGGATTTACAAACCCTGTATGACCTGTATGTGATGACGGGGAAGCGGCAGGGATTCATCACCCGCCCCTTTGCTTATTACCAGACAGCCTGGCAGACATTTGGGCAGGCAGGGC
>CAZKZS010000101.1:0-14471 GCA_964557285.1 uncultured Anaerolineae bacterium | reverse complement strand
GGCGCGTGCTGCCCCGGAATTTGCACAGCGCTGACCAGCACATCGGCAAAGGTGCAGACTTTTTCCAGGTTAAATTTGTAGGCGACCATTGTGGTAACGCGCCCGTTAAAATGTTTATGCGCCTTCTGGAGTTTTTTCAGGTCAACATCCAGCAGGAAAACCCGCGCCCCCAAATCCAGAAACACTTCCGCCGCGTTCATCCCGACCACGCCTGCCCCCACAATCGCTACATCCACCGGAGGCACACCCGCGATTCCACCAATAAACGTCCCTGTTCCCCCCGTATCATTCTGGAGGTAGTGGGCAGCAATTTGTCCCGCCATTCGACCACCAATCGCGCTCAGGGGTTGCAGAACGGGCAGCGTGCCATCTTCTTCCTCAATCAATTCATAGGCGATGGCGGTTATATGTTTTTCCGAAAACAATTTCAGGCGAGAATCGGGGACATTTGCCATCATCATAAACGCCAGCACCACCTGACCGTCTTTCATCCATGAGACTTCTTCTTCGGTAGGGCGCTGGACCTTCAACAGTAAATCAGCACGGCGGAAGGTTTCTTCTTTGGAATAAACAATCCGCGCTCCGGCTTTTTCATATTCTTCATCGGAGAACCCGCTGCCCAGGCCGGCACCGGTTTCCACATAAACCTGATACCCCATTTCGGTCAGCATGGCCGCCCCTTTAGGCAGCATCCCGACCCGATATTCAAATGGACGATTTTCGCGCGGAACACCAATAATCTGTCCCATATATCCTTACTCCTACAAAATTTTTTGCATCATACCAGCAACGGCCTGATATACAGACGACTCACGGCCTAACTCAATCAGAGGCCGCCCACCAAATTCAAATTCCGTCAATTCCTGGCTGTACGGAACAACCCCCAGCAGGGGAATATCCATCTGCGCGATTCGCTCCTGTAGAGGCAGCGGAATCGTGTCTGAGCGTAACCCGTTCAGGATGAGATAGGTCTGTTTGATATTGATATTGAGTTCATGCCGGAAGCTGGCAATCCGTTCTGCTGCCACAATACCACGCTGAGTCGGGTCAGAAACCACCAGCAAAATCTCCACGTCGCGGGTGGTCCGGCGGCTGAGATGTTCCATACCAGCCTCATTATCAATCACCACATAACGGTAATTTTTACTGAGTCCATCAATCACTTCGCGTAGATTATGATTCACCGCACAGTAACAGCCCGGCCCTTCGGAACGCCCCATCGCAATCAGGTCAAAACGGCTGCCTTCCGCGATAGAAGTTCGCACCTGATGATCCAAATATTCTCGTTTGGTTGTGCCGCCCGCCAGTGTTCCCATGGCCGCGCCGCCCGCCAGAAGCGACGATTTGACTTCTTCCAGCAGGTTTTCCCGAATGTCGCCGACTGTCCAATCCAGTTCCAGACCCAGCACCATATTCAAGTTGCTGCTGGGGTCGGCATCAATCGCCAGTACCGCGCCAGATTGGGTTTCTATCAGCGATTTAATGACCATTCCGGCAATGGTGGTTTTTCCAACGCCACCTTTTCCTGCAAGTGCGATGGTGGTTGTCATGAGTCTTTATCCTGTTTTAAGTGGTCGGATAGGGTTTGTGCCATCTGCTGCGCGGCTTCCCGAAGCGGCGGCACATGGTCATATACGGCGATTCCCAACCTGTCAGCGTCCTGTACACCCGGATGAGCAGGCAGAAAACCAAGTACGGGAATATCAGGCGTTTCCTGTTGTAAGAAGGTTGAATCTGCTTCACCGCGTACTTTGTTGCCGACCAGCCAGAGGCGTGTGAGGCCAATATCAGCCGCCAGTTTTTTAATCTGGGCAGCCGTGTTTAAACTGCGGCGGCTTGGCTCGACCACAATGAGCATGGCATCCACAAAATCCACCGTCGCCCGCCCTAAATGTTCCACACCTGCGTACATATCCAGCAGCAAAATATCATCTTTGCGAAATAGCAGGTGGGTGAACAGGGTGTGCAGCATGGCACTTTCCGGACAGATACATCCCGACCCGCCCAACTCTACCGCGCCCATTTCCAGCAGCCGCACCCCCCGATGCCGCACACTAAACCGTTCTGGCAGGTCATCAACACGGGGATTGAGGGTAAAAAATCCCCCGACTGTGCCGGGTTTAGCACCTGTGCGTTCTTCGATTAGTGCATCCATTTCCGAAATGGGGCTAAGTTGAGCGCGGAGTTCACGGGGAAAACCCAATGCCTCCGCCAGACAGGGCGCAGGGTCAGCATCTACCGCCAGCACATCCCGTCCGGCTTCCGCGTAAACCTGAGCGAGCAGGGCTGTGACTGTTGTTTTTCCGACCCCACCTTTTCCGCTAACCGCCAGTTTCATTGATAACTATCCCAAATATTTTCTTTAAACTCTAACATCTGACAGAAATGCTTCTAGTGCCATGCAGCAGATGTTTTCAGTGTCAGATGTACAGGTGGTCGGGGTCAATTTCCTCGCGCAGCACTCGCAGTTCTTCCGCCGTTGGTGGGTCAAGGGTTTCTACTTCCGCCGGAATTAACAGTTCAAACCCCGTATTGTCGATGATGTCCTGAAGGGTGACATTCGGGAAAACGGCCTCGACAGTCATGCGGTAGGTCTGCCCGACATCAAATCCCATTTTCCCCAGCGTGCTGATGACCTGAATCGGTCCCGTATTTGCGGGCAGTCCGGCGGCCTCACGAGCGCCACAGCCGGACAGATAACCGGGCGTGGTCACAAAATCGCATCGGGGAACGAATCGGCGTTTATCGTGGCGCATGATGGAAACGGTTCGCCAGCAGAGCGACCCCACATCGTTTCCGCCGCCGCTTCCCGGCAGCCGCACCTTAGGCGGATAGTAACTGCCGATGACGGTGCTGTTCAGGTTGCCGTAACTATCAATCTGAGCGCCGCCCAAAAACCCGTAATCAATGAAACCGCGCTGTGCCGTTTCCATGATGTCACAAATGCCAGAGGCCGCTATCCCCCGATGAAAAGTGCGGGCTTCTCCAACCGCACGCGGCAACTGTTCAAGCTGTGCGCCTGTGCCGCCGAACTCAAAAATGGGGATGAGATTAGGGGCATACAAACGCTGCGCCAGCGCCGCCGCCAGCATCGGAATCCCCGTCCCGATAAAAGCCGTCGAATTATCCGGCATTATCCGCGCCGTGACACAAATCATCATTTCGGTGGCTGAATAGTCGGCGGTCATCGTTTTTCGGCCTCCTGCCGGACTTTTGCCAGCCGTTCGCTGCCAATCAGGTCAAGATAGGCGGTATGGTCGGGGATATTATAAATGAAACGGTTGAGATAGTCGGCTGCCCCGTCTGCTGTTTCGGAGGCCATTACCCACGCGCGGATTTCTTCCTCATCGCGGCCATATAGGTAGACCATTTCGCCCGGATGTGATCCAAAAGGCGCATGAACCACCGCATCTACCAGATAGTACGGAATGACAGTTCGATCGGGATACTGGCGGATTTGTTCGGTATCGACAATTTCTTCCGTGCTGATGATAAGCCGTTTGCTGGCACGGGCAAGCTCAAAGGCAAACCCGCTGATTCCCTCAATCTGGGCGTTGCCAAATTGATCCGCACGGTGAACATGGATTAAACCCACATCAAGGATAAGCGCGGGCAGCAGACAGATTTTTTGATGGGTAAACGGGTCCTGGACGACCTTCGCCGCGCTGTACCGGAAGGTATCCGTACCAAGCATAGAACGGAAAGGCAAAAAGGGAACGCCCATGGCCGCCGCTTTTAAGCGCCAGGTAATCGCTGCGTTGCTCCATTCCGCCGTGCGTTTCACCTGCTGACTTTCTACCGCCCGCCGCAGCGCGTGGCTTGTGCCATAGACCTCCAGCCCAATGTAGGTGATATCCAGCGCTTCGACCAGCCCCGCCGCCAGCCACAAATCCAGTTCTAAAACGCCCTGCCCCGCTACCCGCAGATTTTTCGGACTCTGGCGCACAACTTCGCGGGCAAGAGACATCGGGCAGCGCACCGTACCATATAATTCTGTTCCTATATAACACCCATCGGTGACAAACGCCTGAATCGCTTCCTGTTCCGTCATGCGTTTATCTTCCAGCCGCCGCGATTTTCGGGTACGATTCCACTCGCGGAATGCGTCCATATCCGGCATCTGGATCAGGTCGCCAAGCCCTTCTTCTAGCACGTCCAACACCCCTTCTCCTTTCCGAATCACAAAGGGACACAATTGTGTCCCTCATGATTAAGCGGCTGCTTTAGGTATATCTACAACGGGCGGGCTGAAGTCTCTGGGCAGCAGCCCCGCTTCGGTGACGATGCGTGGCACGATTTCTTCCCATCCCACCGCCATCAAATGAATCCCGCTGACTCCCTGTTTGTTCCGAATGGCTTCAATCAGTTCAAGCGCAATCGTGACCCCTTCTTCCTGCGCTCCATCTCCGGCGGCTTCCAGCCGTTTCAGGATTTTTTCGGGGATAAACACCCCCGGCACATCATGGTGCATGTACTGTGCCATCTTCAGGCTCTTGAGAGGGGTAATGCCAATCAGAATATAAATTTTGTCCAGAATGTTCCGTTTGGCAAGTTCGTTCAGCCAGATTTCCAGCCCATCGGCATCATACACGAGGTTGGTCTGGAAGAACTGCGCTCCCGCGTTGATTTTTTTGTGTTCCCGGATGGCCTGAAATTCGGGTCGGGAGGCAAACGGCGCGGCAGCCGCCCCCAGAAAATACGTCGGCGGATTTTTGATTTCGCGGCCATCAAGATAGCGCCCTTCGTCGCGCATCCGGCGCAAAATCCAGAGCATTTGAATGGCGTCAATATCAATTACGTCGCTCCGTCCGACAGGCGGCGGCCCCATGCGGGCGTGGTCGCCGGAAAGACACAGGATATTCCGCACCCCTAACGTGCTTGCTCCAATGACTTCGGACTGCAAGCCCATACGGGTACGGTCACGGGCGGCAATTTGCATGACGGGTTCAGCCCCGTTCTGAATCGCCATGACACTGCACGCCAGACTCGACATACGCGGCGTGGCCGACGGGTTATCCGTAAAATTGACGGCAGCTACATAGGGTCTGACCATCTCCACATTACGGCAGAGTTTGCCCGTCGCGGTGCTGAGGGGCGGGGCAACTTCGGCAGTCACCACAAAGTCGCCGTCCCGTAAGCGCTGTTCTAATTGTGACACAGGTTTATCGTAGGCGGGGGGATGATAATTGGAATCCCCTTCCCACCAGATGGGCTGCCGGATGGGACGAAACACGGAATCCCACATTTTGGCACGCTGGGCGGGCTTGCGGGAAGTCATGGCGCGGGTGAAGTTAGACACCCCGACTTCCCGCATCCGTTTAACCACGCCTGCCCAGGTTTCTGTTCCCACCAGATCCCAATCCAGGGGTGGCAGCACTTCCAGCAGCATCTCCTCCCGTCCCATTTTATGGGCGCGTTCGTAAATGGCATACCAGATACAGGGGCGAGTTTCGTCCACGTAGCAGTGTTCAGCCGTTGAGCCTCCACAGGGGCCGTTGCGTGCCCCTTTTGGACACTGCATCGGACAGATAAAGGCGGTTTCCTGCAACAGGCAGTTGCCGCACATCCGACAGCCCCAGAGGGGGCCTTTCACCCAGCGCTCCACCCGCGCCAGCATCCGGCGTCCAAAGGGTTCACGTTTAAAAGGATAATAGGGGGGCTGCCAGCGCCGCCCCGGTGTAAAGACTGGCATGACACCTGCTCCTTCCCGCTACTTATGCAGCTTCCTGCTGCAAATACGAGTCCGCGTAAATGACCTGATTCCGCAGAATTTGAACGGTTTTCCAGATAGCGGCCTGTTCCGCATCCATCATATTGACATCTTCCGGCTTCAGATGTTCCATCGCGGCGATCCGGTCATGGAGTTTGAGGTAAAGGCGGCCTAACGATGTGCTTTCGTCCCGTGTTTCAATCACCCGGATGACTTCTTTGAGGTCGGCATCAAACGGGTCGGCAATCATCATTTTTAAACCCGCCCCCATCAGCATAGCGCAGTAGGTACGGTTAATGAGAGGACGATTCTCACGCGGCACAGCGTTGGAGACATTGGAAAGCCCCACCGAAATCGACGGCGGCGGGTCCCAGGCATATTGCAAAGTGCGGACGGCCTCAATCAGTTCCGGACAGTATTGCTGACAGCCGGAAACGGTTAGCACCAGCGGGTCAATCAGCAAATCACTTACGGGCAGGCCAATTTCCAGCGCACGCGGAATCAGGGTTTCCAGCGCAATATTCACACGCTGGTCAGCCCCAACAGGAATCCCACTTTCGCCCATCGTCAGGGCAATTAGGCGGGCATTATATTTTTTCGCCAGCAGGGGAACTTTTTCGAGCCGTTCCGGTTCTGCGGACGCGGAATTGAGAATCGGCTGTGCTTTGCTGATGGTTTTAAGTGCCGCTTCCATGCCATCCACATTAGTGGTGTCAATGCTCAGGGGAACATCAACCACCGCTTCCACCGTTTGAACAATCCAGGGGAATACTTCCGCCCCGTCTTTTTTGCGCGGGCCCAGGTTTAAATCCAGCGCCTGAGCGCCCGCTTCTACCTGCCGCACGGCTAAATCCTGAAAGAATCTGGCATTTTTTTCGGAGAGTGCGGCTTTCACCTTTTCAGAAATAATGTGTATATTTTCACCGATGATATACATGCTACCTGACCTTTACACTGGGAAATTTTGTGAGATCGGTATGAGGGAGAAACAGCGCGGACGTAAACGCTTCATAAAACGAATTATCTGCCGAAAGTTCAATATAGGTCATGCGTCCGGCAATCTGTTGAATGTGCGCCCGCGCCCGTCGATCCAGCAGCGCCAGATATGCCCCTTTGATAGAGGTATTGCCCAGAAAGTGAAACTGTTCCCACGCCATATCGGGCAGCAGGCCAATTTCAACGGCCTTTTCTACGTTGATATATTTGCCAAACGCCCCGCCGACCAGCACCTGCTCAACGGCTTCCAGAGGAACCCCTACCCGTTCGGCCAGCACCGTGAATCCGGCATAAATAGCGGCTTTGGCACGCAGCAGGTTATTTATATCCACGCGGGTGATTACGATGTCCTGATGGTGGGCGGTTTCTTCCGCAGGCGCAATCACATACTCCGCGCCGTGACTGCCCATCCTGACACGGGGCAGAGACAGATTCAGGTTGCCGCCCTTATCCACCACCCCCGTGAGGAACATTTCCGCCAGCAGCGAAATCAGCCCACTGCCGCAAATCCCACGCGGGCGCACATTTCCGATGACTCGATAGGTCGGCTGATAGGTGTTGGTGTTAATCCATACTTCTTCTATCGCGCCTTTGGTTGCTCGCATACCGTGTAATACGCCGCTGCCTTCAAAGGCGGGGCCGGCAGAACACGCACACGTCACCAGCCATTCTTTGCTGCCCATGACGATTTCGCCATTCGTGCCGATGTCAATGAACAGGGTAACGGCGTCGGTTTCTTCTAACCCTGAAGCCAGCACCCCCGCGCTGATGTCTGCCCCTACATAGCTGGCAACCCCCGGCAGGCAGTCGATAGTGGCTTCCGGTTGAATCTCAAGACCAACGTCCTGCGCGGTCAGACCGGGAACTGTGTTCACCGCCGTTATAAATGGAGTCAGCCGGATTGATTGTGCCGGAATCCCTAAAAGCAGGTGAATCATGGTGCTGTTTCCGGCCACGACCGCTTTTAAAATATCGTGGGACGCGATGGATACCCGTTTGCAGGCCGTTTGAATCAGGGTGTTGATGGTATTCAGAATCAGATGACGCAGTTCCGCCCCGCCGTTGTTTTTGCTGCTGTAGATAATGCGCGAGATGACATCTTCCCCGCGTGCGATTTGCCCGTTGTATTCCGCTACCTGGGCTTTCACTTCCCCTGTCAGCAGATTCACCAGCCAAACGGTTACGGTGGTCGTGCCAATATCTACCGCTATGCCCCACAAAGGGCTATTTTCGGCAGGACAGCCCGCTTTTAAGTCGACGATACGGGCTGCATCGACATCGAGCAGCACTTCGACCTGCCAGCCGCCCTCCCGCAAGATTGTTCCCATTTTTTGCAGCAGAGGCAGGGAAATCCGCAGAGCGTTGATGCCCATCTGCTGCCGGATGGCCGTTTGCAGCCGCGACCAGTCATCCGTCTGGTCATCCATCGTCGGCGGGCTAAGCTGCAAATTCAGTCGGCGAATCGGCTGCACTTCTACGGGGTTATAACCGGACGGGATGGGAATTTCACGCGCCGTCAGGTCAGTTGTCAGGCGGCGTTCAATTTGCTCCTGAGGTGGGACGGTAACGGCGGCGTCGCCCTCAATGACCGTCTGGCACGCCAGCGCATAACCGGCCTCAATATCGGCGGAAGAAAGGCGGAGGGTGCTTCGGCGGCGGACACTGCCGGAGTTGACCCTGACCACGCAGCGCCCACAGCGCCCCTGCCCACCGCAGGGCTGCTGAATCTCAATCCCAATCTGACTCGCCGCCTCTATCAGCAGCGTTCCGGTAGGGACCTGTACCGCCGCCGACTCAAACTGTACCGTGTGCATCCGTCAAAGCACCTGTTTCATAAACGCGGGCAGGTCAACCGCTTCACGCGGGCCCACCAGAATTTCCCAGCCCGGCAGTTCTTCTTCCAGTTCACCGGAAAGAGTCGCCACATGGCCGGGAATCACCACCCGTTTTTGGCTCACTTTATCTGCTACGCCAAATTCCTTGACTGCTTTGGCGATTCGTTCCGCGTCAAATTTTCCGGCTGCCCAGGCCGTCAATACGCTCATGCCTTCCGCGTCGGTCACAACTAACCAGGCGGGTAAACCGGAGCTTTCGACCTCATTGGCGACGCTGAAATACGTAATGCTAAAGTTGGTCGTCACCAGCACGGGCGATTCGGGAACGGGATTGTTAATTTCGTACAGGCCGGGCTGTACCTGAATCGGTTTCTGCGGGTCGGTAAAGATATTTTCCCGCAGCACCAGCAACGGGTAAGCGGTTTCCGGCTCAAAATGATCCAGCACAATGAATCCGGCATATTTAGCAATCGACTGCGCCGCCATAATCATTTCCTGATGCGGGTCGTTGAAATCGCCGGGGAAGGTCATAATCGGGTAGCCCAGAGGCCGGAAATTTTTCCGGAGCGCCAGCCGCCGAATCTGCGTGCTGAGGTTCAGCGCCGTGTTCAGGCTGTCCGCCGCCGGACTCAAGACCAGATTTTGAACACCAGCCGTTTTGAGTTTTTCCGTCAGTTCCGCCAGCCCATCCAGTGAATCCGCCTGTACGGATAGTACCGCCTGATGCTGCTGCGCGAGTTCGGCCATAGCTTCCCAGTTGGCAGCAGTGGCCGCATGAATCAGGGCGTTTTCCCCGTCAATGGCCTGTAATCCCGCCGCCATGACTGCCGGATTATCACTGATGAGAATCAGGGGGCGGTGAGTCATCTCTCGAACCGCGCCAATCGCGGCGGAAAAGGCAGCAGGATCGCCCGTAACGGATTCAACGGCGATTCCCTCCAGAGTCAGGGTCATGCCCACGTAATCCACTGCATACGTTTCAACAGCTTTGACTCTGGCTCTGATGGCTTCCGGTGTTTCATCATCCCGCACCCGAACGAACAAACCGGGTTTGTGGTAAAACGTTTTTTCATGCCGAAAGAGGACGGTTTCATTACCGGATTTGACCTGATAGCCGTTGGATTTAAGAGTCACCAGCCGCACAGGGGGTTCTGACGCCGATGCCAATTTTGCTTTGGACTCCTCATTGACATAGGGACAGGTCGAGAGTTCGACCTGCTTGGCCGCCAGTTTCATCGAAAAGGCAAGGCAGGTTGGGAAACCGCACTCCTTACAATTGGTCTGCGGGAGCAGTTTGTAAATTTCAATACCGGAGAGTGGCATAGTCGGTCTCCTTTAGGCCATTTCACGAATAGAAAACAGGTCTTTGATGGCGGTTTGCACCCGCCGCACGCTGTCGGGATGCCGCAGCACCACAATATCCGCGCCCGCTTCAACCAGGGTCATCGCCGTGAGGGTTTCCCACGTAATCGCCCGTTCTTCCCATTTGCCCCAGGCATCTGGCATTCCCGCGCCTACCTTTGACTCTTTGGTTTTCCAGGCTTCAAATCCGGGGGTGACAATCATCGGAAGCTGAGTCATGGCATCGCCCTGTAAGGCGGCCAGCCGCAGGCGTTCCATCACGGAATATCCGTATTCAATGCCATACCCAAGCGCTCCCGTTGTGGGATCCATCAAAATACGATCCAGAGGCAGCCCCATGTCGCTAATCAGGATGTTTAACTGTTTGGCAAGATTCACGTCCATCGGCGAACGGGCAATCACCAGATGCTGATTTGCCATCGCGGTGGCAACCAGCGTGCGATAGTTTTTGTCCTCACATAGCCCAATGGCAAGCCGTTCCCCTTTGGTCGCTTCCGCAACCGGTACAAGCAGCGCATTATCGGCCTCTGCCTGCCCCGGCCCCCAGATAATAAGCGGTAATCCGGTCGCAGCCAGCACCGCTTTCACGGCAGCCACTGCTGAGTCCGGTGTGGTCGGTTCGCCGTTGGCATCGGTCAGGCTGAGCGCCAGCACAATCAGTTCAGCGCCTGCTTCTTCTGCGGCTTTTGCCCAGTCCGCCGGATTCTTCACCACGTCGCCCCACCGTTCCAGCAGAAGCGGCGACCAATCCTCCGGTCGGCGGTCTTTAATTTCCAGCGCGACCACAGGCGGATACGGGGCTTCCTGCTCAAAGTGCATAAAAGGCAGGCTTTTTTGCCCCCCAAGGGTCACGGTATGGGAGCGTGTTCCCCCTTCGGCGGCAGTTGCTCCCAGCGTGATCGTGCGTACCTGACCTGACCATGTATCTTTAGGAATTTCAACTGGCATACCCTTTAACTCCTATTCAGAGGTCCGGCAGCAGGGATAAAACGCGCTGAGGCATACCCCAGGTCGCTAAGTTCACTGTCATCTCCGGCTGCCAGATGCCGTAAAAAATGTTTATAGGAAATAACTGCCGCCGGATAACGAATCCCCTCCCCATGATGCATGAGGAAAAAAACACGCACCCCCCTATCCTGCATCAGCTGGGCGGCAGCTTTGAGAGGAATATCGGGCGGAACTTCAGGGACATCGGGACACAAAATGTCTGCGGCGGTGAGCGCCTCAAAATCGGGCTGTGCATATGCCTGAACCAGTTCATCCTGTGTGACTACCCCCGCCCCGTGACCGTCCTCATCGAGAACCACGACGGCCTCCAAATCCCCATCCAGCAGCAGACGTGTTATCTGTCGGATAGGCGTATCCGGCGAACAGGTTTTTACCCCAATGGTCATCAGGTCACGGACGAGCAGGCGCTCCCTCATTTTCCTGTTCCTTTCTTCTTCCCCACCCCTTCCCAATGATTGGAAAGGGGTGGGGACATACTGCTAGAAAATCGGATCCATCATCAGCGCTGGATGGTTATGCTGTTCTAACCACAGCAGCAGTTCTTCAACAGTCGTGGCGTGGCGTTCATCGGCAATCCGTTCAATCAAACCGGGGTCGCCCTCCCGTTCGGCAACCGCCTGAAGTTCAGCGCTCATCGTTTCCTTTAACACGCTGCTCATCCAGATGACCCGCTTAAAGCCGCCATCGGCTGAAATAAACTTCGGGCTGACCAGATAATACTTGCCGACTCCCATCACACCGGGGGTCTGAATACCGCCGCCCGCCATGCCTGCCAGCGTGCTAAACGTCATGCCGGAAGGTGTCATGCTGGTGTCCTCACGGCTGACGACCATGACGCCGTTCGCTTCGGGAATCAGCATCACGATACATTCAAAACAGCCGCAGGCGGTCATCGGATTTTCCATAATGGAGTACATGGAAACTTCTTCGACTGAGCCATGTGAGCCAACTTTGGCATAGGCGTTTGTACCTTCCCAGTAGCCTTTTTTCGGGTCGATAACTTTGTGCAGTTTGATCGGCTGATTGGGGCCGGTGGGATTGATGCTGAAGGAGGCTTTGCAGTCCAGCCAGTTATATGCACCGCACAGTCCCAACCGTTCCGGACTAACGATGCACACATGATTCGGGGCAAAGGACTGGCACAGCGTACACGAATAAAACTCATCCACCGCCATATCGGTTAAATCGGCCAGCCGCTTATTACGATAATCGTAAGCGGCACGCGCTTCCGTCAGCCAGTGGTCAAGTTTGTCCGGTTCGGTGTAAATAGTGACCTGTACCTTGTCCACAATCGCGCCAAAGTCTGCATGAAAACGAGCGTGCAGGATTTTTCCCAGATGTTCCAGATTAAATCCTTTATCCGCCGCCGCATTGGAAATGCGAATCCAGGCAATATCACGCTGGCCGATGTGCTGAATACCCGACGCGCCGTTGATAAAGTAGTGAATTTGCCGTTCCAGCACCGGCTCGAAATCTTTCTGCATTTCGCGTCCGGCCACCGTGACCACAACCCCGACATCCATATGCCCCTGCGGGGGAACAGCGTCAAAAGTGCTGCCTACCACGTCGATTTTGCCGTCGGTGACTTCATCCAGCGTCGCCATTCGCAGATATTCAAAACAGCGCGAATATTTGCCGCCAAATTCCACCCGCATATCGGCTTTGCGGACAACTTCACCCTCAAAGGCCGAACCATACGGAACGGGAACAGGTACATTCGACACTTTGACCTTGACGCCGCGCACTTCGATGCACTTTTGCACCAGCCGTTCCGCCCGTTCAAGGTCATCTTGGCCGTCAATTTCGTTAAACGGCACACTAACCACATGCTCATAGGTGGTGATTCCGGTGGGCAGAATTTCGGGAATAACCGTATCAGCGATCACCGGAAAGCCAAAATTGATAGCACCTGCGGCGGCGGCGTATTTCAGGTCATCCACCTCACCCAATGCCAGCACAAAGGCAAATACCCGTTCGCGGTTGTACAGCAAAATTTCACGCGCCTGACCGGCTTTTAATCCGCCGAAGGTCAGGGCAGAACGGGTCGCAAAGCCCAGCGCATAAATCGCGCTGAGGGTATCCGTGCCAAAGGGGACGGTGTAGGTATCGTACCCGAGTTCAACCCCTTCTTCGAGAAGCTGGTGAATAATACTGCGTCCGTTGACGTTGCCGGAAAGGAAACAAAGAATATTCCGGCGCTGAAATTCACGGATAATCCGCACGGCAACTTCATTCGATTTTGCCGCGCCAACAATGGCCGCAAAACCGGGCATCCGGCCATCCACCAGTTGGATTCCCCAGGTACGCAGTTGAATATCATCAATCGCGCCGTTCAGGTGGCCGTCCGCCCCATTGCCGCCGTTGGTATCCGGGCTGGTAAAACTCGTCCCGCCCGCCAGATGAAAACCGGACATGGGTTCGGGTTGCAATCCGTATACATACCGGATGGCTTCAATCACTTCAGCAGCGATAAGGGTCGCCATGCCACTGTCCAGCGTTTCACCCAGATAAGGCGTCCAGTGGTTGTTCGCCGGAACAGGATGCAGCAGTTCACGGGCGTGTTTCATGGCGGGCTGAAGCTGGCCGATGGTGGTCACTTCTTTGCCTGTCATGCCAAAAATAACGGGGAGATAATAAGCGGTGTTGGGGAATGAAACCGGCGTATCTGCCCCTTTTTCCTGAATCGCCCGCCCTAACATCCATTCGGCTTCTGTGACCAGCGCATTCGCGCCGCGAATAGCGCGGGTTGCAATATAACGTGACATCTCTCACCTCCCACCGTACAAAGCAGCGCGGCGTTCCTGAAGGGGCAGATGTTCCAGTTCCCGGACTCTCGCATCGCCGCTTCTCCCGAAACGAGTCGCATCGTAGGCGGGCAGGCCAAGCGCTGCACGTTTTTTATCAATGTGGTCGAGTGTCCGCCGGATCATTTCATCGGGGTCGGCCACAAATTCCATCTTGCCGCCATAAATATCCTGCCAGCCTTCGCTCAGGTAATGCAGCACCAGGTCGCTGTCAGCCACTTTATCGGGCATCCCACTGACGGGAGAAGCCCCGCCAAAAATGACATATGCGCCGGAAGCCACACAGTACGCCCCGATAGACAGCGCTTTTTCGCTCATCCATTCGGGTGCCAGCCCAACTGCCGGAATCTTGTCAATGTCATCTCCCAGACCGCCATCCGCGACCATCTGCGTTAACACGGTCAGGATGCGGGTGTTATCCACACACGACCCCATATGCAGCACGGGCGGGATTCCGACGGTTTCGCAGATTTCCCGCAGCCCGGGGCCGACCTTATCCAGTCCGGCTTCGCCCAGCAGCAGACCCAGCTTGGCGCTGGCAATCGCACCGCAGCCCGTTTCAACGACCAGAACATCCTGCTTGAGCAGTTCCTGAGTCACATAAGTATGCAGGTAATCCTGACGGCTGCGCGGGTTGTTACAGCCGACAATAGCCGCCACACCCCGAATCCGGCCTGACATGATGGCATCGTTTAACGGACGGAACGATGCCCGATATGTTCCCCCAAGCATATAGTTGATATATTCATGGGAAAA
>CAZKZS010000100.1:0-14633 GCA_964557285.1 uncultured Anaerolineae bacterium | reverse complement strand
CGACGGCCAGCGTCATCACCGTAAACAGGATACGTGTTTTTTTCATGACCACGTTGCTAGACCCCTGTTTGATGGTGATGGGCAGGGGAAGCCATCGGATAAAAGCCGCCAGAATCCCGCCGCCGTATTGGGTATCAATCCCCAGGTCGGTCATAGCTTCCAGAATTTTGACCCGTGTACCGTTAAAGACGGGCAGCAGCGACGCCAGCACCGGCACCAGCAGCCCCAGCAGAATCCCCAGCGCAATCGAAAAAGCCGACCACTGAAATCCATGCAAAATGATATTCATCTCCGGCGCGATTCCCTTTGCTGCCATGTTTCCGGCAGGAATCCCCACCAGCACCCCGGGGATGACTCCCAGAATCCCATAGACCAGCGCCACACCGGAATAAATCAGCATTGTATCCGTTCGGCTCGCGCCAAGTGATTTCATGACGCCAATCTGCCGTTTTTGCTCAATAACAATCGCGGAAATCACGTTGATGACCAGAAAACCCGATACTATCAGCGCGGTAATTGCCAGCGAACTCATCAAACTGCCCGTAATACGCACACCCTGTAACAGGGTACTGTTTTGGGGGTCTTCCGTGACCGTTGCCGTCGGGATATAGGGCATGGTGGCGGTTATTTCATTCACAATACCGTCAATTTGGGATTCGGCGACAGGGAAATCCGTGAAACGAAACCAGAAATGCGTAAACCCCGACAGCCCCACCAGATACATAGCATCTTCTACACGGGCAAAAATCGCCTCCTGAGGTTTATCCTGACCGGAATAAGCATCAAAAACCAGCGCGGAAACCGTCCAGCGTTCGAGCGTGCTAAAGACGCGAAAGTAAAGAGAATCTCCGACCTTCAGCCCGTGTTTATCCGCCAGCCGTTTTTCGACGGCTACTTCCTTCATGCCAGTACGGGGATACACCCCCGCTTCCAGCCGCAGGGGTTCAATGGGGGCGTCATCACCAAAAACGCTCACCAACTGCCCATCTTCATTCACCACTGCATACGCTTGAATATGCCCTTCCTCAAAAGCCGTATCGGTTTCAGCCCGCTTGAAATACACCGTCTGCGATTCAATACCGCCCATCACCTCCGTGACTCCGGTTGCCTGGTTGAGGGTTTGTAAGTAAGCCGCATGATCCAGTTCCGCGCCAGAAACCGCATTCACGACGACTTCCGCCATCGCCAGCCGTTCCTCCTGAACATCCTTTTCCTGCTGGCTGACCAGCGACTCACTCATTGTAAACAGGGCAATTGTCCCTGCGACGCCGATAAAAATAGCTGCCGATACCAGCAGCGTGCGCCCCTTACGGGACAGGACATCCTGGATAATTTTTCTACCGCGTGTTCTCAACATGATTTCTCCTCCGATTAACAGCATAATCCTGAGGGGTTGTCCTGTCGTGTATCGAAGGATACATTTTAAAGATGTATTTTGTTGGATGAGGGTTCATATGCAACGTTTAGCGGGCAAGGTGGCGCTGGTGACGGGCGCGGGTGGTGGCATCGGGCGGGGAATTGCCTGCCGTTTTGCCAGCGAAGGGGCAAAAGTAGGGGTGATTGATATTCGTGGGGTGGAGGAAGTCACCAGCGAAATTCAATCGGAAGGGGGCGACGCGCTGGCGCTGCCCTGTGATATTTCTCAGGAAAAGGAAGTGCAGCAGGCCGTTGAAAACATGCGAACTGCTTACGGCCTGATTGAAGTGCTGGTCAACAATGCGGCTGTGATGCCTGCTGGCCGTTTGCATGAAACTTCACCGGACGATTTTGACCGTTGCCTTCAGGTCAATTTACGCGGCACATATCTGATGAGTCGGGCGGTGATTCCCGATATGCTGCACCAGAGGAAGGGCAGCATTATCCATATGGCAAGTGTAACTGGCATTTTGGGGTTGCCGGGGCTGGCCGTTTATTCCGCAACCAAAGGCGGCCTGATAGCGCTGGCGCGGGCGATGTCTACCGATTATGCCCGCTTTGGGATTCGGGTGAACGCCGTTTCCCCTGGCACGATTGATTCTCCCATGTTACATCAGTTTCTGGCGGAACAATCCCGACCGGAGGAAATGCGGCAGGCGTTTGATGCCATGCACCCAACTGGTCGCGTGGGAACGATTGAAGAAGTCGCCAGTATTTTTGTTTTTCTGGCATCAGATGAGGCCAGTTTTGTAACGGGTGCAAATTATACAGTGGATGGTGGGTTGAGTGTGCGAGGCGAACAGCCTCAGGATGAGGATTAAAAATGGAAATTACACCGGAAATTCATCAAATAACGTGTCGGTTTGGCAGTGCAAGAATGATTTTTGTGTATTTACTGGTGGGGGAACAGGCGTCTATGCTGGTGGATACGGGCTGCGCCCACAACCCACAGCAGGATATTTTGCCCTACTTTCAGAAAATTGGTTTTGACCCCGCCCGCCTGACCTATATCCTGATTACCCATTCCGATTTAGACCATCAGGGCGGCAGCCAGCCGATGAAACAAATCGCACCGCAGGCGCTTTTGATGTGCCACGCGCTGGATCGGGCATGGGTTGAAAGCACGGAAGCCCTGATTCAGGGGCGGTATTCGCAGTTTGAGCAGGATCACGGCATTGGATACGGCGAACAGGGCAAGGCAGGCATCCGGTCACAAACCCTCAGTTATCCAATGGATATAACGCTGCAAGGTGGCGAAACCTTCCGGCTCAGTCCCGATTGGGAAGTTGAAGCGGTGCATACCCCCGGCCATACCTGGGGACACACCGCCGTTTATGACCCGCGCAGCAAAACCCTGATTTCCGGTGAGGCATCGCTTTTTACCCACATTCCTAACATTGACTGGACACCGGCCATGCCGCCCACATACTGCTATGTGGATACATATCTGGACACCCAGGAACGGCTGCTGAACATGGACATCAACCTGCTGGCATCCGCCCATTGGCCGTTACAGCACGGGCAGGCGGTGAAAGATTTTATCCAGCAGAGCAGGGATTTCTGCCTGCGGGTGGATGACCAACTGCTGCAACTGGCGGACAGCCATGCTTTTACCCTGCGGCAGGCGATTGATGAATTAGGGCTGACTCTGGGGGAATGGTCTGCGGATACCAATCAGGATTTTAGCTACGGTATGGCGGGCAATCTGGAACAACTGGTCAAGCGGGGCCAGTTAAAAACCAACCGCAACGCGGAAAATCATCTGGTGTACAGCCGCCCATGAAAATCACCGCTATTGAAAGTTTGCAGTGGAAAGCCTACCCGCGTCTGATGGTGGTGCGGGTGTTTACCGATGAAGGGCTTATCGGGCTGGGAGAAACGGTTGATAAAATTCCGGGGGCATTAGGGGCGCTGCACGGCACAATTGCGCCGCTGGTGCTAGGCCAAGACCCATTAGATATTGAGGGCTTGTGGCGGTTTGTGATGGACAATCTCATGTATCACGGGTACGCGGGCGCAGAAACGCGGGCGCTGTCCGCTTTTGAGGTTGCTCTGTGGGACATCATGGGCAAAAAATACAACGCCCCGTTATATCATTTGTTGGGCGGCAAAACCCGTGATTCCGTTCCGACCTACAACACCTGTATCGGCACGGACGACGTACCGGATTACGCCGCGTGGCATAGCGACGCTGGAGCGCTGGCAAAATCGCTGCTGGCGGAAGGCATCCATGCTATGAAAATCTGGCCGTTTGATGCGTTCAGTGAAACCAGCTACGGGCAGTACATCAGCTATCAGGATATTGAAAAAGGGCTGACTCCCGTGCGCCAGATTCGGGATGCGGTAGGCGACTCTATGGAAATTGGGATTGAGTGCCATTTCCGATGGAATCGTGCCTGCATGGAACGGATTGCCCACGCGCTTGAACCCTATCACATCCTTTTTCTGGAAGATGTCATGCCCGCCGTATACGCAGATGAAATTAAACTGCTGGCGCAGAAAATTTCTATTCCGATTATCGGCTCAGAACTGATGATGACACGCTGGCAGATTCGGGAATGGCTGGAAAAACATGTCGCCCAGATTTTGATGACCGATCCGGTCTGGAACGGCGGAATCGGGGAAACACGCAAAATCGCAGCCATGGCCGAAGCCTATGGGCTTCCACTGGTGCTGCATAACGTGGCCGGACCAATTTGCCATGCGGTTTGTATGCACCTGGGCGCTCATATTCCCAATCTGTATTTTGTGGAGTCGGTGCGGGCATTTTACAAAACCTATTTCCCGATTCTGGGCAATTTTGTCCCTCAGCTTCAGCATGGGCGGCTTAACCTTCCTACTGGCGCGGGACTGGGGGTGGAATTGAATCCAGCGGCCTTGCAGCGTCCCGATCTCATCCGGCAGCTTTCCGAAGGGGAAGGGCTGGCAAAAGGCAGGCGAGCGATGGGCGATCACTGGGCAGTGGAGGAGATACGTTAAGGCGGGATTTAAAAACAAATCCTTCTGCTCGTGTTATCATAGGATGGCGAATGATGAGGAGTTGTGCATGGTCAGAATAATAAGTTTTGCGCTGCTGCTGGTGGTTTTATTGACCTCCTTTGTGCTGGTCACGGCGCAGGGAGAAACCACCGCCACGACTCGCGCCCAATTGAATGTTCGCAGCGGCCCGGGAACAGAACATCCCGTGATTGCTTCTATTGCTAAAGATACGCTGGTGGTGCTGGAAGGACGAAACAGCCTGTTAAGCTGGATGCTGGTACGCGCACCGGATGGTACACGCGGCTGGGTGTCTGCCAGTTATTTAACCCTGTCTAACGGGGCCAATATCCTATCTGTGCCAGTGGTTGAAGTGGCGGTTGAGCAAAATTCAACAGTCTGCACGGGCCCCGAATGTGGCAATCCGTCGGTTTCTCAGGGGGATGCCACCGTCACCGTCCGGTTGAATGTTCGCAGCGCCCCCGGACAGGGAAATGCCCGTGTCGGACGCTTGCCCGTGAACACCGCCGTCATGATTGAGGGACGGAATAGCAGCGGCGATTGGGCGCTGGTACGCACGCTGGATGGCAGCCTGCGGGGATGGGTATCAGCAGCATATTTGACGCTGAATAATGGCAATGCGCTGGCAAATTATCCGGTGGTGGAAGAAGCAGTTGCCGCTTCTGAGTCTAGCAGTACCACCTCGTCCACTACAACCGTAGCAGCAAGTTACGCGCCGGAAGGCCGTTCTATCTGGCAGGCCAATTCGGGACCGGATGTCACCAGTGGGACATGCAGCAATCCGCCGCTGGTCATGTGTGCACATCTGGCAGCCATTACGCTAAACGACAACGGTACGATTTCATGGCGGGGGCAGGAATTAAAAACCTATACCATGCGCCAGTCATCGCGTAACCCGAATGTATATAGCTACAGTGGGCGCAACGGCTTAGATAACGCCGATATTCAGATGGTACTCACTTTTAACAGCGAAAGCGCATGGTCAATGACCATGACTCAGGTGTTTGACGACGACCCGAAATGCACCCACACATTTTATTATACGGCGTCACGCAACTGGTAATGTGCCAATTGGAGTATCCCCCAATATGGTGGATTTGTGGAGGTAGGGACACGGGAGTGCCGTGTCCCTATTTAAGACCGCGCCCCTATATACAGTGGTACGTAGGGGCAGGGACAAGCGAACGAAGTGAGCGATACCTGCCCTTATTTGGGCGGGTATCGGGCGTACCGCCCTTGTCCCCGCCCCTACCTCAACACATTACGCCGCAGTTGATCCAGCGCCTGCAAGGTCATCAGATTGCGGAGCGTTAGCCCGTAAAGATTTTCTTCCCCATTAAACGAATAATACGTCGGCCCCTGTGACAAGTGATACCTGTCCGGACCAAGACCGTTATCCGGCAGGGCGCGGGCTGCCCGCCACAAATTAATCAGGGGAATCCCGTTGCTGCGGGCAAGGTCAAGTATCACCATATTAAATTGCAGCGATTTTTCGTAATACATATGATCCGGCGCCATCGGAAAGGTGGTTAGCACCGGAATTACCCCACTGTCGACGCTAATTTTGACAATTTTTTGCATGGTGCGGGTATAGGTTTCGAGATCGTAAATCTGCACATCCACCGACCCAAGCATGATGATAGCAACGGAGGGTTTGCTCAGCCGATACTCACATTCGAGAGGAGACTCTTCAACCTGGCAAATGCTGGGGTCAGCCCATAAGTCATCCAGCACCGCCGCCGCGTTAAAGGCGCTTTGTGCCGCGATGCTGTTGTAGCCAAAGGAATTGGTGTACCCTTCGCGCGGGGGAACAGAAAAGAAATCAACCGTTGCCTGTAAATTGCTGTAGGGCCCAAGATTCTGCTCCGGCCCGCCGATTCCCCACATAAATGGCTGTGAGGCGGTAATACTATCGCCTACGCGGGTAAATACATTTTTACGGTTGCCCAGTGACAGCCCTCGGCTGTAAATGCGGCGGATTGCTCCGCTAGACATATTGTAAAATAAGGGCGTGGATTCCAGACGGGCAACCATCGCATCAATGGATTGATTGGCCGCCGCCGGAATCGACACAGGGGCTTCCGATGAGGTAGTGCTACTGGAAGGATTCGCAGCAGGCGCTTGACCAAAACGCTCCTGACTGACAGGCAGCGCGGCCACACTCACACCGGGCGCCAGATTTAAAAAGGTTACGGATGCCCATCCCCGCAGGCTGCCATCCTGAGTCCGTACCAGCGCCCAGGTCGCGTTTTCGTTCTGGGCTTCCAGAATCAATGTAGTATTTTTAGCAACCTGACCCAGAATGGTGCTGCCGGTCCCGGGGGCGCTGCGGATATTTAACTCCGCCGTTGTGACGGCAGTCGGGGCGTCCTGTGCATGAACGACAGGCAGCAGCATCAACATCAGGAGCAGAACACAAAGATAACGACTCATCACACTCTCCTTTTTTTATTTTGTAACCGGTTCAACCCAGTATTCTGACCCTCTGCCCTCCGCCGTCCATCCGACCTGACCGTTGTAATCGACTTTCCAGTAGGCCAGCCCGTCGCTGCATACCGGACCTTCCAGCACGGCAAAACTTGCGCCTGCCGGAATTTTCCCAAGCAGTTCAGCGCTCATCGAGGGCTGCGAACGGAAATTGTTGGCCGCGCCGGGGGTGACTCGTCCGGTCTGCCCGATGGATAAACGGGTCGGGGGAGCGCCGGCACAGGTGCTGGTACTGGCGGGCGGCTGTTCTCCTCCTACCGTGACAGGCCCTGCATACTGCTGATTCGGCCAGATGACCTGCCGCAAAATTAAATCCAGCACCTGCAAGGCCATCAAATTCCGCAGGGGAAAGCCGTATTGCAAATTTTGCGGCGTAAAATCGGCGGACGGGGTGTAATTGCTATATTCCGAACCTACAAACGACGGATGCACCCCATCCGGGTCAAGGCCGCGATTCGGGAGGGCGCTGGTGGCGGTATAAAAATCCCACAGGGGAATATCATAGGCGCGGGCGACAGAGATAATAATCTGATTAAATTTATCCACTTCAGAATCTGCACCGACTTTGGGCGGAATCGTGCTGAGAACCGGAATCACGCCCATATCCATGGTAATCTGCACAATGCGTTCCAGATTCGCTTGATACTGGGCAGCGGAATTACGGCCAATGTCATTTGTGCCAATCATAATCAGCGCAATAGACGGTTTCACCACACGATATTCACACACCAGGGGCATTTCACCGGACTGGCAGACTCCCGCGCTTGCCTGGGAGGGGTCAAGCAGGGTGCTGGTTGTCCAGCCGCTTCTAGCCGCCAGCGATTCGTTGGAAAATGACGTGCTGACAAAATGGTTAATCACCGCCTGATAATAACTATACTCATGTAACGAGTACGTTCCCCATCCGAACTGATACAAAAAATGTCCGGTAGCGGAAATACTGTCGCCTACCCTGGAAAACGCATGGGCATTGTTGCCCATACTTTGCCCGCGTAAGAAAATTTGCGTAGAGGTTGATGTGACATTGGAAATCGTACCACTGGCAGAAGTCACCGACGGCGGCTCAAAGGCGGCAGGTGTGGGGTCGTAGGCTTCGGGCGGGACTTCCAGCGCGGTTATATTTTTGCTGGTCTGGATATAAGCTGCCCAGACCCACCCTATCTGGTCGGAAGGGGTAATCACTTGCAGCCAACTGCTGTCATCGGTGCGCCCCACAATATACACGGCCGACTGTTCCGCTAAAAATCCAAGAATCTGTGCGTTAGTGCTTGGCTGGGTGCGGAGGCGTACCCCGTTGCCTTCCGCCACCACGATTCCATCCCCGTTCACAGGAGCGACAGCCGCCGCAGCTACTTCGGTACTTCCAGCGACAGGCAGGCTGTTTATATCGACGTATAGCTGGACGTACTGCGACATGACCCAGCCATTGCTGCCGCTTTCCGTCGTAATTTGCAGCCAGCCATTATCGGGAGTGCGGCCTGACGCAATCAGGGGAGTCAGTTCATCCAAATTTGCCAGCACCTGACCGGAGGTGGTGGGTGCAGCCCGCAGCCGCAGCCCATCCCCGCCCTCAATCACCTGACCATTGGGAACAGTCTGCGGCGTCGCCGTCGGGGGGTCAACCACAGGGGTCAGAGTCGGCACAGAAGTCGGCAAAATGAAGGTAGTAGGCGTAGGTGGCACGGAAGTCGGGGTAGCCGAAGGGGAAAGAGTCGCCGTAGGAACGGGGGTACTGCTCACCGCGACGGTGGGGCGCTGTGTCTGAATCGAAATCACCGCCGTTGGTTCGGCTTTGCGTTTGACCCCGCAACCTGTCAGCAGTAAAAGAATCAAAATAAAGGCGTAAAACTTGTACATAAATACTGCCCGACCTCCGCCCTTATCTTAGCACAGGAAAAATTCTGGCAAAAGTCAGCGTAGGGCAAGGGGTCGTCAATCGACAATAGCCGCCGCGATAAGTTCACTTAACTGCTGCGAACCTGCCGGAGTCAGATGCACCGGACTGTCGGTAAATTCTTCCGGTGCGATAACATTCCATAGGTCTAAAAAAGGCCAGTTCTGCACGGCAGCTAGCGCTGTAAGCTGCTCACGGTAGGCATCATACACCCAGCGCGGATAAAAAAAGTTATAGCGGAGGTCGCTGTTTTTTCCGGTGCTGATAAACATGGGTTCATTGACCAGCAAAAAGCGTGTCTCCCCTACCCGCGCGATTCCGGCTTCCAGCACGTCAAACGCCAGATAGTCCCCCTCAAGGGGCTGTGGTTCGGAAAGGGCGTGCCAGCTTATATTCTCGTCAAAATCCGACTGGCGCAGGACATACGACTCAGGATAGTGCTGGTCAATGCCTGTAGCAGCCCAGGCAACGCCATACACTTGAAACAGCACCAGTTCCGCCAGAGGGCGGCGCTGCCCCACAAGGGTTTTATCCCAAAAATCCAATTCAACAAATTGGCTGGTATCCTCAAGGTTTAAATCGTATTTCTCGATGAGTTCTCGCACCGGCGCTAGATTATTTCGTACCAGAGGCGGAAAAAGCTGTTTATCTCGCGGGAAGGATTCCAGCGTAATGAGCCAGATGACCATATCCGGCTCATAAGCCATCGCTTGATCCAGCAGCAGCAGGTCTTTGGTCAGGGACATGATGGGATAGCCCAGATTATAAACTTTGACCCGTTTCCCGTCTTGGGTATGGTAATCGCCCGCGTTGATTTTTCCGGCCAGCGTATCTTCCGGCTTGAGCAAAAACCCCCATGTACTGGAATCCCCGATGAGAATCACACGATATTCATCGGCTGCTTTTTCCTGAGCAAGCACATGGGAGGCAAACATAGCGTTCAGGTTATTTAGACTCAGGTTGTACGACTGACTCGCATTTTCGCCATAGGGCAGCCGTTCCCGCCCCGGCAGCAGGGTGTTGTAGAGGGAAATTTTTCCTAAAAAAGACACGGGATTTAGCAGCACGAACAGCAGATTCAGAACAGCGAATAAAAATGCCGTTTTTATCAGCACCCGTATCAAAAAACGCCAGTTATAGGGTGTGCTGGTGAGCCACGTCCACATTTTACCCTCCAAACAGCTTCAAAAAGACCGTTGAGGCGGTTTCAAAATCCGGCAGGGAAAACCAGACCCACCCCAGAGTCACAAAATGAAAGGTCAGCAGCCATCCGGCCAGATTCCAGACGAATTTTTGACGCGGATTTTGCATCACCTGGCGATAGGTGCGGCGGGTGTTATCACTCCACAGCTTATGCATAAATAGGCCAAACCCATGCCACAGCCCCCACAGCACAAAATTAATCGTGATACCATGCCACAGGCCAATCACCAGCATCGTGCTGAGATGAGCAATCAGGACAATGACCGTCGTGCTGGGGCGGATTTTCCAGCGCAGCATCCCGCGTGAAAGTGGCGAAAACACGTAAAACCGCGCCCAATTGCTGAGGGTCATGTGCCAGCTTTGCCAGAAGGCCGTGATATTTTCTTTTAAGTAAGGTCGGTCAAAGTTTTCCGGCAGCCGGATTCCCAGCAGATACCCCAATCCAATCGCAATATCCGAATAGCCGCTAAAATCAAAATACAGCCGGAAGGAAAACACATACAGAAACAGCCACAGCGCCAGCGTCGAGTCGGTCTGTTCCACGTTGGTGGGATTCAGGGAAATCAGCGCCAGCGTATCGGCCACCACAAATTTTTTAAAAATGCCGATGGCGATACGAGCGCCACCTTCTACCAGCAGCACGGGCGAAAACCTGAACAGACCCTTTAAGGCACGGTCATCCTGTACAAAGCGCTCAATTCGGTCAATGGGGCCGGCGATAAACGCGGGGAAAAAAATCACATAGGTCACATGTTCGCGCAGTGAAACGGGTTCGAGTTTTCCGGTCTGGTGGTCACGGAGAACATGCAGCAGTCGGAAAGCCACATACGAAAACCCCAGCCACTGAATATCCAGGATACTGGCTAAATCCGCATCCTGATTCATCTGGCGGCGCAGCGCGGCGCTGAGTGCTTCGGTCAGGGGTTCATATTTCAGAGCCACAAAAATCAGGATAATTAAAAGCTGGCTCAGCAGCACGAGCAGTTTCCACCGCCGGACGGCCACCACCGCCAGCAAAATTCCCATGCCCAGCAAGGCAGGCAGCACAGCCGTAAGCGCGGGCGGGCGGGAAGGCGTGGGGCGAAGTTCGGGAATCAGATAACGAGTCAGCGAAAGGCCAATCACCAGCGCGGAGATTAGCCCCAGCGCGGCAAAATCGCGGCGGCTGAAGTCGTCTCCTCTGGTCACAAACCAGACCAGCACCGTCAGAAACAGCGTCAGAGTCGGCAGCAGAAAATCGAGTCGGCGAATCGGCAGGGCGGGTTGCAGCCAGTAAATAATCACCACGCTGGCCGCCATCAGCGCCCAGCCCCGCCCACTTGCAGGCACGACCAGCCGATAGGCCAGTGCCAGCGCGATAAAAATCAGGATGTGAGTCAGAGTCACGAATTAAAAACCCTGGTAAATCCACTGGGGAGAGGTATCAGTGGTCATGATCATCACCAGAATCAGGATAATACACAGGCCAAGCGCAAATAGATTCTCCCGCGAGAAAAATTTATCTCTCACCGCACGTTTTTCTCCCATTAGGCTAGAATATAATAACGCATTTTTGAGGAGACAATGACTCATGAGAAAGATTTTAATGCTGCTGGTGCTGAGTTTTTCAGCCACCGCTTTTCAAGGGGATGACATTGACCTGACCCCGCCCGAATTTGGTGAATTTGATCCGGCATCCGTCAGCGATATAGACATCAGCGCCTACCCCCTGCTGCCCGAAGTCACCGACCACGCCCGCCAAATTTATCAGGAGGGTGTGGCGCAGGGCAACCATCCTCAGATTTTTTCCAAAGTCGGCGACTGTATGACCGCCGCCGAATACTTTTTGACTCCCTTTGGGCTGAACGCTTACGACCTGGGGCAGTACGGCGATTTGCAGGAAGTGGTCGATTATTTTAACGCGCAGCCCGCCCGCGAAGGCGACTGGGAACTGGATTCATTTGCCAATCCAGGGCTGGCAACCGCCAGTGGGTTTAACACGGCCAGCGTACTCGACCCCATCTGGTCAAACCCGGAATGGTGTGATGCCAACGAAAGTCCGTTAAGCTGCGAGTATCGGGTGTCCAAACCCATTTTTTCCCTCATCATGTTTGGCACAAACGACACCTTTTTTATCGAAGCTGATGCCTTTGATTATTATCTGCGGCTGATTGTGCTGGAAACCATTCAGCAAAACATCGTTCCGGTACTGTATACCTTCCCGACCCGCCCTGAATATCCTGAAAAGTCCGAACTGTTCAACCAGATTATCATCAAAATCGCGGAAGATTATGACCTGCCGTTGATTAACCTGTGGTTGGGCTTGCAGGACTTACCCAACGGCGGCGTGGATGAAATTGAAACCATTCATCTAACGATTCCCGCCGACGGGACAAGTACAGGGGTTTTTGACGACTCGACCTTGCAGACGGGATACACCTACCGCAACCTTGTCACCCTGCAAGCGCTGGATATTCTGGTAAAAGGGCTGACGGAGGAGGCTTAATCGGCCTCCCCACACATTTTCCACTCGTCATCCACCTGAAGCGTGCGATATGTTCCAAGCGGCCATTCGCGGGTTTCGCCGTTGTAGGTGGTGACGATTTTTCCATCACACGTCACTAATTTGTACTTCCCATCTTCACCCGATTGACGGCAGGACAGGTTTTCCAATCGGGCGTTCATCGAACGGAAGGAATCTGCCTGAGCAGCCGCCTGGGCTTCCCATTCCGGGCAGGCCAGTTTTTGCAGGCTGTCCGCATTACTTTCAACTCTAGCTTTCAGGTAGTCCTCTACCACCTGCGTCGGGTCGCCTTCTTCGGCACAGGCCGCCAGTATCAGCAGCAGACCCAGTAAAATAAGAATCCGTTTCATCCCCTACACTCCTTTTCTCTAGCAGAGATTATAAAGGATTTAGAGTGATTCCCTACCCTAACATTGGGTACATACGGACATCGCCAGTAGGGACACGGCAGTGCCGTGTCCCTACTATTTTGGGATACAGGAACAAGGGGGACAAGCGAATGCTGTGAGCGATTCCTGCCCTCAGCCCATCAGATACCGGACGATAACCTGAACTGGATGCAGGGCGTGGCGGCCTGTGCCATCCCTAATCTGATGGCGGCAGGAAGTCCCCGGCGCGGCAACCGTAACCGCAGGTTCAGCCCCCCGAATTGCGGGGAAAAGACGATCTTCACCACAGGCTAGCGAGAGGTCGTAATGCTCTGTTTCGTATCCAAATGCGCCCGCCATGCCGCAGCACCCGCTTGGAATTTCTTCTATGGTAGTATTTGGTAATTGACCAAGCAGGCTCATCATGGCCTGTGTACCAATCGCGGCTTTTTGATGGCAGTGACCGTGTACCAGAATTTTCTGCGGCTGGTCGGGTTCAGCCAACGGCAGCTCAATATGATTTAAAAATTCCTCAATAAAATAGGTGTTTAACGCGACCAACCGCGCTTCCTCACTCCGCAGAAAATCAGGATATTCGTCTTTTAAGGCCGTCACACAGCTTGGTTCAATCCCTACGATGGGGATTCCCTGCTGGACATAAGGATAAAGCAGCTTCACATTATGCGCGGCATTGTCGCGTGCCTGTTTGAGCAGCCCTTTAGAAATCATAGGCCGCCCGCAGCAGCGCCGTTCCTGGATAATCAGCACTTCAAAGCCCGCCGCTTCCAACAAAGCCACTGCCGCCTGTCCGATTTCTGGCTCGTTATACAGCAAAAAGGTATCATCCCACAGCACCACTTTTTGAGCGCTGGTTTGTTTGGGGTGTCTTGCAAACCAGGCGCGGAACGTTTGTTTTGCCAGAGGGGGCAGCGTCCGCCGTTGGTCAATATGCAGGCTTTTATCCAGAATCGCTTTAAAAATCGGATTGCGGAAGGTCCAGTTGGTGAGGCGGGGAACAAAACTCCCTAAAGTGTTCCACAGCGAAATATAAGCAAATAATCGGCTGCGAAGGGGGGTTCCATGTGCGGCGTGATAGTGAGCTAAAAATTCGTATTTGAGTTTTGCCATATCCACCAGCGACGGACATTCGCGCTGGCAGGCTTTACATTCCAGGCACAAATCCAGCACGTCATACACTTCCCGATTTAGCAGCCCGTCCATGCCAAACTCGCCAGACATGGCCGCCCGCAGGGTATTGGCACGCCCGCGTGTGGAATGGGCTTCATCACGGGTTGCCATATACGACGGACACATAACGCCGTTCTCTGTTTTGCGGCAGACTCCCTGCCCGTTGCACATTTCCACCAGTCCGGCGAACCCACCATCACGAGAAAAATCAAGATAGGTCGTGTTCAGGGTATAGGGCGTTCGGTAAGCCGGATTCAGGCGCAAAAGCTCCGGCTGCCAGGGGGCGGGCGCATCTACAATTTTCCCCGGATTAAAAATATTGTTCGGGTCAAACAGCCCTTTGAGCTGCCGGAAGGCCGTATGCAGCCGTTCACCATACAATTGCTGATTAAAATGACTGCGGGCAAAACCTTCGCCATGTTCGCCTGTGGTTGTGCCGCCGTATCGAATTGCCAGCGCCGCCACCCCCTGCGAAATCTGCCGCATCTGGTCAAGTCCCTGCTGCGTTTTGAGGTTAATCAGGGGGTTAATGTGCAAACAGCCCGCCGACGCATGGGCATAAAAGGCAGCCTCTGTT
>CAZKZS010000099.1:9062-14717 GCA_964557285.1 uncultured Anaerolineae bacterium | reverse complement strand
GGTTTCATGCGTGCTGGAATCCCACAGCCCGACTCATTACACAGATAAAAAGCAATCCACTGGCCGTCCGGCGACCAGACGGGCGAGTCGATGAGCAGGTTTTCGGCTATGAGGGTTTTATCGCTGCCATCAGCCCGAATCCGATACAGGTTGTTTCCATCCGGGTAAACCACCCATTGACCATTCGGCGACCATGCCGCCGTTGGCTCAATCGAATCGGTTAATTTCAGAAACTGAGAGCCATCCGAACGCATTAAGTACAGCCCTTCTAACGTCTGCGGGTTACACTGCACCGCGCGAAACACCAGTGTTTTGTCATCTGGCGCGACGATAGGGCGCTCATGCACACAGTGAAACGTGGTCATCTGCTGCAAAATCTGATTCACTCGAACCCCCTGCATATCAATTTGCATGGGGGGATAACTGACCCGGTGATCTTGCAGCCAGGCCGGATTATCGCGCACCGGGGATAAATGACTGCCGTCCGGCCACAGGGTATACAGATCATAGCCGTTGTTATAAAACGTAATCAGCGCCAGCGACGATGCCTCCTGCCGTGCCAGCCCCAGAATCACGCTCAGCAAAAACAGCAGGCAGCCAAAAAGGAAGCCGATTTTTTTAAACATTATATTTCCCTGTATATTGTTATCGTAGGAACACAGCACTGCTGTGTCCCTACGACGTGATAGAATAACGCTGAATAGTGGGAAGGAAAATGAATGTCACTGGCAATTGTATGCGGGTCGGGCGGCTACCGCACGGTTTTTATTCACGGCGTCTTAAGCGCGTTTGAAACCGCCGGATTTCGCGCTCAGGCGTATGCAGGCACATCGGCATCGGTGCTGGCGGCGGCAGGTGCGGCGGTTGGACTCAGTAACAGCTTTGGTGTGGCCTACTGGAAACGGGCATTGGACATCAAAAGCGGCGCGGAACACGGTATGAGTACGGTGATGCTGACGTGTATTGTGGAACAGTCGCCTTCGATTAAGGAAAAACTATTTCAGCCGGACGCCCCTTATTTTTGCATCCCTGCCAGTTTTGTGAAAACCCCCGAAGCGGCTGCCGAAACTCAATCCAATCGAGCGCGGCGGCTGGGACGACAGTTGTTGTTAATGGCCGCCCGTCGTGAACCAAGCGCATGGGTGCAGCAGAATTTAGCGCTTCACCTTTTCAGCACCGCCCCCGACAGCCCTTACCCACTCACGCCGGAAAATTTTGATGAAGCGGCCTATGCCTCGACCCGTATGATGCACGCCTGGGATATTCCCGCCACCATTGACGGACAGCCATACGTTGATGCGTCGTATTTGTGCGCGATTCCGGTGGTAGAACTGGCAGCAGATTACGATGAAATTATCGCCATTGCCGCCGATCCGCCCGGCCCTCTGTATGGGGATATTTTTGGCAGCCGTACTATTCCCGCCGAAATTAACGGCACAAAAATTCATATTTTGATGCCTGACCGTGATCCTGGCCCCCAGGGAGCAGACTTTACCGATGCTACCCATGAAGGCTTAATCACGGTCTACCAGCAGGGATATGAAAAAGGACAGCAGTTTTTAGCAAATTATTGATGGCTAAAATACCTGCCCACCAAACACGGGAAATTGATAGACGGCCAGCACCAAAATGGTTGTACTCACTGAAAGCGATGCCCCTACGATGGTCTGCCAGAAATCATGGCCTTTTGCCATCATGCGGGCTGCCGTGACCAGCGGAATCAGCAACAGCAACGGAGTCGCTACCAGCCCATACAGGTACACCATCGCCGTGACTGGCCCCGCGACTCCGGCGGCGTGTCCGCTTGCCTGATACCGAATGCCCAGATTAAACAGAATCAGCAGCAGCGTGACCAGCGTATAAGTTGCCAGCAGCACTTCAAAAATTTTGGGGCCGTCCAGCACTTTCAGAATCACGAATCCTATCGGGTAGCTGATAATCATCAATACAAAACTGGCAATGCGCTGCCGATGAAAAATTTTTGACCAGTCAATTTTCTGCGCGGCACGTTTAATCGGGATGTAAAAAAAGAGGCTGCACAGCGGAATCAGGCTCAGGAAAACCAGCGTAAACACATAACCACTCAAACGATGGGGGATATGGGCGGGCAGGACAAAAAAACAAAAGGTCGCCACCGCACCAGATAAAATAGGAACATTCAAAAGCTGCGACAGCACTTCGCCAAGTATCCGAAGGGTACGTCGGGTTTTTTCCGCCATAATCGGTTTTCCTTTTTCAGTATCGGAATAATTTTATCACTCACGCTTGAAAATTCATCTTGAACTGAGGACGCCTGTTCAGGAATAAAGGTTGACTTGAAATCCAGAACAGGCGTAACAAATCAGATAGTTTTGTCTCTCACCTGTGCTACCCAATCCGTAACTCGAATAGCATGTTCTCCCAGCAACATGTTCAACTGGGAAGCATGACCATGTACATGACGCATATTGTAAAGCAGTAATTCCAGGAAACAGCATTCACCCCATCCGAATTGGCAGCGACGCTGCGCCATTTCATCGGTCAGTGTCTCAATGGTTTCCCTACACTTCCTGCGACAATCATGAAGATAAGCCAGCAGTTCATCTTTAGTATAGACCCGTTCAGGCAGCGGGCCGTTTTCATTCTGCTCAATCAGGGTAAAAGGGGCAGGCGGGATAAAACCTTCCTCAGCACCCGTCAGGTAAAGGTCAAGCCAGAACAGGGTGTGATAGGCGACATACCAGAATTGTGAGAATTCCGGTTTTGTGTCTGGTGTTTTCCACAGGGAAACCTGCCATAGATGATCGGGACAGGTGTTTATGCCAGCTTCAAGAAAATCAATTGAAGCCCCAAACTGCTGCCAGACTGCTGTTTTTATGATTGTGTCCATTTGAAAGCCTTTCATGCTTAGCGGTGGACATAGTTTACCGGATTTTGAACATTTGTTCCATATAGCTATACACTTTTTTGACCCGAATTCCTTGCCGGACTTCAGAGGCGGACAGGAAGATGAATGTAGGGGTAGATATGCACATCCTGCCATCTACCGTTAAAATGAGCTTAAACCAATGAAGGGTAATTCTCATGGAAGTGACAATTAAACACCGCCCCGACTCGGCACTGGCCGTGGTCACGCTGGCGGGAAATGAAGCCATTAAAGTAGAACCCGGTGCGATGGTCAGCCATACCGACGGTATTGAGGTTGAAACCAAAGCCGAAGGCGGGTTTTTAGGCGGGCTAAAACGGATGGTCGCGGGAGAAAGTTTTTTCCAGAATACCTACCATGCCCCCTCCAACGGCGGCGAAATTACGCTTGCGCCATCCCTCCCCGGCGATATGCTGACTCTGGACATTACCCCCGGTGCGGATTTTCTGCTGCAAAGCGGCGCGTATATTGCCAGCGAAGCCAGCCTTACCATGGATTCCTCGTGGGGTGGGGCGAAAGGCTTTTTTGGAAGCGGCAGCATTGTCCTGCTGCGAGTGAGTGGGCAGGGCAAAGTGATTGCGTCCAGCTACGGCGCGATTGAAGAACGTATGTTGCAGCCGGGACAAAAATATATTGTCGATACGGGACATATTGTAGGGTTTGATGCAACCATCAGTTTTCAGGTGCAAAAGGCTGGAAGCTGGAAATCCACGATTCTGGGCGGGGAAGGGCTGGTCTGCCACCTGACCGGACCGGGGCGGGTGCTGATGCAAACCCGTTCCGAAGGTGCATTTCTGGGCTGGCTCATTCCCAAACTGCCTAAATCCTCCTCGAATTAAAACGCAAACAGGTCATGGAAACTCGTCCCATGACCTGTTTTTTCGACGGGTGTACACCCATGCCGGGAGTGTCTCGCAGCCGCGAGAATCACTCAGAGGTGAAACTTTAGGCTGGAGAACCTCCACAATGACCTATCGTGACATACTCCCCACGCCTAAAGGCGGGGGCATCTAACTTCAAGCGAAACGGCGTGTCTTTTTAGGGACGCGACTTACAATTTCTCGGTTAGTATACGCCGATGTCCCGGCGTCACAAGAGTATACCCAAAGTCCATCGCTAACGCAACTGCGTCTTATCTCCCCAAACCTGAAGGCTGGAGTTTTACGGCGCTTTTTCGATAACTTTGATCACCTCCTTTTCTCTAAACCGGACAGATAGTTCCTATCGGACTGTCATTTAGAAATTGCACAATAGGGGCGAGTTAGAAATGGATTAGATTTATCCATCGGTTTTTCGCAGGTAGATAAACCAGTACACCGCCCCGACCATGAACGCGCCGCCAATGATATTTCCGATGGTGACGGGCAGGAGATTATCTACCAGGAAATTGCTCCACGTCAGGGTAGAGGCTTCAATGCCCATACGGGTGACAAAATCCCCGTCAAATGCCTTAATGAACAGTGTCACCGGAACAAAATACATATTGGCGATGCTGTGTTCAAATCCGGCGGTCACAAAGGCAGTAATCGGGAACACAATCGCCAGGATTTTATCGGCGGTGCTGCGAGCGCCATAGGTCAGCCACACAGCCAGACACACCAGCGCGTTGCACATCATACCTAATGCGATGGCCTGTTCGGGTTCATAGGCCAATTTTGCGCTGGCCGTTTTAAACATTGCCAGCCCTATCGTTCCCTCGCTGAAGGTGTACTGTTTGGTCGCGTAGAGAATCAGCGCAGTCGCTACCGACCCGACAAAATTACCCGCATACACAACTGCCCAGTTTCGCAGCAGGCGGTAAATACTGACCTTGCCACTGACCCAGGCCATCACAATCAAATTGTTGCCTGTGAACAGTTCTGCTCCAGCGACCACAATCAAAATGAGTCCCACGCAAAACGCCAGACCCATGATCATTCGATTTACGCCATAGGGCAGGGTGCTGTTCACCGCGACTGTTGTTGAAAAAACTGCCCCCAGCGCCACAAATGCGCCGGCCAGCACCGCCAGCACAAAGGTTTTTTCCAGAGGCATCTCTGACTTTTTAACGCCGATTTCCTCTGCACGCTTCGCAATTTCGGGGGGCAGATACGCATCAATACGGACTGACTCCACAGAATTCCTCTTTCCTTATCATTCCTGTTTGATTGTAGTCCTTTCTTCCGGTTCTTAGATGTGAGGGAAAACATCAAGTTTTTGGTACAATTTTCGGTAAAAATGGATGTTCAATTGATTGGTGCAGTAGGAGAAAAAACAATTCCGGTCACGGAAAATCTGACGGCGCGGGTAATGGGCAGTGGCAGCCTGGATGTGTTTGCGACTCCAGCCATGATTGCGCTGATGGAAGCCGCCGCGTGTGCCGCGCTGGAAGGCCATCTTGAGGGCAGTCAATCCAGCGTCGGCGTTGAAATTCAGGTGAAACATCTGGCTGCGACTCCGGTGGGTAGTCAGGTGCGGGCGCGGGCAGAAATTACGGCGGTAGAAGACCGCAAAATGACTTTTACCGTGCAGGCATGGGACGACCAGCAGTTGATTGGCGAAGGCACACATCACCGTATGTTAATTGATGTCGAACGTTTTATGAGCAAAGTTCAAGCGAGGAAACAAACATGACCGACCAGATCAAAGACACCATTGCCAACATGACCACTGCCGAACTTAAGGCTTTGATTATCGAAACGATACAGGAAGCCCTGAAACAGATGGTTGACCCCGACGCCCTGCTTGACCCGCCCCTGAGTGAGGAAGTG
>CAZKZS010000099.1:0-8962 GCA_964557285.1 uncultured Anaerolineae bacterium | reverse complement strand
GACCCGCCCCTGAGTGAGGAAGTGAAGGAACGTTTGCGTCAGTACCAAAAAGAAAAGCCGCGTGGGATTCCTGTGGAACAGGTCATCAAGGAATTGGGGTTAGATTTCGATGACGAAGAGTAAAGGATATGCTTTAGAGATTCTACCCGATGCACGAGAAGATATTAAAAAACTCGATAAGAAAATTGCTAAACGCATTGTCAATAAAATGCAGTGGGTAGCTGAAAATGTAAATGAGGTTCAGCATTACGCGCTGCAAGGCGAAGAATGGAAAGGTTATTTTCGCTGGCGGATTGGCGATTACCGCGCTATTTATGCGCTTGACCATGAAGGGCGGTTAGTGATTTTGGCGGTTGTAGGACACCGCAGCAAAGTTTATACGGGGGAGGACGAATGACAGTCACGCTTAAACCCATCACCGCAGAGGACGTACACGAATTAGAGGCACGCGGAATCAGCCGAGAAATCATGAATGGGCAGTGGGCAGAGATGGGGGATAATCTTGTGGCCGCAGGCAAACAGCATGGCAAAATTGGCGCAAAAATTATTGCGCAGTTTGTTCATTTTCTTGAGGGCAAAAACCTGGGAGAAGTGTATCAGGATAATGTGGGTTACGTTTTAGAAGGTACATCCGACCATATTGAACTGATGTTGATACCGGATGTTTCGTTTGTCGCTGCTGAGCGTGTGGTCAGTGAAAACCCCAACGATTTTTACTATCAAGCACCTGATATTGCCATTGAAATTATTTCTCCCTCTGAACGAGTGGCCGATATTCGGAAAAAGGTCAAAAGTTACTTGCAGTACGGCACACAGCAGGTCTGGCTCGTTTACCCGGATACACAGGAAGTGGTGGTGAATTTTGCGGACGGCACATCCAAAACGTATTCAGAGAGTACGCCTGTGCCTGCGGGTCATCTCCTGCCTGATTTTGTGCTGGACACCAGTAAAATTTTTAAATAAACTTGTCAGCCTTATATCATTTTCCTCACGAGATGTCCATTATTTTTGATGTTGTTTACATTTTTCTATAATCATTAATAAAAATTCTTCCACATTATCAGGCTCAGGGATGTTAACTAATGCAAGATATGGGTCGCTAGGCAGTTTTGATATTGCGTTCGAGGTTTTCTTTACTGCCTCTATTGCTAGGGGTATATGATATTTAAGGGTTGCAGAGTTAGTATTGCTGTTAGACAAATAGTATTGTAGTTCCTCCAGAAAAACGTGAGAAAATCCAAAATCGGTTACCGACTGGCTCAAATGACCATTATAAAAGTTTTCTAATTCTACAAATTTTTGCCGCATATTTTTATGATTGTAAGGGAATTGAATTTCGTTTGTTAAGTTACTGAGAAGCCTTTCAAATTCATCTAACGCTTCAAAAATTTTCAAATAACATTTTTCTATTCGGCGTGGGACAGATATGGGCATACTCCATTGGAAATCATATAGCTTCTCATAAAAAACCCTCATGGCTTCAGCATGTGTCTTTTTAAATAGCCATAAATATTCATTGAAACCAATTATATTGGAACACCGAAATTCATAACCCCAGATAAATATCTTTGATAAGGTGAGAAGCGGCAAAATATTGTCGTATATTTTGTGCATAAAAGGTTGGAGGTATGCCGGCAATGAATTCTGATAATGTTGAAGCAGTTGTATCGTTTTTTTAGGAATTTGCAGATCTTTTGAAATGTCCTCCCATTGACATTCTGCTAATGCTTCATGAAGTTTTTTGGATAAACTGTCAGCGATCAAGGGGATCACAGGTATATTATTTCCTAACGCCCATGCCCATTCATATGTAATCCAGTGTGACTCCAATGCTCTATCTGTAAGGACGACAATTAGCGCAGAGCAGTCATTTAATTGGTTTTTTATTTTGGAAAACCAAAAACTGCCGCTCTCTATGTTTATATCTGTCCATACCTTTAATCCTTTAGCTTCTAATTGTTGAACAATGGTTTCACGGTAGGATTTATCTTCATGACTGTAACTTATAAAAATAGGACTTAGAATTGCAGGATGGGATTGGTCAGACATCTTTTAAACTTTTCTGGTTACAGGATTATATATAGTATGGCATATTCACCATTTTTCACAATACACCCCACCTCCTAAACACGCTATAGTCTCTGCTGTCATTTGCGAGCGAGAGACAATGCCCCAACGCACAGATATAAAAACCATTCTGGTGATTGGTTCTGGCCCCATTGTGATCGGTCAGGGCTGCGAATTTGATTACAGCGGCACGCAGGCATGTAAGGTGCTGCGGATTTAGGTATATCGTATTGTTGTGTTATATTGTATATCTAACCCCGCCACCATCATGACCGACCCCGAATTTGCGGACGTGACCTATATTGAACCCCTCACGCCGGACATCTGCGAACTCATTATTGAAAAAGAACGCCCTGACGCGATTTTACCTACTGTAGGGGGGCAGACGGGTTTAAATCTGGCGCTGGCCCTGCATAAACGCGGTGTGCTGGAAAAATACGGCATCGAAATGATTGGAGCGGCCTGGGAAAGCATCGAATTGGCCGAAGACCGCGAACTTTTTAAAGCGGCCATGACCGAAATCGGGCTGAAATGTGCGCCCAGCCAGATTGTCTCGACGGTTGAAGAGGCGCTGTCGGCGGCAGAAACCATCGGTTATCCGGTACTGGTGCGTCCTTCGTTTACCCTGGGGGGATCGGGCGGCGGTGTGGCCTATTGCGCCGATGACCTGCGCCTGATTGCGGATCGGGGGATTCGCCTGAGTCCGGTGGGGTCGGTTCTCATCGAAATGAGTCTGCTGGGCTGGAAAGAATACGAACTTGAAGTCATGCGCGACGGCTACGGCAATTTTGTGGTGGTATGTACCATTGAAAATCTTGACCCGATGGGTGTGCATACGGGGGACAGCATCACAGTTGCACCCGCGCAAACCCTGACGGACAAGGAATTGCAGCGCCTTCGTAACATGGCAAAAGCGGTCATTGACCGTGTAGGGCTGTCTACGGGCGGCGCGAATGTCCAGTTTGCGGTGAATCCCGCCGATGGAGAGGTAATTGTTATTGAAATGAATCCGCGTGTATCGCGGTCATCGGCGCTGGCGAGTAAGGCCACCGGATTCCCAATCGCAAAACTGGCCGCGCTGGTGGCGGTTGGGTTTACGCTGGATGAGATTCCAAACGATATAACCCGTGTTACGCCTGCCAGCTTTGAACCCTCGCTGGATTACGTGGTCGTAAAAATCCCACGCTGGAATTTTGAAAAGTTTTCCGGTGTTGACCCGACTCTTGGCCCCCAGATGAAAGCCGTAGGCGAAGTCATGGCAATTGGGCGCACCTTCCCGGAAGCACTGCAAAAAGGGATTCGGGCGCTGGATATTGGCATCAGTGGATTTGGAAGTGTCCTTAAGCAGGCAACACCGGAAACACTCAAAATTCCCACCGCGCAGCGTTTGTATCAGGTGGCGGCGGCGCTGTATAACGGCACACCTCTGCGGGAAATCGAAGAAACCACCGGTTTTGATGGCTGGTTTGTGCATCAGATGGCCGACATTATCCGTATCCAGCATACTATTATCCAGAAAAACCTTACGCTGGAACAGCTAAACCGGACTGATTTTCTCAAACTCAAACGTTACGGCTACAGTGATGCTCATCTGGCGGCGCTGTTGAACGTGGATGAATTAACCGTGCGTGCCTGCCGGAAACAGTTGGGCGTCACCGCCAATTATTATCGGGTAGATACCTGTGCTGCGGAATTTGAAGCCTTCACCCCCTACCTGTATTCCACCTACGAATCCGATGACGAAGCCGACCCAACGGATAAACGTAAGGTGATTGTGCTGGGCGGGGGGCCGAATCGGATTGGGCAGGGCATTGAGTTTGATTACTGCTGTGTTCACGCCTGTTTTGCGCTGCGGGACATGGGGTACGAGGCCATCATGGTGAACTGCAACCCGGAAACCGTCAGCACCGATTACGATACGGCGGATAGGTTATATTTTGAACCCCTCACGGCGGAAGATGTGCTGAATATCATCGACAAAGAGCAGCCGGACGGGGTGCTGATTCAGTTTGGCGGGCAGACCCCATTAAATATCGCGGCCACCCTGCAACAAGCCGGAGCGCCCATCTGGGGAACATCCGTAGAAACGATTGATTTGGCTGAGGACCGTGAACGGTTCAATGCCTTAATGCGCGAGTTGGACATTCCCCAGCCGGACGGGGCAACTGCCCTGACCCGTGAGGAAGCAGTTCGGGCAGCACAAAAAGTCGGTTATCCGGTGCTGGTACGGCCGAGTTATGTGTTGGGCGGGCGCGGTATGGCGATTGTATTTGATGAGCAGGAACTCACTGCCTGGCTGGATAAACACATCGAATTTCATGGGCATCCGGTACTCATTGACCAGTTTTTAGACGATGCCTTTGAGGTGGATGTTGATGCGCTGTGTGATGGTCAGCAGGTAACGATTGGCGGCATTATGCAGCACATTGAGGAAGCGGGCGTCCACAGTGGTGATTCGGCCTGTGTGCTGCCACCCTACAAAATCAGCTACTACCATCTGGACATCATGCGCGATTACACCCGCCGGCTGGGGCGGGCATTGGGGGTGAAAGGGCTGTTTAACATCCAGTTTGCCATCGCCGATGAGGTCGTGTATGTGCTGGAAGTCAATCCGCGTGCCAGCCGCACCGTCCCTTTTGTGAGCAAAGCAACGGGTGTGCCTCTGGCGCGGTACGCGGTGGAAATCGCGGCGGGCAAAACACTGGCCGAAATCGGCTTTACAGAAGAACCCCGCGTAGATGGCTTTTTTGTGAAAGAAGCGGTGCTGCCTTTCCAGAAATTCCCCGGGGCGGAAGTCCGTCTGGGGCCGGAAATGCGCTCGACGGGCGAAGTTATGGGTCATGCGTCCACCTTTGGACATGCTTTTGCAAAGGCGCAAATCGCTGCAGGCATGACTCTGCCTCAAACCGGAACGGCCTTCATCAGCGTGAATCCGTTTGACCGGGGCAGCGTGGTAAAAATCGCTCAGGATTTACACCGCATGGGGTTTCGCCTGATGGCAACACGCGGCACGGCGAACTGGCTGACTCAGTTTGGGTTGCCTGTTGAAAAACTGAACAAAGTGAGCGAAGGCTCGCCCCATGTGATTGATGCGATTCGGGCAGGCAAAATTGACCTGATTCTGAACACGCCACGCGGCGGGCAGGCACACAGCGACGGCAATCTGATTCGTGGGGCGGCGGCCACCTATGGGATTCCGCTTATTACGACGCTCAGCGCGGCGGTAGCCACCGTTCAGGCGATGAAGATGCTGCAAAAAACCCCCTTAAAGGTGCGAAGTTTACAGGAGCATCATGGGTTATAATCACCACACGGAGCATCGTGATGAACGTTTCTGATCTCACCTACAGATGGAAGGAAGTTTAGACGGGGGTGATATTCTCCCTGGATTTCGGCTGCCTCTCAAAGCCATTTTTGTAGGGTAGCGGCTAATCGCAGTCAGAACTGCTGTCGGTTGGCGATATAACGTCAATGCTGCCTAAGGTTACTTGATAACCGCTGCCCGTTTCTGGTGCTATAGGGGTAGGCGGTAATGTTTTCCAATCAAAAATCATGGCTTGAACATAGTAGGTCCCTGCTGCAAATGAGTCCGGAATAAAAATTTCATGGCGATAGAGATGCAATCCAGAGCGAAACTGCTCGTTGAATAAAGAAATGGAAGAACCATTTACGGCAGATACCTCTGAACCACCTGCTTTTTCAAGGATCAGAGTCGGATTGAATTTTCCTTCCAGATGGGATTCCCAGGAGGTCGTAATTTCAAAATTTGAACCCGCTACAGCACAGTTATTAAAGTAATAGCTGGTAAGTTCAAAACTGCTGCCAAACTGATGGGCAGTGGTTTCCATTGGAAGCGAAGGATTCAATACAGGAGTATCGGCTTCCTGTGAGACATTCACCACCAGCCTTCCTATTTCTGCGGTGTCTGTGTTTACCCCTGTATTCTGATGCAGTACGGGCAGCCGTGAACCATCCCTCCAATCATAGATGACTACCAGGATGGTATATGTTCCTGAAGGTAAATTTTTGGGCAAAGCAATGCCATGCGTATCCATATAAGATTTTCCTGCTGCCCAGGTAGAGGTATTGGCAAATCCCCCTTGAGGAGGGCTGTCATGCTGAGCAACCAGCAGACCGTCCTGATTGATAACAGCAACACTCACGATGTAGTCCTGGGGTAGGGAAGCGCTGCTTTCCCAAACTAATGCCACAGGGACAGTAGAACCAGGGGTAATTGTGGAGGGGACATCATAAGCGGTTAAGAAGATATTTTCACCAAACTGATAGCGGGGATGTTTGGTGAGGTAGGGTGCGTAGGGGTAAAAAAGATACGGATAGAAACGAAGCAAACGTACATCTTCGCTCCATTTGCTTTCGTGAACCGGAAAAGCGTTGATCGATAATAGGTGTTCAACGGGTCGGTATGCCCAGGGAAAAAATGGGCCGCTGTTCATGACCAGCCATACATTGTTATAGTCTGGCAGATATTTGAGCAAACGATGAGTGGTTTCGTCCAACCGTTCAGAAGGGACAATGAAACCATCATTATCTATATCCTCAATAAATGGCTCAGGCTGGTTCGGGCTGTAGCGTTCACTTTGTAGATAGGGGAGGGTGACTAAAGCCGCCTCTCCGCGATAGGAATTGAGGAAAAAGTATAAATATTCGGGATTGGCTAATAGCACCATATCATCTGATTCTGCGGACTCATGAATCGATTCCACCAGTGCCTGGAGTTCGGGGCGGTCCGCATAAAAACGCGAATCTTCCCGGATGGCATGGAGCGCAAACCCGAACCCCACAACCCATACAGGCAAAAATAACCATAGCTGCCTTAACGACAACTGTCGGTTGAAATGATGTTCCCACCAGAAAAAACCGATACCTAACAGAATAAAACTACTTCCTACAAGCAGTCCTATCCCACTTTCCTTCCAGGCAACCGCCAGATTGTCCCAATCAATGTGGGTTAAGTTGAGATACCATTGGGCGTATTTCACCTGCCATGTGCCTTCTTCCTGATAGGCTGCTGCCCCTTTTTCAGGAAATTCGGCCAGCAGGGTATCGTAAGCAAAATTCATAGGGACAAGCACACCGCCCATCTGAACTGCAACGGAAAATACAAGTAAAACAGCGCCCATGAGCCACCAGAGGCGGTTGGACGACAGGACTTTTTGCAGTACAGGCAGCAGCAGCAAGCCCATGGCTGGAATCACATGCAGCAAGTAGCGTGTTCCCCATCCCAACCCACCATGCCAGTCCCACCCGCCAACCGCGTATCCTATGGTAGTCGTCCCCAGCAGAATCAGCGGCGCAAGTGCCAGCCGCCCCTGCTTATTTTGATATGCTAACCAGCTTCCATAGAGACTCAAAATTAAAATCGGGCTGGTAGCCCAGATGCTGTGTCCCGGGCTGATCAGATAAGCCCCAAGCACAGTCAGGAAATAATCGAATGAGCTTTCTTCCATCCGACTCGTATAGTTGGCAACCTCAAAGCGGTTGTTCCCAAAATTGGTTTCTGAGATGACAACTACTATTGCCAGGATAATAACTAAGCCGCCCACCAGGAGACTGCTCGATGTCAGCAGCTTACGACGATCAGTTTTTGGAGGCCACAGAATCACCACTAAGGCCGGAAACATCAAAAACATAATCTCTTTTGTTAGCAAGGCTGCCACGCAGACCAACAGTAAAACGCCAGCCATCCACCAGCGCCAGTGTTTTTGAAGCAAAAAGGCCAGATAAAAAGCTAAAGTTACCCAAAATGCGGCAAGCGGTTCACGGAAAAAGGTCTGGGTATAAGGCCAGAGCATCGTTCCCAGGGAAACAATCAGGGCGGTTGCCAGGCTCATATTTTTACTGTAATCCAGGGTTATCCCTATCTTATAAATTAAAACCCCTATGCCGGCAGTGACAAAAATGTTGAACAGCCAGACAGTATGAAGCATTCCAATCCAATGGGTTTGAAAGGCGGTCCAGTATAGGGGAATAGCCAGCAGAATTTGCATAGGTTCATGCACGGGTTCGCTAAAGGGAATATCGCCATGACCGGGGTACTGGTAATAAACGCTGTATATCCGTGATTCGCCATGACGAACCAGCGATTCCGTGCTGGAAAACATGGCTAATTCATCACCGGACAAAGGAATACCTCGATAGCTCAGCAGGTAAATGCCCAGCAGGATGCTCAACAAAGGCAGCTTTGCCCTTTTCCCCAGATGATACATAGCGCTAAACCCCAATTTCTCATTTTAGATTATAATTGCCCTCAAGATGATGCGAGGACGGAAAGGAAAAGGCAATGGCTGAATTAGAACTTTGGCGCTATCGGGCCAAATTTAATGTGACAAACCGCACCTATACCGTCCTGCTACCCCATGGAGAACATACCGACCGAATCACCTACGGCTTTGAGCTATGGAAACCGGATGAACTCACAGATGTGGAGACTGCTCCGTCTGGCAAATGGGCAGCAGCCATTACCAAAACTTCCGATCCTCAAAGTGAGGACTTTAATAGCAGTTTTGAAGTCCTGACCGTCTTTTTTGCCTGGTTAGATTCCCCTGATGAATTTCAGCCTTTAGTGGAACGGATATTGCAGGAAGCACGAGAACGCTCGGTGGAATACAATCTGGATGAGTTCTGGGCTGTGCTGAAAGTCGTCGAAGAGGAAATGCTCACTCATGATTTTGGCGGGGATGAAGATTTCTACGTGGAAAATGGAATTTTTCAAGAAGGAATTGCGGATATTTACCTGTTTGCTCCCGCCGCGCTGGATGATCTGGATGGCTTACCCGATCATGTGGACGAGGCGGCGCGACGATGCTGGCGTCTGAAAGTTGCCCGGGTGCTATCAGAGGAAACCCATCAGCCGCTGGGATGGGCGGTTGTGGCT
>CAZKZS010000098.1:0-14738 GCA_964557285.1 uncultured Anaerolineae bacterium | reverse complement strand
AAATGTTGGGCTTTTGTTGAGCAGGATTGATTAACATCAGCAATCCGCCTAAGATTCGTATGGTGAATACAACAACGAGACTTTACATGCCGCGATTCATGCTGATTGTGATGGGGCTGGTCATTTTTTCATTTCATCTCCATTGGCAACCATACTGTAGGGACACGGCACTGCCGTGTCCCTACAGTAAGAAAATAGGACAGACGATGCAAACGCTTACCCTTTCCCACAATGACATTACCGTGTCGCTGGCCGTGCCGGAAAGCTGGATAGCGCAGGAACAAACGCTCCCCAATGAGGCAGAAGCACAGTCGGCAGATTCCGCATATGTGGGGGGGACAAATTTTCAGCAGGTGCGGGTGCGGCTGGATACCCCCTCTGTTTTTTTGTACGGCGACCTGCCCGAAGAAAATCGAATCGTGGCGCTGATGGAAAGTTTAAAGGCCGCCCTGCCATATACGGAAGGCTACGACCCGCAGTTGATTAGCGAAGTGTACCGTTTTCAGTGGGATAGGTATCCGGCGGCGCTGTTTGTGGCCTACCGGCAGGGCGACCCCATTAGCCATTACCTTCAGTGGATTGGAGTAGAAATTGAGTCGGACTCCCTGCTGCTGATCCAGTTTGAAACCACGCTGCCGCCTCACGAACCACCGCGCCCCACGATTTTAGCGCAGTTTGCTGCCATGCGTGCCAGTATCACGGTGAACGGTAAAGCCCTTGACCCTGCCGGACCGCGTATCGCGCTGACCCGTGTCACCGACCCCTACAGCCTGACCGGACCGGTGGTGGCGGCGCTAAAATTAAATGGAGGGGCAGAAGTGCGGCTGGCTGCTCCGCCAAACTGGTTTCGTCGGAACATGACGGAGAACCCTGACTTCCCCACCACTTTTTTTTATGAGGATGACTGGCGGGGAATTGAAGAAGGCGACCCCTTAGATGGGGCGCTGATTCAGGTGAGTTTGATTTCAGAAGCGCGGATTCTGGCACAGTTTGAGCAGAATGAATTACCGGAAGCGCTGGTCGTGGCCTACAGTCAGTTTTTACAAAATAATACCTATGCTGAAATTCAGGTCGGAACATGGATTGATTTTACATGGGGGGACGTTCCGGCGCGGATCGTGGGGGTGCGTTATCCAGTCAACTATTCCGCCCATGCTGGCGGGACACTTCAGCAGGTGATTCTGGTGGAAATTGACGGCGGACTGCTGATGCTGACTCTATACGCGCCCGAAAATCAATGGGACTCGGCGCTGTCGGTCTGGCAAACCGTCCTGAGTTCGACAGTCATCAATGGGACGGTGCTGCCCATTGACCCTCTGCTGCAAGTCTTAGAACAGATGGAAATGCCTTAAGGAGGAAAGTATGCGTCAATACATCGCTGCGGTGCTGTTGATGATCATCAGTGTGCCGTTTTTTGTCTCTGCTCAGATGGAAATTCCGCCGATTGTAGATGAAGTCATGATCAGCAGCGAAACGGCGGAATTGTCTCTGGGCGTGCCGGAAGGATGGGACACCTCTGTGACAGAATCCCCGACGCCCTACGCGGTTTTAAGCAACCTGTCCAATAACCCGCCTGTTTCGGTGCAGATGATTTTACGTCCAGCGAATCAACTGGAAGTTCAGTTTGATACCGAATCGCTGAATCCGGCGCTGGATTATTACGAAAAATATGCTTCTGCCAGAGGGTTAAAAAAAGAAGGCGCGTATGCCAATCCGGTAGCGGTGCGGGACGGCAGCCAGAGGGCGGCGCTGATGCTATACGTGGAGCAAACGACCACACCCCGTTTTCAGGAGCATGAGCCTGTGCTGTCGCTGTCGTTTGCGACCATGACCGGAGACAATGAACTCGCTATCATTCTGTTTGAAGCACCCGCAGAAAATTGGGTCGATTTGCTGGCGGTTGCCAATGTGCTGCTGGGAACAATCCAGTTGAACGGCCAGCCTTTTGAATTTGAAGAAGATGTCGCCCAGATATTGATCGGGTTTGAGTCAGCCGAAAGCCTGGTCGAACGATTTGAGTCCGGAAATACACTGCCCGCCGGAGCGCTGACGGTTAACCCGGCCCAAACGGGTGAGCCGATGACACTGCGGTTTATTCAAAATGGGGTGGTGGCGTTTGCTCCGCCAGAATGGGTCGTTTTGGCTGATGATGATGTGCTAAGCGTCACCGCCCAGTCACCGGACGAAACCGCAACCATCACCCTGCGGGTGTCCATGCTGCCGGAAGAATACGTGAGTGTACTGGCGCTGCTCTCTGAACAGGAGGACATCAGCAAGACGGTTTTGTTTACCTGGGATACCCTGCTGGCGGCGGCGGGAAAAATCGACGCGGAGGACGTGACCGGTGCGCTGGTGGTGGCCGAACTGCCTTCTAACGGCGGGCTGCTGTGGGTGCGTTATGAAACCACCAGTGAAAAATCTAACCAGACCTGGTTAGATTTTCTGACACAGATTCAGGTGAATAATGAAACCCTACAGTTTGATGAAGTGTGGGGAGCGATGTTCCAATTAGAGCAGTAATGGGCGGGCTGCTGCTGTTTTTGATGGTCGGGGCGGGGGTGCTGGCGGCACGGCAGGCAGGGTTACAGGCAGGAACGCCGCCCACCGTTGCTATCCTGCTGCCGGATCAGTCCTGTACTGCTCCCTGCTGGCGCGGCATCCGTGCGGTGGTGACTTCCAAAGAAGAAGGCGCGGTAATTTTGAACCAACTGCCCCAGGTTGAGCCGATTCAGGATTATGCCTGGCGGTTTACGTATCAGCATGAGGAGTATATCGCCTGGTTTTTGAGCAGCCTGACTTTGCTTGCCCCGCATATCCGGCTGGGCGATATTCTGGCGGTGATGGGCGAACCGGATTATCAGACTCAGCAGATTGCAGTAAACCTGACTACTGGAGACAAGGAAAAACTGGTTTATCTGTATTATGAAAAACAGCAGGTGATTGTACTGGTTTCTGTGCCACTGGAAGGGCGGCTGTCGATGGAAACCCCGTTAGCCGCGTTTGAATATCCCCGGAATTATTATGCTCGCCCATTTTACACCTACGAATGGTTGGGGCTTATCTGGCTGGATAAATATCCGCCGATGGTGGAGCAGGGATGATACGCTTTTGGATGCTGACGGCTGGCCTGTTTCTGCTGATGCTGGCGCTATCCGGTGCGGTGCTGCTGGCCGATTCTGCTGCCGCACAGGATATTCAAATCCTGTTGCCGGATGAGTCCTGCCCTGCGCCGTGCTGGTATGGGATTCAGGTCAACGGAAAAGATGCGTTTGTTCACCACCTGCTAAATACCCTGCCCCATGCGAGAGATGGGGCGGGCAGCAAGGAATTTTCTGCCGACGGGCAGCGTTTTTATACTTCGTATGTCATCATCAGCACCCGTTCTCATCAGGTGATGCAGGTCATGTTAGATGTAGGCGGACAGGTAAATATCGGGGAGTTGTTTTTGCAGTTAGGCCGTCCGGACTGTGTGCGTCTGGCTTCCGGCATCGAAACCCGCCTGATTTTTTTCTATGCCGACGAGCAAATTGATGTGTTCACCGATGTGATTCCACCCGATTCGCGTTTGTCTCCCTCTGTCCCTATCCGATCCATGTATTATCATTCCGGTACGCCGGAAACATGCGCGGTTTGGCGTGGGTTCACCTGGGTGTCGGAGTAGTATGATACGCTTCTGCGGAATCATGATAAGTCTTTTTGCGCTGATTTTTGTGGGCTGCTGGCAGGTGATTCAGAGGGAAGGGAGCTACCAGCCCGCCGCTATGGAAATTATCTTGCCGGATGAATCCTGTCCCGCGCCATGCTGGTACGGGATTCGCGCTGGCACAACCCAGCTTATGGATATTCACAGTAGGGTAAATGAATTTTCTGGTGTACAGGAAATCGGCAAAAATACATGGCAGCTTACCCGTGATGTACAGGTGTCCCTCAATCCTGACAACGGAGATTTGTTTATTTACCCGCAGGGGGTCACGCTGGGAGATTTTTTGCTGAGACTTGGCGAACCGGATTACCTGACGCTGCAATTTTCCGTTGGAGCGCGGCAGGTGGAATCGGAAAAAGTGCTGCAAGTGTATTATGAGGAGGCACAAATTACGCTGTTTGTCCCCGTGACGGAACGGCTGAGCGTTCAAACGCCTGTACAGTCGATTCGGTATGCCACGTTTACCCGTCCTTTTAACGCGATGGCCTGGCAGGGTTGTGTCCCTCTGGCGGCGTTGCCCTCCCCTTTTGAAACAGGTCAAAAATAATGCGCGGCATCATGACGATTCTCCTGATAGTCACTGTTACTTTTGCGTGCAGTTATGGTGCTATATCTGCTGCCCGTCTGGTTGGGGCGCTGACCCCTGTGCCGCCAAATTATCTTGACCCGTTGGACTGTGAACTGCCGTGCTGGTACGGGGTGCGCCCCGGCGAAGAAACGATTCTGACATTTGAGGAACGGCTGGCACAGGCGAATCGGGAAGGGGCATGGATGTTTAGCGGGCGCACCTGGAATTACGGTGGGCAGATTTTACAGGGGTTTCGTTTAAATATCACGCCTACCCGCCAGCTTCGGTTGGGGGACGCGATTCTGGTCTACGGTGAACCCCAGTATGCGTATCTGGCTTCCTCCGCCAGCACCTCAGGCGGTGGTGGCCCGCGTCGGGTCGTCACCGAAGCCTACATCTATTGGCAGGAGGGCGCGATTCTGGTCAACGCGGTGCAGCCGGATGGTTCGTTTCGTATGACGCCGGAAATGCCAATTCGAGCGATTGAAATGCGCCAGCCGCCCGGAGTTGATGAAGAACCCATTGTACCGTTGGGAACTCCCCATTGGCGCGGCTTTGGCGGCGGGGATTATTATCGACTGCGGCAGTAACGTTTGAAATTGCCTGCTGAAACCCGTATGATAAAAGGGTGCGGACACAAGTGATAAGGGATAGCGCATGGGTTGTTTTAGATTCATCTTCGGGCTGTTGGGTGTAACCCTGCTGGTCGTCGGGCTGGTGGGGATTGGCGTGGCACGGGCGCCCCAATTTTTCAGCTTCTATCGGGAAGTCCGCGAATTGGGCGGGGCAACGACGACTCTCAAAGAAATTGCCGACCAATCATTTGGTACGAATTTTAGCGAAGAAGTTCCGCCGGATTTGCCTGTGGTCGTGGATGGTGAGCAGCTTTCGACCAACACGATTAACGTTCAGCCGGAACTGGAACAGCCCGCGCTGGAAACCCTTTCTTCGGCAGATACAGCAGCCAGCGTACAGGAATTTGAGGCCGAAGTTGCTGAAGTGCAGGTAGAAGCACAGGCCGCTATCGCGGAACAGCAGCCGGAACTTTCGGCAGAAGAAGCACAGGTCGTGCAAGAATCCGTATCGGAAAATATGGTGCTGGATAAAGAAATTGAGGTTGCGGTTGTTCCCCTCACCCTTTCACCCCAGACGGTCGCTCCCAGCATATCGGGGCAGGGCGGTGCGGGTGGCATCGCGGGGTACGAGCAGCGCACCGTTGAACTGGAATGGCCGCGCTCGTTCCGGGTAGGGGGTTCTGGCACGGTGGTCTTGACCCTTAAGGCGCTGCCTTCCGGCGGCGTTGAGGCCGTCGCTGAAATTGAAGATAATGAAGTTATTGCGACTCCTATCCTGGTTACAGATTTATACAATACCCACAATGCCCGTTATTCGGCGCGATTGGTGGCCTCCGATTTTGAGGTCGAAGCCCTGACACCACAGACTCAGCAGTTGGGACGTGGTGAGGAGGGGTCATGGCGCTGGAGTCTGGAAGCGCCCGGCAATTCGGGTACATTTGTCATTAATCTGGTCATTAATCTGGAATGGCAGCCCAAACCCAATACCGGAGCGCAGGTTGTTCCTGCCCGTAATATCTGGGGGCAGGCGCTTCAGGTGGAAGTGAACTATGTGTTTGGTTCGATTACCGTGCCGCAGGCAAGTAATGTCGGAACGGTGCTGGCGGTGCTTGGCTTTGCCATGCAGATTCCCCTGTTAAGCGAGATTCTGGGTGGACTGCGAAAAATGCTGTTTGGCCGTCGCCGCCGCCAGCAAAGTTCGTCCCGTTCACGGCGGCGCTGATATGAAAAGTTACGCGGAACTGGAAATATTAACTCAATCGGCGCTCCGCAGCCCCGGCCTGCTAGCGCCCAATGAGTTTAATCTGGCACGTTACAGCCTGAATCAGCATACACGCAACCGGCTGCTCGACCCGGATATTTGCGCGCTCGAAGATTATCTGATTGACCACAGCGACCTGCCGGGCAACGAGTCGAATGTGGAACTGCTGACCGCGTTTGGGGATGTAGTGGACAGCATTTGCCATCACGAAGAAACGCCGCTTCAGGTGAGTTACAAAAATATGGAGTGGCTGCTGGCGTGGCTGAATATGCACCATCCCCCCTCCTTCTTTGGCGAAGATCCGGATTCGCCGCTTCAAATGTTACAGATGGCGGCGGCGGTGGGGTATGGGGTATGGGCGGGTCGGTTTCACCAGATTCAAAGCGGCGTAGGCATCCTGCTGGAACTGGCGAACAGTCCCCTGTGGCGGGTGCGCGATACTGCCGCGATGGGCTTACATCGGATGCTCATGCTGGCATGGGATATGACCCTGCGCCGCCTGCGATTTAATACCATGCAGGCCAATGCACGGGAATGGGTCGCAATTATCGCGGCGCTGGGGCAACCTGCCCTTTTGGAAGGGCAGCCTTTTCGGGCGCTGGATGTGCTGGATATGCAGCAGCAGGCACTTCGATTTGTGGCGCAAAACCAGGAAAATCATACGGTGCTGCCAGAAGTCTTAAGCCGGAGTATCGGGGTGATGGTGGAAGCCCTGCCGACGGTGGGTTTTGCTCAGTTGAAGGCATGGGCGGCATGGCCGGATGCCCGAGTCAAAGCGGTGGTGCGGGAAAGTCTGGCCGGATTAACACACTGGTCAGCCGAAGTAGACCGGATAACACAGCAGTTAGATTAACGGGTTCTGCCTCCAAAAAAGCTGATCAGGCGTGTCACCAGACTTTTACGTTTTTTAGCGGTTTCACTTTCCAGGGTTTGAATCATCCGCACGACTTCGGTTCGGGTAAAAGCAATTCCATTAATCAGAATCCGCCCATCCGAAAGGGTTTGCACCTGACTGGGGGCCTGCCCGTAGTGATTGGCATAGGCATCACTGAAGGCTTTTTCCAACGAATAAATGGCTTCCGTTGATATTGTCGTTGCCATACCCTTGCTCACAATCTTGTCTTTCTATCACTTTACCCTGAATCCGCTTGCGGCAAAACCGATTCTAAAACGTATCTTCATTTTATTACAAATTTTAGTCATTGGATGGGCTGCTGTAACGGCGCGACGCTGAAAATCATGTCTAATGAATTAGAATATATCACAACACTGCTAAACTGTGTGATGTCTAAATCTTCGGGCAGGCGGTAATTTTGCCCTCCCACATGGCCTTTGAGTAAGCCCGCATTGTAGGCTAAATCTCCCTCAAAAAGCTGTTCGCTGCTGGTAGGGTTGCTGCTGACCGCCAGAATGACCTGTAAATCCGGCCCCACGCTGACCTGAAAATTGGTATCAAACCGAATCACACGGGTGATCTCGCCATCCCCCACGAGTTCCCAGATGTTGACTCGCCCTTCTGCCCAGCGCAGTGCGTCAATTTCAGAAAATTCTCCGGTACGGATGCGGGTTTCCGTGAATTCGCTGAACGTTTCAACCTCAATACCTTCCCGGATGCTGTCGTCGGTCTGCTCGTTGGCGGGAGCAGGTACGGGGTCGCCCAACAGGGCATTGGTGAACATTACCGCTTTTTCCTCATCCTCTTTATCAAGGTCAGCCAGCAATGTACACTGTTCTACGGAAAGTCCTTCAGGACACTGGAACACCTCCGCTTCCGGTTCATCCGGTCGAAGCGGTTCAGCAAATTCCAGCCATACCGGAGCGCCGCCCGCCAGCACAAGCAAAAGTGCCATCATCAGAATCAGCCGCCAGCGAATGTAACGCGACATGACAACCCCTATCCATTTTCTGAAAACCTACCCGCGCCGATAATAGCATATCCGGTGGAAGATTGCTGAGGACTGTTATATACTGGGAGGCATGAGTTTTAAACCTGCTTTTGAAGAAACGCTGCAAGCCAACCGGAGCGGCCGCCTGACGGGTTCTCAGCGTAGTATGCTGCTGGTGGGCGTACTGTTTACCGTAGGTGGCCTTGCATGTATGGGGGTACTGCTGCTTCAACTGGTGCTGGCGGTGCTGGCAGGGGTGATGCCGCAAAATATTGTCATGTGGCTGTTTTTTATTCTGACACTGGCCGCGTTTATCTATCTGGGATTAACCCTGTATGTCAACGCCCGTACTTTTGTGCCAGATTTATTCAGCCGTACCAAAGTACGCTCCGCACGCGGGCCGCTAAAAATTCAGCTTCCTAAACGGGAACGCTGGGAACTGCCTTTTTCCTACGTCATTGGGGACTATTCTTTTGCGCCGTTTGAAGTGCCGGACGATGTTCCTATGGAAAAAGGCCACGAGTACATTGTTTATTATCTGGCACGCACCCGCAAATTTTTAAGTATTGAACCTGTAGAATAATTCCCCTCAGTTAGCGAATCCTGTACAATCGAGAAATCATCAGAATGGATTAACTTCTATGCCCAGGCGAATCAGATACGGTATTAAAACCGATATTGGACAGTCCCGTATGAATAATCAGGATGCGGTGTTTGCCCTTGCGACCCACAGCGCCAGCGCCTTCACGCAGCCTTCTTTTGGCGTTTTTATTGTGGCGGACGGGATGGGCGGTCATGAACATGGCGAAGTGGCGTCGGCTATCGCGGCGCGGATGGTGGCCGACCATATTCAGCGTGAACTGCTGATCCCGATGCTGGTCGGCACGCCCGTTGAGGATGTTCTGGAAATTCTGGAAACCGCCGTTCAGAGAGCAAACAACGGTGTGCAGGCCGAAGTTCCCGACGGTGGGACGACGCTCACCTTTGCCGTGCTGGTGGACAATCGGGCGTATCTTGGGCAGGTAGGAGACAGCCGCGCCTATATTATTTCTCAGGACAAAATTGAACAAATTACCCGCAGCCACACGCTGGTAGACCGTCTGGTAGAACTGGGACAGTTGACCCGTGAAGAGGTCAATTCACCGAATGTAAATGTGAAAAATGTGCTGTATCGTGCGTTGGGGCAGGGGGAAGTGCTGGAAGTGGATACCCTGACCCGTCAGCTTAAAAATGATGATTATCTGCTGCTATGCAGTGATGGACTCTGGAATCTGGTTGAGGACACGAACTTACAAAAAATTGTGACCGAATCCGCCCACCCCCAGGATGCCTGTGATATGCTGGTGAATCTCGCCAATGAAAAAGGGGGCTACGATAATATTTCGGTGATTGTGGTCAAAGTGAGCGAAGATAGATAATTGCGCTCGCCATCCCCAAGATGTCTGAGGGGCGGACCGTAGGGGCAGGAACAAGCGACCAAAGGGAGCGATGCCTGCCCAAAAAGGGTGGGTAGGGACACGGCACTGCCGTGTCCCTACCTGTCTATGTATCTATTACTCCGGTTTGACGACCCCGTTAAATTCACCCCTGATGTAATCTTCCACCAGATTACGGGCAATATCATCCGGGTGCTGAATGGGCGGGGATTTCATAAAATAGGACGAAGGGGCTTCCAGCGTGCCGGAAAGTTTGCGGTCAAGCCCAATTTTTGCCGCCCGCACCGCATCAATAATCACTCCGGCGCTGTTGGGGCTGTCCCACACTTCCAGTTTTAACTCCACGTTTAGCGGCACATCCCCAAACGCCCGACCTTCCAGCCGGATATGCGCCCATTTGCGGTCTGTCAGCCAGGGTACGTAGTCGCTGGGGCCAATATAAACATCATTGGGGTCAACTGGATAGGGAAGCTGGCTGACAACGCTGTTGGTTTTGGAGATTTTTTTACTTTCCAGACGTTCACGGTCAAGCATGTTATAAAAATCCATGTTGCCGCCCACGTTTAACTGGCTGGTGCGGTCAAGATGCACCCCCCGATCTTTAAACAAATTGACCAGCATCCGGTGAACGATGGTTGCTCCTACCTGGCTTTTAATATCGTCCCCAATCATCGGCAGGCCGCGTTCGGCAAAACGCTTCTGCCAGTAGGGTTCACGCGCAATAAAAACGGGAATAGCGTTCACAAACGCGCAGCCTGCATTCAAAATTTGTTCCACGTACCATTTGGTGGCCTGCTCGCTGCCCACCGGCAGATAACTGACGACCACATCTGTATTCGTGTCTCGCAAAACTTCGACAATATTCGCGGTGGGGCCGGGGGCTTTTTGAATTTTTTGTGCCAGATATTTGCCCAATCCATCATGTGTCATGCCGCGCACCACTGTCACACCCAGAGGCGGCACATCCGTAAATTTAATCGTGTTGTTCTGCCCCTGCCAGATAGCTTCCGACAGGTCTTTGCCAACTTTGGTTACATCAATATCAATGGCTGCGCTAAATTCAATATCACTAATATGGTAGCCACCGAAGTTAACATGCATCAGGCCGGGAATTTCCTGATCGTCTGTGGCGTTTTTATAATAATGGACGCCCTGAACAAGGGAGTTTGCACAGTTGCCAATGCCAATGATGGCAACCCGTACTTTTTTGCTCAAGCTGTTGCTCCTTTAATGACTCATCGGGCGGCATTATAACATAGGGGGAGGGGCTTCCTAGATGGCATTTCGCACAGCGCATTTTTTAATTGTACCTCAATGGTATCTTTAGTTTGTCTTTTTTTGTTCTAATTAAACATTTTCTTGTGCATTTGGTTGAAGTCCCTTATCCTTTAAGTAGTGCAACTTGAATAAAGAGGGATGGTGCATCATGACCAAACACGATTTTTGCCTACACGCTCATTTTTATTTGCCGCCCCGCGCCAATCCTATCAATGGGATTCTGGGGGCGGAACGCAGCGCGGCACCGTTCCGCAACTGGAATGATCGCCTCTACGAGGAAGTGTACCGTCCCAACGCCAGCCTCGGAAATTTTGAACTGCTCAATTTCGATGTTGGTAATGCTATTTTGCTCTGGCTGAATTTATATGCGGAGGATACGCATCAAGCGCTGGTTGAGGGGGTCAAAAGAGTCGCTCAGAAACGCAACGCCTGTAATCTGCTGGGAGTCCCTCTGCACCAATCCCCCCTTCCTCTGCTCTCCCGGCGTGACCGTCTGACCCAGCTTATGTGGGGAAAACAGGTATTAAAATCCTGCTTTGGCCTTGAACCGCAGGGGGTCTTTTTACCAGAATTTGCGGCGGATATTCCCACGCTGCAATCGGTCGTGGATGCGGGATATGAATTTACGGTGCTGCGTTCATCTCAGGTGAAGGGGTTAGTTCCGCATGGGGGAAGTGGGCCATACGCCATTCGCCTCTCCAAAGGGGATATAGTACAGGTTTTTGTGATTGATGATGACCTGTCGGCATCGCTGCTGCACGAAATGAATACGCGCGGTGGTTCTGCCCACTGGGTTCGGACGGAACTGATCGGCCATTTGCGTACCTGCGGACCCCTGACTCTACTGTACGTGGATGGAAACGGCCTGGGGCAGGATCATATGAGCGAAGCGGATTTTGTTCATTACCTGCTCAAAAATGAAATTAAAGCGGCGGGCTGCCATCTGGTGACGCTGGAAGAATACTACCACCAGGGGCATAAACCCGTTGGAGAACTTGAGCTGATCCCCTACGAACGGCAGGAAACCGAACCACAGGCTCACTGGCGGGATGCGCTGCACGATTTGATGACCGAATGTAATCTGCTGTTTGCGGAAATCATCGGCGATAACGCCTGGAAATTACGTGACCGTGCCATGTCCGGCGACATCGGGCAGGAGCATGTCGAACTTATTCGCAGCCAGATGGCGCTGCAACGTGCCTGGGCAAATGTAGCCGCGCTTGGAACGCCTTACATGACGGACAGCCACATTATTCGAGAGGCGGCCTATGCCGTTCTGCAAATCAAACTGGCAACGGGTACAGACCTTTCTACCATTTTGACCGATAGAATGTCTCCCAAGCAGGTTTCTGAATTTACAGAAAGCATGACCACGATGATGCAGGATGTACGGTCAACAGGCACTTATCAGATGGTGGATGCGTCTGTCTAAGGGACACTATTTTTTAGAAAGCGCAAACGCAGTCCTTCGGGGCTGCGTTTTTTGTTGGCAGGGAAAGGAGTAGGGAGAGTAGAATGATAGTGTCTCAAGAGGCTCGCTTTCGGAATCGGTTATGCAGACTGCAAAAATTATCGTGGTAGGCCCGTTTGCTTCTGGCAAAACAACTTTTATTACTTCCATTAGTGAAATTGGCGTTGTTCCTGTAGAAGCGCAGCGTGTGGGGTTGGAAATGGGACGTTATACCGTTGATGATGACCTGATGGTTTATCTTTTTGACACCCCCGGTTCTCGACGGTTTGAGTTTGCCTGGGATATTAATTACAGCCGGGATTTATTGGGGTATGTGGTGGTGGTCAACAGCAGCCAGCCCAAAACCTTCCCGGAAGCGGAAAGTATGGTGAATCTGTTTCGCCGATACTCCCCTGCGCCGTTTGTGGTGGCCGCCAACGGACAGGATGTTGAAGGCGCACTCTCGCCAGACGCCTTACAGCAGGCACTTAAACAGCCGGCAACCGTAAAATTTATTCCGTGTGTGGCAAGCGATCCAGAAAAAGTAAAAAAAGTGCTTCTTGGGCTAATGTACGAAATTTTTGACCGGGTAAATGTTAAAAAACAGGGGGGATGAGAGGGCGGGTCGCTTAAGACCACGCCCTAACTGATTACTTATAACCGATACCTATTTACTGCCCTAGCAAATCTTCCAGCGTGCCAGTAAATTCCAGCGTGGAAATGATGCCGTATAGATTAAGTTCGTAATCTTCCAGTTCGCCGGGATACCCCGCGCCAACCATCACCGCGTACAACTCATCGGACAGAGGAAAAACGAGCAGCACCCCTTCAATCCCTTCCATCTCAAACGGAGCGCGTGCGATGGTCAGTTCGTCACTAAACTCAACCATCGTGGCTTCGCCTATCTCAGTGGGGTTTTCTTCATCCGTTTCTGAGGTGAAAAAATCGACTAGGCTGGCGGTAATTTCTTCCAGATTTTCACCTTCCACCCCAATCATAGTGAGATATTCAGTCGGTAACAGAATGACATTCGCTAGAAATTCACCTTCATCAGGGAGCGTTTCTTCCGATGAATTGGCTTTTTCCAGGGCGCCTTCATTGTTGGCAATCACAACCTCACCCCCATCAACAGCCACCAGCCACTCCTCAGGATACATAAACTTGAGGAAAACGTTTTCTGCATCTTCTTCCTCTGCGGAATCAAAGGTGTTCCAGTCAGTCATATCAATGTCAAATTCTTCGTCCTGTGCCATCACCGATGAGACGGCCAGAATCAGCAGCAGCGATAAGAGAAATACCCTTTTCACACAACATTCCTTCGTTTAATGGATGGTTTCAGTGTAGGGGATAGACCGGGAATTCACAAGCGAAATCCTGTTTTTCAATGAATAAACTACGGCCTCCTCACAGTGACTATCTTTTTTCAATAGGTCACTACTATACTCTTATGCAAAAGGAGAGAGTGATGTACCGTCGTTTACTCATACTGGGGCTGCTGCTGTTTTTGCTGGTAAGCCTGCCTGTTTACGCGCAGGATGAGCAGCCTGTAGTCGAAGAATGTGCGCCCCCAAGCTGGACAGGCGAATTTTACGGGAACAATTCGCTGTCTGGCACACCAATGTATCTGCTATGCCGCCGTCTGATTGATTTTTACTGGGGGGATGGAGCGCCCTTCTACAACATTGACGTGGACCATTTTTCTTCGCGCTGGACGACCATGAATGCATTTCCAACGATGGGAACGTATCAGTTTCAGATTCGGGTGCAGGGTGGCGCTGCCCTGACCATCAACGGCCAGCGTGTGATTGATGCGCTGTATGAGGGGGGGTCGCAGTTGCTGACGGCCACCTATCAAACACAGTTTCCGGGGCAGGTTCTAAATTTGATGCTGGAACATACCCATTACACCGGCCCTGCCCAACTCTTTTTAGAGTGGTCGCTGGTCGATGGCGCAGCGTCGGATGTGCTGAATGACCACCGTGCAACGGCTAACATCGGCTACAGCGATTTTTCGGCGGGCGGCGGGAATGTCTGGTACATTGAACATTTCAGCAATACGACCCTTTCCGGTGAGCCGACCATTACCAATATTCATGTGGCTGATGGCATCAGTTACGATTACAAATACGGCCCGCCTGAACCCGAAGTGCCTGCCGATGGCTGGTCATCCCGATGGACACGCACCGTCGATTTTGTAATTGAAACCACCTATGTGTTTTATATGCGGGCGAATGACGCGGCGCGGGTGCTGGTGGATGGTCAGGAAATTATTAGTTTTAGCAACAGTGGCATGGGGAGTATCTACCTGTCACGGGGGCGGCATACCATTGTCGTCGAACACTTTGATATAGGGGATGAGTCCAGCCTCTTTTTGACCTGGGACCCGCCTGTTGGCACGATGTTATGGCCGGATGGCTGCAACGCAGTGTATACCGCCGGAGTCAATGGCAACGCGCCGCTTTGTCCCGGCCGGGGAATCGCTACCTTCTCCAGCCCGTAGTATTTTTTACCCCTCTCCCACGCTATGCTTCACCCTCCGACAGTTTTAAGGGAATGGGGTAGACTCAGACACATCTTTCAA
>CAZKZS010000097.1:0-14802 GCA_964557285.1 uncultured Anaerolineae bacterium | reverse complement strand
CCCCTACGGAAAGGGCGGGTATCGGGCGTACCGCCCTTGTCCCCGCCCCTACATTCATCTTCCTGTCCGCCCCTGAACTTCATGGGGGAAGGGTTTGGGGTGGGGGAAACGTAGAAATTAATAAGGAGCGCAGCATGGCATGGAACACCCTGACAAATCTGGCTGACCAGCAGGTGGTCACAGAGGAACACATGGATGACATCCGGGAAAATATCGAACACCTGGGCAGCCTGAAAGCCTGGGGCAGACCCCTGTCATCCCTCAGTGGCAGCGACGAGATGATGGCCGTAACGGGAGAATATACGGGAGATGGCACGGCCACCCAGAGTATCAGCGTGGGCTTTCAACCGAAAGTGGTCATTATTTACACCCAGGCGGCATCAGTTACGTCAATGCTGGTCGTAAAAACGGATCAGGACGGCACGGGCAGTTATACCCTCACCTACGGCTTTGCTACGGACCACGTTATCAGCCTGGATGCGAATGGCTTCACCGTTGGGGATGGGACAGGAGGCAGCAATCTCTATAACGTTAATGCCCGACTGTATACCTATATCGCATTTGGAGCAGGCTAAACATCATGGGACGATATGCCTTACGACGAGAAAGTGATGGGCTGGTCATCGCGCCGGCGGTGATGGCCGAACCGGACGAAAATTGGAAAATCACCCGCCAGAACAAAGCGGCCGTCGATTTTGGCGGGGTGTGGCAGATGGTGACACTTGACGCGGATACGTATCAACAGATTAAAAATAAGCTGGCGGCGGGCAAAGCGGCTTATCTGGTGGCCGGAGAAGTCATGAGTCAGGGAGCGCCGAGTCTGAGCGTGGATAAAAGTCAGATTCTGGCAAATGATACCGACACCGCGACGCTCACGATTGAGGTCGGCAGCCCCACCTATGCAGGCATGGCACGGTACACGATTTTGACGCCGGAAGGGGGAGAAATTCGCGGCGCTGACCCCTTTACGGCGGGGGTCGCCGTGCTGACTTTGACCACAGAGCAGGTTGGCAGACATATGATAGGAGTCGATGTGCTGGAATACGGGCGGGCGGAAATCACGATTGAAGGAGTGGAATAAATGGCGCAAATTTCCGTAAAATCGAGCAAAGAGGCAGCCGAAAAACAACACGCGGCGCAGGTGCGGCTGCATAAAATTCAGGCGAGCGCTGCGCTCTTGCAGTACAACGCGGCGCTGGCAGATTTAACCGACAATTGGGGAACACTCACCGCCGCCCAAAAACAGGAAACCATGCGAACCATGCTGGTGATTCTGGCGCGCAGTGTGCGTTTTCTGATGCTGAAATTCATCCGACTGTAAAACATGGGACAGTCTAATTAGAGCCTGTCCTATCACATTGCTAACATACATCCACCTGCGATATGATAGGCTCTAATAAGGATTGGTGAGGTCACAGGAAATGTCGTTATCATTTCCTTCTTTTGAACATACATCTCTGGGAAATCCACCTCTTAAGGAAGTAATATGCCAAGTTAGGTTTGAGTCTATTTTGAAAATTACAGAAGAATCCCCAAGTGACTTCCAGGAGGCTGTGCGGAGTCGTTTTCCTGCGTTGAGTACAGAACACTCTTTGCATATTGCTACAACCGTCGGTCAACCACAGAAAGTAATTACCACTCCTCCACCTGTGCATCGTTTTGAAGGATATAAACAAAGAGAAGGAACATTTGTTAGTCTGGCACAAAACTTCTTTGCCCTAAGCACAACAAACTATCAGGGCTGGTCAGAGTTTGCGGAAGATTTGAGTTTTGTTGCGGAAGCGGCACTTTCTATTTATAAAATTCCTTATGCCACTCGTATTGGATTAAGATATATTAATATGCTTGATGTTCATAACACAAAATCCAAAATTTTTTATCCAGATGTGCTAAATGTGGTTCGTCCAGAACTTACAGCCATCCTGCAAACAGAAGCTATCCAAGAACCCACCCTAATAACTCATTTGAAAGTGAAACATGAAGCTGGCATTTTTTCTTTTAGATATGGGGTTATTCAGGATGAGGAAAATAAGGAACTCCTATTCTCTTTAGACTTCGACCAATACATAGAAAAAAAGGTAGAGTTGGATTCGCAAACGCTTGTTTCTATTAGTAACCAGTTTCATGATCTCATTTACAATGCTTTTCGATGGTGTATCAGGAATGATAAATTTGTGCTTTTTGAGCCACTAGGATAAAGATATGGTGTTAGCTCCATATAAATACTTCATTTCAGATGAAACATATTCAGGAACACCATCTCTAGGTGATTCATATGGGGGTGGTACTGCGGATTCTTATGTATATGATGAAGAAATTCTCAAAAAAAATAAGCCTTCAATAGAGGAAAATCCTCTTACAGATGAAACCTCTCCAAGTTTATATTCTACATTTCCTGGAATACCTACCAATAATAATATTACTTCTGATTATCTACTTGTGCCATTTCAAGCCACTTATGAAAGGGTAATGCGCGGACAGAGTGGTATTTCAGAATTTTCAGACCTCCTATTCGCTATTGAATGGCATAACCAACCTGCTTATATCATTAAGAAAGTCGTGAATTTAGCTATTACGCTAGATATGAAAACTACGGCTTATGAACTTGCATTACTGGGACACAAAATATATCCCCAAGATGAGGGCTTAGCCTATTATGCTGATGTACTTGCCCCTGCCCGTATCCTGAATAAGAAGGTTGATGCTGTTGCGAGCTTATCTACTTCTACGGAGTGGATAAGTCAAAATGCCGCCCACTATCATGGCTCATGGATAGCAGTTTTAGATGGGAAATTTTTAGATTCTGACGAATCCCTCAAAGCGCTTCTGAAAAGGCTTGGTGAATCTGTCCATAATCCGGGGTTAGTCGTTGTGCAAGTGTTGTGAACAATGTCCTATTTAAAAATACCATTTTGGGGGGCAGAAGGTTTTGTTCAGGGATGGCTACCCTATTTGGACAATTACCCCGGAAGTGATGAACACAGAATTGTAATACAGGTAAGGTTTGGTAAGCTACCTATCACACTTGCTATTTTTGATACAGGAGCGCCCTGGTGCATCCTTAATCCACAAATAGCAGATGATCTTGACTTCGACTATAAATCGAATTATGAGGAAAAACAGCAGTTACTTATTCGAGGCATCGTGTACAACGGTTGGCTGTGCAGAATACCCGTTACCCTACCAGCCAGAGAAGGTAATGGGCTAAATTTTGAAGCGACTACATTTATCCCTGATGTGTCCAATGGACTGAACTGGAATAACCCCAATTTTGTTGGTCTGGAAGGTTTTATAGATAGAATACGCTTTGCTATAGATCCAGCTAATAACCGTTTTTACTTTGGCTCGATAGACAACTAGACCGTATCCCGAAAATATACATTTAGAGAGGCTTAAATGACACGTTTTCTGTTGTTTATCAGTTATCGGGTGGTGCAGTCTATTTTGCTGCTGTTCAGCACCACCTTTCTCATTTTTGTGCTGGCCGATGAAGTACGGGTAAAAAACGATGACTCCCTGATCAGCCGCTACGGGGATTGGCTGGGAGATGTCATGAATGACGAGTTTGGCGGCTCGTTTTTTTACCGCCGTCCCGTACAGAACATTATTGAAGAACGCAGCGACGCTACTTTTGAACTGGTGATTCCGGCGCTGAGTCTCGCGCTGCTGATAGGGATTCCATTAGGGCTACTGCTGGGAGCGCTGCGGCAGGGATTCATCGAACAGATAGTACGCCCTCTGGTGATTTTGCCTGCGGCGCTGCCCGTGTTCTGGCTGGCGCTGATGCTCATTTACCATTTAGGCTTCAAGCAGGATATGTTTCCTCTGGGCGGACGCTGCGAAATCAGCCTTACCGCCCCCTGTGAACTTAATTTTGAACACCTATTTTTACCGCTCCTCAGTCTGACTCTGCCACTGACGGCTGGAGTTGCCCTGTTGGTGCGCCGAAGCCTTGCCGAACTGGAGACGTTTACCGCTAAAAATATTCTCAGCGCGATTGTCCGTTCCGTGCTGCTCAATATTGCTCCACTGCTGGCACAACTTTTTAGCCTGGTGATTCTAGTCGAAGTTATTTTCTCCTGGCCGGGCATCGGGCGGGCGCTGTTCGAGTCAGCGCTTCAGCAGGATTATCCGGTGCTGGTTGCGATTCTGGTCACGCTTACGTTATGGGTAGTTCAGGCGTATCTGGGGTTTAGTTTGCTCTATGCTATTTTTAGTGTCCTGATCAGCGTTCCCCCGCAGGGGTATGTCATCACGACTCAGCCCGTATTTCAAGCAGCGGCAGAAGAACAGGCTCAAACGCACGTTGCCCGTCCCCTGCCCACGCAGACCATTGCCAACGCGCTGACCGTGTTGAGCGTGATAGTGCTAATTTTTATTATTTTGTCCGCCCTGCTTGCAGGTGTTATTACGGATAAAAGCCCGACGCAGACCAGTATGGACAGCGCCCTGCTTGCCCCTGGGGAGGATGATCATGGGCTTGGAACGGATGAATTGGGACGCGATTTTCTGGCGCGGCTGCTGGTGGGCGGACGAAACTCCCTCAGTATCGCGGCACGGGCAGCGCTGATTGCATCAGGGATTGGGGCGGTGGTCGGGTTGATAGGAGGCATGGCAGGCAGTTATTTCAATAAGCCCGTCAACTTTTTCATCAATTGGGGAATTGTCACGCTCAACACCCTTCCCTTCCTGGGGCTGCTTATATTTGCCATCGGGGTCGAAGAAGAAGCCCTCAGCAAAGGCGACCTGGCCGTTTGGCTGGGTCTGGTCAGCGCGGGAAATGGTATTCCAGTAATTCGGGCATGGGTCCGCAGCGTGCGGTATGGCAGAACAGAAGATGCAGGATTTAGCCTGGCACGGGTAGGGGTGTTTGTGCTGGCTTTTAATATGGCGGCGGCGCTGCTGCTGGAATCCACCCTGAGCTTTTTAGGGTTGGGGGTGCGACCCCCTGACCCCTCGTGGGGAAGTTTGTTATCCACCGCGCAGGACGTTTTTCGGGCGGGCGGCCATTTATTGACTCCGCCCGGCCTGCTGCTAACGTTGACGCTGTTTTCGCTGCTGATGGTGGCCGAACGCCTGCGGGATACCTTCGATTTTATGCGCCCAGAATCCACTGATACAGCCGATTTACCCCCGGATGAATAAAATCCACCGATACACCATGTGGGGATACGGCAGGGCCGTGTCCCTGTTAAAGCGTACCCGTGCCGCGTAAAACCTGAAAAATTCCAACAGCCACCACCAGGATAAAAATACCCGCGTGTTTGAGGCGTGTATCGGAGGTTGCCCGTTGAATGGTCGGGATAAGCGTCAGGCCGACCAGCACCGCCAGCGCCCCCAACACAATATCCGCGTAATCAATGGACGTTTTTTCAACCGTAACGCCGTTCACCGTGCGGGAAGTCGTGGTCGTAAAATTGCAGATAAACGGCGCAAAGGCCAGCACCAATGCCGCGATTTCATTTTGGGTAGGGAAACGATTTTCCTGCATCATCTTTATCTCTCTCTGTTGGAAGGATTGTAAAAAATTCATGGCAAGAATCCATCCAACTTTGGACGGAAATTGGGCGGGAATAATGACCCCGCCCCTACAGGCTTTTAATCGTTTTTATCCTCAAGTTCCTTTGCAGCATCTTCAGCATCTTCCGCCGCGTCCTCAGCCGCGTCTGCTGCTTCCTCAAGTTGTTCTTCGATTTCCTCCGCCGCATCCTCCGCCGCATCCGGTTCTTCTGTCCCCCCTGGGACGGCTTCCTGCGTGGCAGAGGGGAGCGAATCGGTGACTTCGGGGGTGGCGGCGGGAATACTTTCCGTCTCTACCCCTTCCCCCGGCAGGTTATACCGTGCGACGTAGGTAGCTATGCCAAGCGCTGCCGCTATCAACCAGCCCACCAGAGTCAAACGCATATACAGTTTAATTTTTTTGACTTTTGCCCACGCTGGAAGTTCATTTTCAAACCACATGCGAATGACCAGATACGTGCCTAAAATCTGAGCCGACAGCGCAATGAGCATATGAATCAGGGGCAGGAAATAAGACTCGTCGTCTAAATTATCAGGAATATCATCGGAAATGGCATTAAATGTGACCACCATGATAAACAGGATGAGCGCCCAATTGAAGGTCGTGATTCCAGTCATGACCACCTGATGATGGGGAACAAATTTTTTATTACGGGCGAAGGCATAACCAATGAGCATCGACGGTACAAGCAGCAGCACATAGGCCAGCAGCGAGAGATCCGACATCAGACCGGCGCCGGTATCTAAAAAGCCCTCTCTGCCACGTAACTCCTCCGGCACACCCTGCACCCGAAGACCCCCATGGGCAAGAATCAGCAGAATCCAGACCCCCCCCCAGACTGAAAAGAGGGTTAGCGGCGGTACAAAACTTGATTTTTTTGGTTGCACGACTATTTCTCCCCAGGATTACAGCCGTGCATCATAGCATAGGTCGCTAAGCAGCACAAAGCGGCTGTCAGTCCCAGAGTTCATCTCTGCCGTCATAGGCGGCCAACAGCGTAGAAATGTAGGGCGACAGTTCGGCAAAGGTTTGTGCCATCTTGCGGTCTAAGGGCGCTTTGGAAAACGCAATCATCAGGTAGGAGGCTTTTGAAATAAACGCACACCCAATCCCGACCACGGACTGAATCTGATAGGGAATCACAAATTCCTCCTGAGCCGGTACATGCGGGCTGCCAGGGGCATGTTCCACATGAAAAAAAGGGGACAGGGTAGAGCCTTCAAAAAAAGCGCGGTTGGTTTCGGTAATTTCTCCTGGCTTCAGTCCCAACTGCTCAAAAGCGGATTTGAGCATCGGCGTTCTTTCATGCCCTGCCGAAACCACTTTATGCCCTGCCGAAGTGTGGCGGCTGCGCCACTGCGGTTCATCTCCCATCGTTCCCATGAGCGCCATCCAGAATTTTTGTTCGGGGTCAACCATCGCCTGCAAATCGGGGGTAAGTTCCATGTAGCGGCAGATTCGGAAAACCCGTACCAGCGCAAATAGGCTTTTCTGACTTTCCTGCCGGAATTGGTGATAAATTTCCTCAGAGATGCGCTGCGATACCTTTTCAAAGTTAGGGAATTGGTCTAAATAATCGTAAAGCAGGCTGCGCCCGAAATCCGTAATCCTCATTTTGTCCGTATGTGATAAAATAAACATGGATTTATCCTTTAACTTACTTACCTGGATTGCCTGCCCTTTTTTGGGCGGGAACGAGCCATCAAGGTAACTTACTTTAAAAATAGATGAACTTTGTATAGAACCCTTCAGTCACTTGACCAGTTTTTGCCTGGTCAGGTGGGGAGTTTTGCAGAAAAAAAAACGACCCCTTGCGGGGCCGCCTCAACAAACTTGCGGACTTAACTCCAAAACCGCCTCTTAGCATCGGGAGAAGCGAGAAGCGTTGTCACAAAAGCGGAAAGCTCACCAAAAACCTCCGCATCTTCCAGAGTCAGAAATTCTCTGGAATACCCCAGAAGTACGTAAGAAGCACCTGATAAAAATGCCGACCCAATCCCTACTACCGACTTGATATGATGAGGCAGTGAAAAATCCTCAGCAGTCAAGAAATCATCTACCCGGTCAGTCAGAAAATATGGAAACTGCCCCAACCCTTCATACGCTGCCGAAAAATTTCTGTCCGTGATGACCCCCGGCTCCAGTTCAAGCTGCTCAAAGGCCGCGTCCAGTAACCCGCCTTTGCCCAGGGAAACCATTTTCTGGTCAGCCGATAGGCGGTGGTCGCACCAGTGGGGATAATCGCCCATCGTTCCCATAAGAGTCATCCAGCAGCCTTCATCAGGGTTAACCAGGGTTTTGAGCCCATACGGGACTTCGTGATAGCAACTCAGGCGAAAAACCCGCACCAGCGCAAATAAACGCTCATGATTCGTTTGTCGGGTTTCGTAATATACCTGTTCAGCAACCCACTGGGCGGTTTCCTGGAAATAAGAAAATTGATCCCGGCTTCCGTGCAGCAGTGTGCGCCCCCACCGGATCATGTCATTTTTTTCAGCTTGATTTAACACGATCATGAATTAAGGTCCCCCTCATACAGGTATCCTTAAGATAGAAGAAAAACGGGAGAAAAAAATCGGCCAGGTGGGGGGTTTTTTACCTGGTCAGGTGGATAGAAATTTTTAACTCAAAAGAAAACGACCCCCGGGGGAGGGGTCGTTTGAGGGGTTACTTCCAGGTGAGATGGATTTTTGTAACCTGCCCGCCTTCCTTCCGAAGTGGGGCAGCATCATCAAAATGTACCGTAAAATACGTTCCGGCGGGCAAAAACTTTTTGCAAATTTGCCAGTACGCGCCATAGACGAGATCATCCGGGTAGGGAACTTGCACGTCAATAATGGCATGATGCTCGTCCACCACTTCCACCAGATAGCCGCCCACATCACCTTGATGGTTGGCTTGGTAGGCCAGATTAATATGTTGAAGAATTTCGATGAAGGGCAGTTTTTCAAAACCGGACGGCCAGGGGGCAACATCCATCATTTTCATGCCGATGCTGACCAGATCCATCGTTGAACCACTGAGTTCGCGCATAACATCCGCCCACACCTGAAGCGGATACCATTGAGTCGGCTCAAGGGGCAGCAGCCGATATTTTTGCAGCACAGGCCGCACCCGTTCATTCCCGATACATTCCAGAAAACCCAGCATCGCCTGTCCTATCACTGTCGCGTCAGGATCAGGCACGTAAAATTGAGAGGTGTTAAGGAGTTTAGTCGCCATATTTTTTTCTTTCGAGCAGAAACACTTTTTTAATTTTATCGTGAGGTTTAAAATAATTTGTGAATTATTTCTTAATTATTACAGGGAAAGTTCGCGGCGCAGCCCTTTTCGGAGATGTTCGATGTTATCTGCGGGGTCGTGGTCGGCAATTTCAATCGCGGCGATAACACACAGGGCGCTGGCCGGATTGGTCGCCAGGGGAATGTTATGCACGTTGCAAATCCGCATCAGCATTTGAATGTCGGGGTCATGAGGATGTTTGCCCAGGGGGTCAACAAAGAAAAAGACGGCGCGCACAATCCGTTCCACAATCAGGGATGCAATCTGCGCGTCACCACCAATCGGACCGGAGGCCAGCCGCCGGACTTCTAATCCGGCTTTATCAACTAAAATCTGTCCGGTTGTCCCCGTCGCTACCAGATTATATTTAGCCAGCAAAGCGGCATGGTCTTTGGCAAAGGCGACCATATCCGCTTTTTTACCGTCATGAGCAATCAGGGCAATAGTAGGTTTATCCGACATGCCGATGAGAATAACACGCCCTCTGGCTTTCGGCAATTATTCCGCCGGATTCAGTACCCGCCCGATAAAAAGAATCGTGCCGCCTTCTCCCCGGAACTCAGCCTCATAGGACTGATGATAGATAATGTAGAGAAAAGGGCGGTTGACATTAAATTCAATCGGATCATTCGGTGGGCCACCTCCGCCCAGACCAATCGCAGTCGCGGCAGCCGCTTCTGTGCCTTTTTCATCCACCTGAATAAACGCCTGATGGGTGACAGCATCCACAAACAGCGGGTCATCGGAAATGCCAGAAAAATCCGCCTCAAGGCTAAATACTTCCGGCATCCCAAGCGCGGCCAGCGTGTCCGCTAAATTGAGGCTGGTATCGTATTCAAAACGTGGCAGGCTCAGCACGATGTTATAGGGATTAAAAAGCTGGCTCTGCACCGTATCAAAAAATTCAGCATCCAGCATGGCCTCCACTGCCTCAAACCGCCCTTCGTCCGGCAGAATGACCAGCATCCCAAAATTTCGCTGCTGGAAATCCAGTTGCAGCGCCAGAAAATCCTCTGTGCCAACGTAAGGAAATTGATTCCGCATGTGCATGATGGGAACAGTCACCCGGCTGCCATCCAGCAGCGTAAAAGTCCCGTCCGCTGTTTCGCTTTCATCAAACATCAGCGCCCACGCCGCGTTGAGATAAATAGCGTTGGTAAGCATCAGGCGGGTTTGTGGGTTTAACGTAGACGGGTCAATCAGGTCGGTAATGCGCCCGTTGGTCTGTTCGCTGATGGCCGTATTGATTTGCTCTGCGGCAGATTCCGGCGCGGTAAAATCCACCGCTTGCAGCAGCGCCCCATAATATTCCGCCAGCCGCGATACGTAGTCCTCCTTGAGGGTCATTCCCTGCTGCGGCCAGAGCGCATTAGTGACGTTCAGTTGAAATACAATGCCTTCGTACTCCGGCGGCACATTCACCTGAGCCGCTAAACTGGCAAATTCCAGGTCAATATCTGCATTTTCCGGCAGCGCCAGTACATCTGCCATCTGCTGCTGAGTCGTACCACCCGCGCCCGCATACAGCAGCCCCAGCGCCTGAAAGATGCTGTAGGGCGAAAAAACCAGATTGCCGCTGTTTTCTTCCCGCACCGCATGATACAGCGAAAAAGCCAGCGCATTATTCCCCGGCACAAGCGGGCTGCTTTCTTCTTCCTGAGCGTAAGTTTGCACGCTCAGGCCAAGCAGCAGCACCAAAAGAAGCAAAAATCGACGCATGAATCACTCCAATTCCCATAACCAGATATTATCTAAGGTACAGAAGGTATACACAGGTTCATTTAAAAATACGCTTAAGGCCAGCGCACCCGGCTGCGGTTTCAGTTCGCCCTGTCCGGCCAGCCGTCCATTCACAAAAATCGTGGCGGTGGTATCCTGTACCAGCAGCACCAGCCAGTTCAGGCCGTTGTCGGATGGGTCAACCCACGGGCTGCTGACCGCCAGACTCGTCGCCGCCAGTTCACCGCCTTCATACTGCAAAATATACAAATTGCCATCTTCTGAAAACAGCAGTACGGCAAAATTTTCACCATCCACCTGTCGGAACACCATACCGCAGGCCGCCCCCGCACCGGAAACCATCAGCCGCCCCTCAAAACTCAGCACAAAATCCTGAATATCGCCGCCTGTGGAAAGGGGATACAGGCTGAATCCGGTGTTGCTGGTTTCAATCAGGCCGCGCGGCACACGCAGAGTCAGCCCGCCTGTATCCACTGCATATCCCAACGTACTGAGTTCAGCCATCACCGCCAGCGGATTCATGGCCGCCGCATACAGCCGTTCCTGTGAGGGAACAGGCAGCAGCCCGCCCTCCCCCGTTTCATAAAAGGGAATCGTTACGACGGTTTGCCCTAAAACGGCTGTCCCTGCCAGACTCAGGCTGCCCGCAGGAATAGTTTCCTGAAAATCAATGGCCTGCTGCCCATCTACAAATACCTGAATCTGAGTTTCCTGAATCAGAATACGGTATTCCCCCGCGCCAAAACCTGTCGCCTCCGCAAACACCGGATTCAGCACATTCGGCTGGCTCATCTGCAAACGCCATTCGGCGGGGGTAAAATTCATCGTCCAGTTTTCAGAAAACAATTCAAACCCCGTATTAAAATCTTCTACCGTAAATACCATCTCTATGGATGCTGCCGCCGGAGAGAGGAAAAGCGGGGCGGCGGCGCTGTCTGCTGAAAAAGCCACCTGGCTAAAGCCTGGCAGGGCAGTGACTACAACACTGCCAGCCGTAGGAGCGCGGCTGCCCCCTTCCAGCGATACCACAATCCGGTACACATCATCGGCGGGCGCTGTCCAGCCTTCCAGACGGGCATCCGTACTGCGGCGGTTTTCATCGTCATTTTCTAGCAGCACATTTCCCGCTGAATCCAGCAGCCGCAGCACCGGATTCACCTCCTCAAACAGGGCGGCCTGGGCAGTAAATGACCAGCGCCGCCCCGCATCAGCTTCAAAATCAAATTCAGCCTCCGGTGAGTCGGGAGTGAGGAGAACGGTCTGCGGGACAAGCGGCAGGAGGGGCGTGTTTTCCTGTGTGAAGCCTATACCAGAAAATAAAATCAGCAGGACAAGCAGCGTTTTTGTCATGGCAGCATTATAGCACCGTCCGTCGGATGCGGAGTACAATAGCACAGATGAAACAGTTATTCAGGAAACGCCGCTTACTATCCAGCCGGCAAGCGTACCAGCGCTGGGCAAAAAATTATCCCCCCCATGCTCATAACCCGTTTATGGAACTGGAAGCGCAGGCCATGTCCGACCTGATGCCCGATCTGCGCGGAAAACGGGTGCTGGATTTGGCGTGTGGCACGGGACGCTGGGGGCTTTATGCCCAAAATCACGGCGCAAAACAGGTGTTCAGCCTGGATGACAGTTTTGCGATGCTGATGGCAGGTAGACCAGTACGGGCATGTCTGGCCGACATGACCTATTTTCCCCTTGCCTCCCATACCATTGATGTGATTTTATGCGGGTTGGCAATAGGGCATACCCCGCATGTAGAAGCTGTTTTTCAGGAAATCCGTCGGGTGCTTGTGCCAAAAGGAATCGCGCTGCTCAGTGATGTGCATCCTTTTCAGGTCTGGTTGGGGGGAGAGCGTACTTTTCAAAGTGAGGGGAAAACCTACGCGGTGGAACATCATGTTCACAGTTACGGGCAGCTTCACAGGGCGGCAGCACTCAGCCGCTTGACCATCGACGCAGTGCGCGAAGCCAGTCTCAGCCCGACTCATCCTCCGGCGGTGCTGGTGATCCGTTTGGCATCGGCAGAGTGAAATAAAATAGGCTGCCTTCCCCGGGGCGGCTGTTCACGCCCACGCTGCCACCCTGCCGTTCAATCAGACGGCGGCAAATCCACAGTCCCAGTCCGGTAGAATCTGGATTATTTTTATCCAGGTGCTGAAACGGCTTAAATAAAACCGCCTGCTGTTCCTCATCCAACCCCTGTCCGGCATCTCTGACCCAGAATCTTGCCTGCCCGCCTGCCTGGGAATCTGCGCCTAGCGTGATATGCGGAGGGCTGCCACCATATTTTAGGGCATTGGTCAGGTAATTCATCCAGACTTCCTCTACCCAGTCCGCATGTCCCACCGCCGTCGGCCAGTTTTCCGTCAGGGTAACTTCGGCGTGTCCCTGCTCAATGAGAGGAGAAAGGCGCTGCTGTACTTCATCCACAATATGCTGCATATTCAGCGCCTCATAATGAACGGAGTCTTTTTCATAGGAACGGGCAAACAGCAGCAGTTCATCAATAATGCGCCCCATTTTTTGGGTGGTGGATTCAATCTTTTTCATAATCAAGACTGGAAACTCGTCGTTGGGTATCTCACTTCGTAAAAGCTGCGTGTACCCGATGATAATGCTCAGAGGAGCTTTTAAATCATGGGCAACGGTGTACGCAAACGCATCCAGTTCCCGAATCAAGTGGCGGGTTTCCTGTTCAGCCTGACGACGCTCCGTAATATCATGAACAATAGAATAAAGCAGCGTGCGCTCGCCTACGTGAATAGGGGCGGAACTCACTTCCACATCCCGAATTTCGCCCGAAGCCAGCCGATGCTGAAAAAGAAAATAATTTCTTTTTTCATGAACCGCCTGCTGCATTTCCATATGAATAGTTTCCGGCGGCAGACAGTTAATCTGGTTGATGTTCATGGTCCGCAGGATTTCGCGGGAATATCCGTAAAAACGGCTGGCTGCCGGATTCGCATCCACCAGTTGACCGGTTGAGGGATCCACTAAAAGCTGCACCGCCGGATTTTTTTCAAACATTTCCCGGTACAGCGCTTCCCGTTTGATGAGTCCCTGTTCGTATTCCGCCAGCCGCCGCAAACGGGGCATTCCCAGCATCAGCGCTCCCAGAATCGTGCCGGAAAGCAGGGGTGACATCCCTACAAAAACCGTATTAATCCAATGGGGGTGACTAAAATAACCGTATAACGCCAGCCCCTGATACCCCGCTACTATACACATCAATACTAAAAAAGGTATCCAGATCATCTTTTGGGAGAAGTAAAGCAGCCGAAAGGAAAAAAAGATAACAGCACTCTGGAGGAGAATCACCGCGCTAAGCGCCATAACCGGAATCATTTTAAATATTCCATGTCTAATAAAGTAAAATTATATCTGTCTTATTATCATTATCAATATTTTACACCTTGCTGGCTCATCCCCCAGGGAGTGTCAAAAAGTGTGTTCCCTCACCCTGCCTTCGGCATCCCTCTCCCAGAGGCGGGAGAGGGACTTTTTGCTCCCCTCTCCCCGCACAGCAGTGGGAGAGGGGCAGGGGGTGAGGGTCAAAAAAGCTCATGTACACAAGATTTGCCACCCCCCGTCCCCATGCAATGGAGTTCAGGGTGAGGATTTGCACGGCTGGCAATCAAGGGCATCTTTTACTCAATATAAATAGAGTTTTCCAGTAGAACGGCATCTGTACCTGCTGATGTGAGCAAGCGAGTTCCGTTTTCAGGGCGATAAAATCCGACCAGCAGGCGATATTCTCCTCTGGGCGCATTGGGTCGCACCAGCACCCGATAGGAGTCCTCAAAACACACGCCTTTCAGCCAGGCCGACGTTGGATACCAGTCCTGACGCGGCACACTATCGCCACTGCCAGCTATCTGGGTCAGGTCATCCGGCCGTACAAGCTGGACAAACACGGTAAAATTTTCTGACGTTTCCCCTAAAACCGACCACTGCAATTGTAAATCCAGTGTGCCACCCGCTTGAATGGTCAGGTTTTCGGGCAGCGTATATCCGTTCAGGCGGGCAAGGGCATCAAAACGAACATCCGTGTTCACCTGCGGCACTCCACAGGAGGACTCGCGCACCGACCCGCCGCGCACAATCACCGCTTCCAGGGGCGTGCCATCTTCGGTTGTGGGCGGGATTTCTTCACCTGTCCGGTTATCTCGCCAGCCGATTTTAAAGCGTGGCTGGTAGGGTCCAAAATGTCCTCTGGTTTCAAGCCGATACGTTTCTTCATAAATAACCCCTAT
>CAZKZS010000096.1:0-14931 GCA_964557285.1 uncultured Anaerolineae bacterium | reverse complement strand
TTCCGCAATAGCTCAATCGGCAGAGCAATCGGCTGTTAACCGATGGGTTCCTGGTTCGAGTCCAGGTTGCGGAGCTAGAACAAGGGGTTTTAAGCCCCTTGTTTGATTCTAGGCAAAAAATGTGCGGCGAATCAGGCTGCCTAACCCCACCAGTCCAACCCCAAGCATCAGCAGGCCAAGCAAAATCCATAAACGAGCTAAGCTTTCATTGGGGGCATTCAGACGATGGGAAACCTGCTGCGGTGTGTGTGTCCAGCCGTCATAGGAAATCTGAAACCGCCATTCCGGACTGTTCACACGCTGCCCGTTTTGCGTGAGCAGCGTCACCTGCCAGCGTATATCCTGTTGAAGGGGGGCGGTCAGCCGATAGCGTGGTTCATTCACACGGGCGACGGTTTGCCCGTTGATGCTAACTTCGTAGGTTGCAGAGTCGCAGGGGGAATACTGCCATCGTAATTCAGAAATGCCTTCGGGGGTATATATCACCTCCGGGTGATAAGGAATGATAGGCATGAACCCGTTTTCAAGATTTACCCTGGTGGCTTTTTCACTGTTTATGGCCCAGAGATCGTTTCCATCAAATTCCACATTTCTTACATATCCGAGAGGAGCAATGCCAATTTCCTGCAAGTCGGGATACGAAAAAAGGCGAACTCCGCACTGTCCCCCTGCCACCGCAAGGTAAGTTTCATGCTGGGCGGCGGCCAGCGCGGTCACAGGCAGATGCTGAAAGAGGGTTAAATCTGCTTCCAGAATCCACAGGCCATCTGCCGACACTGCAAGTTTTCCATCGTTCAGGGGGGTCATGTCGTGGACTTCACCTAAATTATTCTGTTCGGCGGTAAAACTGTCGTTTTGCCAGCGTAATATCTGCCCGTCCCGCGTGCCAATGTACAGGGCTTCTGCCTGCCATGTCAGCGCAGAAACTAATTTTTGAACCTGTAATCTTTGCTCCGGCTGACGGGTTTCCAGGGAGATAAAAAAGAGTTTTCCGCCCGAATCACTGTACCAGAATCCGGAGTCGCTGGCAGTGAGGGCGGTCACGTCCTCAACTGCAAAAATGGGGGTATCCGCCTCATAAATTGTGAGGCGCTTTTGTTCATCCACCACCCCATATAAATTCCCTGCTGTTGTTCGCGCTGGAAAACGGATAGGGCGATAGCTGCCGACCCATTCCACCTGATAGGGATTGATTTTCCAGTGTGTCAGGTGATTCTGTGGGCTAATTGTGACCAGGGTATCTCCCTGAAGGGCAAATTTTTCAATCCCTTCTGAAAGGGCATATACGGCCGTTTCGCGCAGTTGGGCAGGGTCGCTTATATCCAGTTGTACCAGCGCGGCTTCCGGCGTATGGCTGCTGAGTGTCAGGCTACCGTTGCGGATCTGCATCGCTGTAATATCCAACGGTGCGGCGTAGGTAGTTAAGGGTGTCAGGTTGCCACCAAAAGCACTAAAATTTGCTATCCGGTTGTCGCCTGTGGTAATAACCAATTGTTCACCCACTACCAGCGATTTTCCGGCTGCCGGATAAGAAGATAACTCCGTCAGAGTCTGCGGGTTAACAACCCGAATCTGTTTTCCATCCAGCAGGAGTAAATTTCCTTCAGGAAGCTGTACACCATCAAAAGCAAATTCGCTAGCCGGAATGAGGACAGTTTGTTGTGCTGTAATATCTATCACATAAAAGCCGGCTGCCCCCGACGCAATAACCGCCGTTGAGCCGGAAATTTGAATCGCTTGCGGTCTGCCACTAATTTCGGTCAAACTAACAATGCGGGGAGCGTTAAAATTGGCGATGTCTAAAATTAAAAATCGCCCATCATCCAGAATGATATAGGCGGTATTATTTTGTATAGCAAGGTCTGTCACCATGCCGCGCACACTGATAGCGGCCAGCGTGCGAAAACTGTTTAACGTAACAATGACCAGCCCCTGGTTTCCCATGGCGGCAATCACCTGATTTTGTTCGGGTCGTGCCGCCAGCGCGGTAGGGGAAGCCCACAGGGGAATATCCGCTACTTTTTCCAGCACAGGTAAACGGCTTGCATCATAAATAACAAGGCCATCGGTGTAAGCCGCCACCAGCCATTGATTGACCTGCTGAACATCAAATGCGGGATGGTCGATTTCGCCTGCTGCGTATCGCAGGGTGTGAGAATCGTAAATTTTCAGCCCATCGGCTGCATCAGCCATAACCACCCACGATCCCACTAGAATCGCTTTTTTCACGGCTCTAATTGGGGCGTAGTGGCCTTTTATCAACGGAGCAGAAGGAATCGAAACATCGGCAACATGGAGATGGTGCTGGCTGTCGGCGGCTGCAACGGTTGTTCCCTCAGCAACGATATTCACTGCGGGGGAAATCGCTGGCAGGGCGCTGATGCTGGAAAGACGGTCGGCGGAAATGGTATAAAAACGCACCCCTGCCCCACCATCTGCTACGGCCAGGTGTTGATTTTCCGTGACGGCTGCCTGCCAGCCTGTGCCAGGGGTATCGGTCTGCCATGTGCCTGTCACCCTGCCGTCAGACTGAATCTGACGCAGCCGCACCCCAGCTTCCTGCGCGGCAACGGCTATCCAATCGCCGCTGATGGTCATGCGCTGCCCCCCACCTGGCGCAAAATTCAAAATGCTGCGTCCGTCCGGGCTGAGGGCAAAAATTCCTGCCTCCGTTAACGCATAAAGCCCGTTTGAATGTGCCTGCAAATCAATAATTTCCTGCCCCAGTTCAAGCCGTTCGCTGGCCTGGTAGGGTGGAACAAGCGGCACTCGTACCAGCGCCGTGCCTTCCGCTATTAGCACAGCATCGCCATCTATAGTTATGCCGTGCAACCTGCCGCCCATGGATATTTCTACCGAAGGTTGAGCAAAAATGGGGATGGCTATTATTAAAAAAATAAATGTCTGCGTTAAAAAAGGTTGCATCATTTCCTTTTCAGAGGGAAACTTGTTTTGCTTAAGTATACCCCAGGTGTCTTATGGTCAAACGTTTTGTGGATGGCCTGCCGTTAGGATTAGCGATTATTGCGATTGTGATCGCGCTGTATGCGGCCATCACTAATGGAAATGAGTCAAGAGCGCCGCATTATGAACTGAATCAAAGGCTGGCCGAACGTTTAGAGGCGCTGCCAGAGGATGACCCCCTGCGGGCGGCGATTGAAGCGCAAATTGCAGCAGACCGAACCTTGCAGGAAACACGGACGATTGCTGAACGGGCTGACAGCGCGGCCAATTCTGCTGACAGCATCTTGAGCTTCATTGAAGGTGGCTCGATTCTAATTGCGGCACTGCTGGCAATTTCCGCTATTGCTTTTGGCTCAAGTTTGGCCGATGTGCGTTCCCGGCTGGATAAATCTATTGAAGAAGCCTCCACCCGTTTGCAGACCAGCGAAAACAAAATGGAGGAACTGACCAAACATATGCAAAAGCAGCTTCATGATGGTGTGGAAGCTGACCACAAACGTCAGGAAGAAAGTGAAAAACGATTTGCTGAACTAACGCGGAAAATTGAAGAAGCGCTGGTACGTACCGAAGGGGCAACGGGGAATTTGCTGCAAATTGTGAATGAGGCGATTAAAGGCGCTAAAAAAGAGGCCGAAAGTTCTTTTCGGGTGCTGTCTTTGCTCCTGCTGGCAGAACAGCAGGTACGAGCGAATAACCGTGAAACCGCGATTGCTACCCTGGAAGAAGCCATCAAACTTGACCCCAACCATCAGACCACCAACTATCTGCTTGGATATTTATACGTCGGGCGGAAGCGGTTTGAAAAGGCGATAGAACATCTGGAACGCGCCCTGAAAATTGACCCCAATTTTGCGCCTGCACTGGCCGCGATGGGGTTGGCACAAAGCCGCATGGCAAATCAGGAGCAGGATGACCTGATTCGCAACCAGCTTCGCGCTCAGGCCGAAATTAACCTGACCAAAGCGCTTTCCTCTGATCCCGGCCTGGTTGACGCGGACAGTGAATCCTACTTTGGTACACTGGGCGGCATTTATCGGCGTCAGGGGCGGCTGGATGAAGCGCTGAAAATGTATGAGTTAGCGGTGAATGTCACCCCCAACAACTCGTATCCAGTGGGCAATTTGGCGATGTTGTATAAGAAACTCAATCACGAAGCGCAGGCGCAGGCCACCTATGAACGGGTGATTGAAATTACTGAGTCGATTCTCGATGACCGTCCGGGAGATGCCTGGGCGCGGTTGGACTACGCCCAGGGGCTGCTGGTGAAGGGGCAGACGAAAAAAGCCCTTGACCAGTACCGGAACGTGATAGAACGGGTGAGTGATCCCAGCGCCCTGGAGTCGGCATTGGGAGGGCTGCGCTTTTTGGAAAATACAGCTGTTCCGATTGAAGGACTTCAGGATGCCATGCATATGCTCCAAAATGCGATTGAAGGAATGCACAGGGATTAAATGGGATGCTGCTGGCAGTCGATATAGGCAATACCAATATACATTTTGGCCTGTGGGACGGAGAAAAGTGGCGCGTTACCTGGCGGGCGCGAACCGTTGCCGACAAAATGGGAGACGAATATGCGGTGCTGCTGCGTAATTTTTTGCACTCTGCGGCGCTGGATTTTCACGATGTGAATCATGTGGTGCTGGCGAGTGTTGTGCCTGTCCTGACTGAGGCTTTCCGCGAACTTGTGCCACAGTATTTTCATACCAATGTGCTGAACATTAACCATACCGTGAATACAGGCATCCAGATCGCGGTGGATTTACCGGAACAAGTCGGCGCTGACCGGATTGTCAATGCGGCAGCCGTTAAAACGCTGTACGGTGGTGGTCCCGCGATTGTCATTGATTTTGGAACGGCTACCACGTTTGATGTGATTTCGCGGGAGGGAGCGTATATCGGGGGGGCAATTGCACCGGGCATTAACGTTGCGCTGGATGCGCTGGTCAGCCGCACCGCCCGTCTGTATAAAGTGGAACTTTCCCCGCCGCCTTCCCCCATTGGACGAAATACCTCTCATGCCATGCAAAGCGGCATTTTTTTAGGCTACGTGTCACTGGTGGAAGGGCTGACTCAGCGACTCAAAAATGCCTTGCAGGAAGAGTCCAGGAAGGTCAAAGTAATTGCTACAGGCGGGTTAGCTGTATTATTTAACCAGCATACGGATATTATTGATGAAATTGTCGATTCCCTGACGCTGGACGGGATGCGTGTAATCTGGGAACTGAATCAGGGTTTGTAACCCGGAATCAACAGCCGTTCCAGCACATCATACCGCCACAACAGCATCAGGCTGCCCCCCCAGATAGTCATACTGGCGGCAATGGTGGCTAAATCGGCCAGTGAAAGCGGCTTCATTTCAAAAAAGTCGCGCAAACTGGGAACAGCCATGACCACCACAAACAGACTCAGCATCCCCATCGCCAGCAGGAGTCGGCGCGAGTCATAGGCTGCTGCGCCGCCGTTGCGCCAGTGTTCGCGCTCCCGTTCGGCCAGCAGAATAATCCACAACCCCCCAATCAGGGCAGCAGTAGTTAACACACTGCGGGCGGTTTCAACATCAGCAGCATCATAAGTCAGGTAGAGAATCCAGATAAACACGGAAACCACCGCCAACGAAAATCCGGCGGGAATCACAAACTGCGACACCGACACCAGCAGCGATTTTTGCGGCTGTCCGGTTTTTGCCCAGTACGCCAGAAACAGCGCCGGAATCCCAACCGGAAGTGAGGTTAACAGGGCGTTGTGGCGCGGCGTAAACGGAAAATCAGTATTGATGAATCCCGCCATGAGGATGAGCAAAACCGTGAAAAAAGTGCGGGTTAAAAATAGACGCATGGAGTCGTTCATGCCGTTCAGGATGCGCTGGCCTTCCAAAAACGCATCCGGCAGGACTTCAAATTTATTTCCAAGCAGGACAATATCGGCTACGGCACGGGTTGCCTGGCTGCCATCCTGCATAGCGATACCCACCTGAGCTTTTTTGAGCGACAGCACATCATTTACGCCGTCCCCTACCATTGCCACGTAATGCCCATTCCCACGCAGGATTTCCACAATACGCTGTTTTTGTTCCGGTGTAATACGTCCAAAAATCGTATGGGTGCGAACCGCTTTTACAAAATCCGACTCATCTAATCGGGCAAGCGTAATACCGGAAATGGCTTTATCCTCCTCCGGACGGAAACCCGCCTGATATGCCAGCGCCGCCACTGTATCCGGGTTGTCGCCAGAAATCAGCAGCAGTTTGATACCCGCTTTGCGGAAGCCTTCCAGGACATCTTTGACATGCGGACGCAGTTCATCGGAAAAGCTGATGAAGCCAAGCGCTACCGGATCGGGCGGCAGGGAAATATTTCCGTTTTGGGGCAGTTCATCCGGCTGAAGCACATGCTCCGAATGGGCAAACATCAGCACCCGCAGCCCCTGATTTGCCAGGTTTTCTAAGGTTTCGGTAAAAGCGGCTTCATCCTGAATTTTGACCTGAGAACGCAGCACTTCCGGCGCTCCTAAAATACACGTCCCCGGTTTAGCACAGTCGATAAAACTGGCGGCTGCCCATTTCCTTGCAGAGGAAAAAGGCACTTCGGCCGTGGCCTGGATGGATTTGCCTGTCAGGGCGGCGGCGATGGCTTCAGCCGTGCGATTTTTTGACCCCGTACTGGCGATATAATCCCCTACCCACTCCTGAAAGGCATCCTTGCTAACCCCATCAAACGGATGCAGCCCATGAAATAAAATGCGGTTGGTGGTCAGCGTGCCGGTTTTATCCATACACAGCACATCTACGTTGCTCAGGCTTTCGACGGCGTTGCTCTGCTGAACGAGCGCTCCCTTGCGGGCAATCCGCACCGCCCCCAGCGCATAAGATACTGTAATCATCAGCAGCAAGCCCTGGGGCACTAATGAAATGACGACTGCCATATCTTCTACACTGTCGGAAAGGGGCTTTTCCTGATACAGATAAGAAAGGCCAAGCAAAAAACTCATTCCAATGGCTAACACCACAAGCAGCCGCACAATGATGCCGATTTGCTGCTGAAGGGGAGTCACACTGAGGGTAAATTCACGGGCGCCTGCCGTCATTTTCTGGGCAAAACTGTCTTTACCAACTTTTTCAGCGATATACACCGCTTCCCCAACCACTGCAAAACTGCCAGATAGAATTTCATCCCCCTGCTGTTTGGGAATCAGGTCAGATTCTCCGGTCAGCAGCGATTCATCCATGTCAATTTTGCCCTGGGAGATGATTTTCCCATCCACGACCGCCTGGTCGCCCGCCCGCAGCAGAATCGCGTCGCCCAACACAACATCGGTCTGGCTAATTTCCTGCGGGCTGCCATCCCGAATGACGGTCACTTTAGGGCGGGTGAGCAGGGCAATCTGGTCAAGTTTACGTTTGGATCGAAATTCCTGAAATGTACCGACCACAATATTAATGCCAACAGCGCCGCCCGTAATAAGCGCATCGGCGGGTTTGCCGACCAGAATCAGCACCAGAATAATCATGAGCAAAATGATATTTGCCAGCGAGAGAAAATTGGCGCGGAAAATATCCCAAAAAGAACGGCTGCTGCGTAAATCGACGGTATTACTTTTGCCTGCCGCCTTTAAACGAGCAGCTTCGGCGCTGGTGAGTCCGGTCATGCAATTTCCCTGTTTGAATCTGCTGTAATATTATCGAAAAGCGCCGTAAATGCCGAACCTTCAAGTGTGGAGATATAAGGTGGATTAGGGACAATCCTGTTTGCATGACAAAGAGAATCCGCCCCCTACGGAAAGGGCAGGAACAAGCGAACCGCGTGAGCGATGCCTGCCCCTGCTGCTGCCCCTCAGCCATTATATGGAGAGGGGCTTGGGTGGGGACTAATAATCAAAGTAGGAAAAGTGATGACGAATTAGAGGCCGTAGATGTCGGTGTATTTTTCGGTCAGGTAGCGCATAAAGGGGCCGGTCTGGATAGTTGTGCCGGTCACACGCTGCACCAGTTCCTGCGGGGTAAATTTGCGCCCGTGCTGGTGAATGTTGACTCGCAGCCAGTTGAGCAGCGTATCAAATTTGCCTCTGGCGATTTCATCAGGAATCTGAGGATGTTCCTGTACGGCTTTCTCGTAGAACTGAACGGACAGCAAATTACCGAGGGAGTAGGTGGGGAAGTAGCCAATCAGACCGGATGACCAGTGAACATCCTGCAACACGCCCAGCGCATCGTTTGGCGGAACAATCCCAAGATATTCCTCAAATTTGGCGTTCCAGGCGGCAGGCAGGTCTTTAATTGCCAGTTCATCGTTCATAATGGCCTGTTCCAGTTCAAAGCGCACCATAATATGCAGATTGTAGGTCACTTCATCGGCTTCTACACGAATGAAGGACGGATACGATTTGTTGATGGCTTTGTAAAAGGTATCTACCTTCACCCCTTTGAGCGCATCGGGGAAGGCGGCCTGAAGTTCAGGATAAAAATGCTCCCAGAATCCCCGGCTTCGCCCAACGATATTTTCCCACATGCGGGACTGGCTCTCATGTACGCCCAGAGAAGTCCCGCCGCCTAAAATCGACTCGTCCAGATGCTGCGCGATTCCCTGTTCATACATGCCGTGTCCGGCCTCGTGCATGGTGCCAAACAGGGCAGGGTTAATCCAGTTGGGGTCAAAACGGGTGGTGATCCGCACATCGTTGGAGGAAAAATGCGTGCAGAAGGGATGCACCGCTAAATCCTGCCGCCCCCGTTTAAAGTCGAATCCGTAGGCGCTGACCACCTTTTCCCCAAATTCGCGCTGTTTGTCAATCGGATAGGAACGGTGCAGCACGGAATCATCCACGGCATCCTGATTTTTCGCAATGGCCTTGACCAGCGGCACAAGGTCTTTTTTAAGTTCATCAAACAGCCGTTTGACCTCACGGGTGGGCATTCCACGTTCATACTGGTCAAGCAGCGCATCATACGGGACTTCATCGTACCCCAGACATTCAACCGATTGGCGAGTCAGGTCGTACACTTTTTCGAGAATAGGGCGGAAGTGTTCAAAATTGTTGTTAGCGCGGGCTTCTACCCAGATTTCATGTGCCAGCGTCGTGGTTTCCATGAGCGCAACTACCAGGTCGGTGGGCAGTTTGGTGGCCTGCTGGTAATCATATTCTGCCGCCCGCACCAGCGCCGCATCGTCGCTGTCGTAGGCCAGTCCTTCGATTTCTCTTTTCGCTTCTTCGATGAGGCGGCCTGTTTCATCTGTGGTCTGGAGTTCATGAGCGATTTTGCTGAGTGTCCCCAATTGACGGGCGCGGGCTTCCGCCCCACCGGGGGGCATCATCGTTTGCTGATCCCATCCTAAAATGGCGGCTGCACGGCCTATGTTGTGTAGTTCTGTGAGGCGTGCCTTTAATTCTGCTAAAGCCATTGTGTAATCCTCAATATTCAATACACCCATTATATCGTTCAAAAAAAATTTTCAACAGTACCCTTTCGCTTTAGGCTATAATGAACACGTCGCACTCAGGATTATCCAATGGATAGTTACTCGCCTAATCTCAAAAAAATAGTTTTTCCGAATGGCCGTGTGGCGCTGCTGCTGGAAGTGCTTCCGACCAGTTCTGCCACGGATGTGGTCAAATGGCTGGATTTGCCGCCCAACCGTCTTACCCTCTCGATGCATGTTGGGGCTAATGAATTTACGCCGGAAGAACAGCTTAAAAGTTTACTGATGCAAAGTGTGATTCGTTTTGCACAGGACAATCAGGCGCTGATTGCTGATGGCGGAACTGATGCCGGAATCATGCAAATGATAGGAGAAGCCTATGCAGAATCTGAAGCGACCTTCCCACTGGTCGGAATCACAGTTAAAAATTCAGTGACCTACCCTGGCGGGCCTGAACCCGAACAGGGTCGCTGGTCTTTAAACGAATACCATACCCATTTTGTTATTGTTGATGCCAATGATTTTGGCGCGGAGTCTCACCTGCTGGTCGAAATTTCGCGTTCATTTGGCACGCCGGGAATCGCGCTGGTGGTGAACGGAGGGCAAATTGTCCGCAATGAGATTGAAATGCACGCCCGTATTGGCACGCCTGTGATTGTCCTCAAAGGGACAGGCCGATACGCCGATGAACTGGCAAACGCTGCGCCGGAAAGTGACCTGCGGCAGCCGTTCACCGAAGGGGCAGTCCTGGAAATTTTTGATGTGAATACGCAGCCTGCCGAAGACCTGTATCATCTGCTGCGCCGGCTCTGGCTGCGCTAGTTATTATTCACGCGGCGGTCGGATCATTTTTTCAATGGTTTTAATGTGGGTTGATGCGGCGGATACGTTTTCTTTCAGCGATGCAAACTCGTCCTGAATTGGCATGTCACGCGCCATCATTTTACTGATGATCTCCACCTGCATCGCCAGATTGGTGATCAATCCGCTTACATGGTCATGCAGCAGGCGGGCAACCCATTCGCGGGCTTCCGGTGTGAGCGCTTCTGCGATTTCCGTTTCAAAAGTTTCCCATTGGATTTCTTTGGGCATGTTGATTCCTCTTGTAGAGTTTTCAGGTTTTGGTTGTCGGTATTCAATTGTTGGGGTCCTGAATGACAGACAGGGCGGCGTTGACGTACTCAAGGGCGGCCTGAGCATCATCCAGATAGGGGTTATCGGTGTCGGTGCGCTCGACAAAACTATCAAACGCATTCCGGGCATCCTGATAAAACAGAAGGGCCTGCTGCGCGTTGCCTGCTTCATAGGCAATATCCCCTAAGGCGCGTTTGGCTAACCCCAATTCATAATAGGAATATTCATCTTCTGGCACAAGCACAAGTGCCTGTTCCAGGTCGTTAATCGCCTGCTGCCACTGACCGCTAATCCGATAGGCGACCCCGCGTGCAGCATAGGCCGGGCCGGGTTCACTCATCAACGGAATAGCGTCGGTCAGATAGCGAATCGCTTCCTCGTAGCGGCGTTCCTGCAAGGCATAAATTCCCAGATAAAAATGAGCATTTGCCGCTTCAGGATAGTAGATAATCGCTTCCTGAAAATCGGAGGAAGCTCCTGCCCTATCCCCCGCCCGTGCGCGAATTAAGCCGCGCTGCTCTAACGCCTGCCCATTGACCGGATCAAGCGTTAGCGCGGCATCACAATCCAGCGCTGCCGCGCCATCATCGCCCAACTCCGCGTGCAGGGTACAGCGTGCCACCAGCAGATTCACATTGTCCGACTCGTGTTGCAGCCCCTGATTAAAATCCTTTAACGCGCTGCTGGTATCCCCTTTCGCAAGGTAGGCCAGACCACGCTGCCACCAGGCAGGGGCATGAGCCGGATTCAGTTCAATTGCCTGAGTCGCCGCTTCAATAGCTGCGTCAAATTGGGTCATCTGGAAATAGGTTTCAGCTAGAAAGGTATAAATTTCCGGCCTGGGGACGCCGCGCTGAAGATAGGCTTCAAACGCCTGCCGTGCAAGCTGCCATTCCTGTTTTTCATACAGGATTTGCCCCTGTAAAAGATAATATTCCCCGATGGCGGGCTGCAAATTGATGGCATAAGTAATGTCACTGTAGGCATCCTCCAGCAGGCCAAGCGTCATCCGCAGTTGAGCGCGGGCATAATATCCGGGGGTGTAATCCGGCGCGACATTAACCGCGCTGTCAAATTCGCTCATCGCCGCGTTAAAGTCGTTTTCCGCCATCAGCAGCCGGCCCTTGCCAATGTGGGGACGTGGGGCGCGGGGGTTTAATTCAAGCGCTTCATCAAAGGCAAGGCGGGCAGAATTGGCCGATTCGGGAAAGCGGGCATAAATTTCCCCGATATTGGTCTGGATAAAAGCGGGGTCAGGATGCTGGTCAATCAGCGACAAATAAAGCGTGACCGCCGATTCAGGGCTGCCCGTTTCGGCAATTGCCCAGGCACGGTTGGCTTTGATATGGACATCTTCGGTGTAGCCGATTAACAAATCGTAAAGGGGCATAGCCGCTTCATGGTCGCCTACTGCCTGATAGCTGTAGGCCAGCATTGCCGCCAGCCGAATTTCATCCTCGCTCATTACCCCCCGTACATTATCAAAGCGGCCACCAAGCGCATCAATCACTTCCTGATGCTGATAGGCTAAATATGCAAAAACCGCTTGAAGGATAGGTTGCCACTCACTGCCGCTAAGGGTCATCTGCCAGGGGCTGCTCAGACGGCTTAAGGCCAGCAGTTCCGGTCGATTCAGCGTCAGCTGGGTATCTTCCTGAGCATAAAGGTGAAATTCACCCGAAGTTTCATAAATTACCAGCGCGGCATTTTCCTGTCCGGCTAATGCCTGAGCTTCCGCCTCTGAGGTGACGGGGATTTCGGCCCTTTCCAGCTTCAGATAACTCGGATTGATGAGGGTTTGAATTGTTTCTACCACGGTTTCATCGGTTAAGGACAGCAAAACAGGACGCGCTGAAGGTGAATTGACGGCCAGCACAGGCGTTGGTGATGGAGCTTGTGTAGTGGTTGGGGCGGGGGTCGCGCTGACAAAAACACTTTGCGTATTCAGAGGAATAATCGTTAGCACAGGTTCAGAGGTTTCCGTCGGAACAGAATCGGTTGCCGTTGGAAGGGGCAGCGCGGCTACTTCTGTTGGGGTTTCAAAAGGTAACTCTGTTGCAGGAACGGTAGGGCTGGCCGTAGGAATCACAATAATAACTTCGCGGGTCGGTTCTTCAAAGAATCCGGTAGATATTCCTACGGCAACCCCCGCCAGCACAATCACGACTGCCGCCCCGATGATGAGCGCCAGCCGCAAAATCCAGGAGAACCGTTTTGGTGCTAACGCCGGATGATCTTCCAGTAACACATGCAGAAATTCTCTGGCTTTTGTATGGTCGGGGTCGAGTTTCAGCACATTTTGAATCGCACGGTACTGCTGGCGGGGATCGGCGGCAAACCGCGCCATATAATACCACCCCTCGGCGCTGTCGGGATTCTCACGGAGATAAAGTGCCAGCCGCCGCACCGCCGTTGCCCGATAGCCCTGTTCCTCAAGTTCAATAATTTCCTGAAGTTTATCGTCACGCATAGGCATAAATGGTACAGCATTGAGAAGATTCGTGCTATGCTTGGGGCTGGTTTAATAAAAGGTGGTGTGGTGTGTCTTATCAGTGGGCAGTCAGGGAAAATGCGATTGAAGCAAGAGATGAAAACGGGCAAATCGTTGCGTCCGCACGAATTGAATTTGATACCCGCGCACAACACGAATATCGCGCCTACCTTTATGCGGAAGTCGCGCCTGAACATCATCATCGAGGGCTGGGTAGTTTTATGCTGAACTGGCAGGAATCCCATGCCCGCCAGTATTTTGCTACGCTGCCGGATGGCCGCGCCCGTGTGTTACGTATTGTTTTTGAGGATAACCGGAAGGATGCTGTACGGCTGTATGAAAAACACGGCTTTGAATTTTTCTTTGCCGAAGATGAAATGCACCGCGATTTAACCCGGCCGATTCCTGATGCTGCCCTGCCTCAGGGGATGGAATTTGCTATCTGGTCGCCCACAGACGCTTTTATCGCTTATGAGGATGCCTTCCGGGACCGCCCCGGTTTCCCCGGTTGGACGGAAGCGGTCTGGCGGCAGAACTTCACCGGATTTGATTCTTTTCGCCCAGACATCTCTTTTGTCGTGATGCAGGCGCATGAACCTATCGCTTATGCTGTGTGTGCGGTTGAAAATGGGCAAGGATGGATTATCCAGATGGGCGTGCGGCCAGTCTATCGCCAGCAGGGAGTTGGCGGGGCGGTACTTACAGAAGCCATGCGCCGCTTTCAAGCGCAGGGGCTGGCAACGGCCATGCTGGAAGTGAATGTGAATAATCCGCAGGCCGCCCGTTTGTATGAGTCGTATGGCTTCCGGCTGGCAAAACGAGTGACTATCTATCACAAAATCCTGCACTAGGGGAAAATTTGCGTTATGCTGTATTGAGAAAGGAAGTTTCTCATGCACGCCAATAAAAACCTTTTGAAAAAATTCTATACCTGCTTGCAGCATCGTGATTATGAGGGAATGTATGCCTGTTATGCCCCCAACGCGATTTTTTCTGACCCCGTATTTACACATCTGGAAGGCAAAGAAATTTACGCAATGTGGCGGATGCTGATGGAACGGGGTAAAGATCTGGTGGTGAAGTTCAGCGATATTGATGCCAATTACACCAATGGTCACGCCCGATGGGAAGCCACCTATACCTTTTCCACCACCGGACGCAAAGTGCATAACCTCATTCATTCTCAATTTACCTTCCGGGATGGGCTGATTTTGACCCATGAAGATACGTTTAGCCTGTGGCGCTGGTCACGAATGGCGCTGGGAGTCAATGGGATTTTTCTGGGCTGGAGTCCGCCTGTGCAGAGAAAAGTACGGGAAACCGCCCGCCGCAGTCTGACGCAGTTTATCGAAAATCCCTAACGCTACAAAAAATCGAGGCGACTTGCGCCACCCCGACAACCACGATGAGATCAGAAATGGAAGATCTAGCTGGTAAAATGGGTTTGCAGGAATACAAATAGCGAGTCCAGAGTCTGAATGTCGTTATCCGAAAGCACAGACCAGGGGGCATAAAAATAGGCATTGGTCAGGTGTTCGGCTTCCTCACGTATCACTTTTCCGGCTGGACTCGGCTGATAATCGCTGTCCAACCAGCCGCGTTTGACCAGTTCATCAAGGGCGGCGGCATATTCCTGCTGAGTGTGGCCGCGATAGTGCAGCCTGTCAAAAAGGTCGGCGGCAGTTTTGGCCTGCCCCTCAATCACAAAACTGAAGGCTTCCCACGTATGTCCACTGAGATTGTGAACCTGCCACGCGGCCATGTGGCAGTCATCGCGGAAAGCATTGAAGTCGCTCAGATATTCATACAGTTTGACCAGGCTGCCCGTTCCCTTTGCCCGATTGCGGGAATGTCGTAAACACCAGGTATGGGGACTTTGCAGGCTGGAATCGACAATTTGACCAAGCAGTGTCAGCAGTTGATGAACCT
>CAZKZS010000095.1:2246-14978 GCA_964557285.1 uncultured Anaerolineae bacterium | reverse complement strand
GTGCTGGCTCTGAGTGGGACTGTGTGGGAATGGTGTCTGAACGCGTATGCCAATCCCGCCCACTCCGGTGTTGGCGGGGATGCCCGCCGTGTTGTCCGCGGGGGGTCGTGGCTCAACGGTCGAGACTACGCGCGGGTGTCTGTTCGCTTCGACGACGAACCGTTCGTCAGGAACAACTACATTGGTTTTCGGCTTGTGTCCGCCCCTCTTTATCGTTAATCTGTACTCTGGCAGCTCTGCGCTCTGACTCTCTGAAAGGCGCGTCAGCGCCCGCCTGCGGGGTTTTAGTAGGGACACGGCGTGCTGTGCCCCTCAAAATTGGGGTAAAAAATCATGCTTTTTGAATTTGCAACCGCCCACCGGATTCGCTTTGGACGCGGCGTAGCACAGGAAATCGGTAGCCTGGCCGCGCAAATGGGGACGCGGGCGCTGGTCGTCGCGGGACAAAACCGCACGCTGTCCCTTTTGGACTCGCTGACGATTCCCTATACCCTTTTTTCGGTGGACAGAGAACCGACGATTGAACTGGCACAACTTGGCGTGGAACAGAGCCGCGATTGTAACCTGGTGATTGGGATTGGCGGGGGAAGCGCCCTTGACGCCGGAAAAGCCATCGCCGCCCTTGCCACCAACCCCGGCGACCCACTGGAGTATCTGGAAGTGATTGGTAAAGGGCAGCCGCTTCAGAATCCGCCGCTTCCGATGATTGCGATTCCCACCACCGCCGGAACAGGATCAGAAGTGACGCGCAACGCGGTGCTGGCATCGGAAGAACATCGTGTGAAAGTCAGCTTACGTCACCCCCTCATGCTGCCGAAGGTGGCGCTGGTTGACCCGGAACTAACCTATTCCCTGCCGCCGCATCTGACTGCCAGCACAGGCATGGATGCACTGACTCAGGTCATTGAGCCGTTGGTATGCAGCACCCCCAATCCCATGACCGATGCCCTGTGCAGAGAAGGAATCCGGCGGGCGGGGCGTTCGTTGCAGCGTGCCTATGAAAAGGGCGACGATGTTCAGGCACGGGAGGATATGGCGCTGACGAGTTTATTCGGCGGATTGGCGCTGGCGAACGCAAAATTAGGCGCGGTACACGGATTCGCCGGACCGATTGGGGGCATGTTTCCCGCGCCGCATGGGGCGGTGTGCGCCCGTCTGCTGCCTCTGGTCATGGAAGTGAATATCCGCGCCCTGTGTCAGCGTGACCCTCAACATGATGCGCTCAACCGTTACGATGAAATGGCTCATCTGCTCACCGGAAAATCGCTGGCGCTGACGGGGGTGAAGTGGGTGCAGCATTTGTGCGAAGCGCTGCAAATTCCGCCTCTTAGCACCTATGGCATCACCCGCGAACATATTCCCCTGCTGGTAGAAAAATCGCGTCATTCCAGCAGCATGAAGGGCAACCCGATTCAACTTACCGGAGAGGAAATGACCGAAATTTTAGAGCGTGCCTTGTAAGCGTTTTAAGCCTTCTTCGACGGACGCGGGCGCTGGCAGTAGCGGGAGGGGGGCCTGTTCTAAATTTTCGGCTGCCAGCACCGTCAACATTCGGGTGAGGATACGTAACTGGTCGGACTCGCTGTAGTGGTCAAAATGTAGGGGAAGCTGGCTGTAATCCACTAAATCGCCATAAAAAACTTCCTCAAATGTTTTGGTATAAGGCGTGCCAAAATCAAAACTGAGAATATCATTTCCGTTCAGGGGAATATTCACCACAGGAATCGGGTCATCTACATCAAATTGAGAAGCATAAAATTTCCCTTCGGCGGTTGTGGGGCGCGGGTCAACCACAATAATCCGGTACGGGTGTGCGTCCGATTTGCGGCGGTAAGATTCTATGCGGGGAAACGTTGGCGGCGACTCGTGGAGATAGTCGATTTCTACAAAAACAATGCCGCTTTCCAGCAGTTTGCGTCGTTTTTTCCGATAATAAATATCATCCTGCCCACCGGGTTTGTTGGAAGGCGAAAGCAGTTCTATCCAGGCCACCGGATCGCCCTGTTCGGAAGTATCAAACTCATAAATGCCAATGGCACGATATTCCGCCAGTTCTTCCTCATTTTCCAGCACATCGGGCAGTGCTAACACCAGTTGATGGGTATCGGCGGGCAGGGGAACAGGTTGATGGCGCGTGCGGGTTTTCTCCAAATCATACAGTGTAACATCCGATTTTGGTTTTCCGGCAGGCTGTTCGTTGCGTCGGATTTGCAGCGATTGTTCAATGGCTGCTGTATACCCCATCGGGCGCAGTTGGGTTTTTAAAAGCGTACTCAAATGAACAATATGACTCGTGTGAAATTCATCCCATCCACCCTGATGCTGAAACAGGCTGTGCAGATGAGCGTTAATGCCGCGATAGTGATTCTTCAGCGAACGCACTTCATTTTTCATAGTTGCAACCGTTTTAACCCTTCTTCGACGGACGCGGGCGCTGGCAGTAGCGGGAGGGGGGGCTGTTCTAAATTTTCTGCTGCCAGCACCGTCAACATTCGGGTGAGGATGCGTAACTGGTCGGAGTTGCTGTAGCGGTCAAAATGTAGGGGAAGCTGGCTGTAATCCACTAATTCCAGTCCGTAGCCCATTTCCTCATACGTTTTTTGATAGCAGGCATCAAAATCGAACTTCAGGCGGTCATCAGCGTTCAGAGGAATTTCGACTCTGGGAATAGGCTCATCGACGTTAAAGGATTCTACCCAGGCCGGACCCGTTTTTATATTCGGTCGCGGGTCAAGCACCACAATTCGATAGGGATAAGCATCGTTTTTGCCCTGGCTGTAATCCGAAAGACGGGGAAAAGTGGGCGGACTTTCATGCAGATAATCTAGTTCCACAAAGACGATTCCGTTTTCCAACAGTAAATGCCGTTTCCCCATGTAGGCGCTGGCATCGGCGGTTGCCCCTTTGTTGCTGGGAGAAAGCAGTTCAATCCAGGCCACAGGCTCACCCGGACGATGACTTTCATAAATAACTACTGCGCGGTAGGGTCGTGTTTCGGAAAGTTCAACCATGTCCGCAACCGTATGGGGGGCAGCACGAACAGCAGGAGCGTGAAAAGCGCGTTCGGCCTGCAAATCACTGAGCAGAATATCGGCAGTGGGCTGGCGAGGGGATTCTCCCAGACGGCGAATTTGCAGTGATTCCTCCATGTAAGCCGTATACCCCATCGGCAGAAGTTGCAGGCGCATCAGTCCGGCTAAATCACCTATATGACGGTTATGAAAATTGTGCCAGCCGCCTTCTGCCTGCCAGTAGCTGTGCAGATGAGCGTTAATGCCACGATAGTGATTCTTCAGCGAACGCACGGCCACTAAATTACCCCTTTTGCTTTTAAAAGGCGGATTTCGGAATCCGGCAGGCCGAGCAGGGTTTTTAAAATTTCCTCTGTATGCTGGCCCAGCAGGGGCGGCGAACTATAACTATCTTCATAGGTATCTGACAGCTTGACCGGATTCCCCAATGATTTGATGGGCTGGCCGTTGGGATGTTCGATGTCCACTACCATATGTCGCGCCAGCACCTGCACATCCGAAAGCGCCTGAGCAAGATTATTTACAGGCGCACACGGAATCCGCGCCGCGCTGAGTTTTTTGATCCAATACGCCTGGGTGTTGGTGCAAAAAATTTCTTCCAGACGGCGGTTGATCACCTGCTGATTTTTCCAGCGCTGATGCCGGTTTTCTTCCGTATTCAGGTCGGGTGCGTCAATGACCAGCATCAGATTTTCCCAGAAGGCATCGGTAATCACCGCCAGAATAATATACCCGTCCTGCGTGCGGAAGGTGTTATACGGGACATGCAAAAAATGGGCGTTGCCCAGCCGCGCCGGAAGCTCACCGGAAAGCAGGTGGGCGACGGCCATATAGGTGAGCAGGCTGATTTGTGTATCCAGCATCGAAATATCCACATGCTGGCCGAGTCCCGTTTTTTCACGGGCAATCACGGCAGATAAAATGCCAATGACACTCATCAGACCACTGGTTAAATCAGCGATTGGGATGCCTGCCCGAACAGGCGGTGAGTCGGGGTGTCCGGTCAGGCTCATGCCGCCGCCCATCGCCTGTGCCGCAATATCATAGGCCACACGATGTTTTTCCGGCCCCGTTTCGCCAAATCCGGTGATGCTGCATGTGATGATACGCGGATTGATTTGGGAAAGGCGGGCGTGGTCAATCTTGAGTTTTTCCGGCACGCCCACGCTGAAGTTGTTCAGCACAATATCGGATTTTTTGACCAGTTCATCAAACAGCGCCAGCCCTTGTTCATTTTTTAAATTAAGCGTCAGGCTTTTTTTATTGCGGTTGAGGGCAATAAAATAAGCGCCCATGCCTTCAACACTGTTTTTGGGGTCATCGGCCAGCAGATGGCGGGTAATTTCACCCTGACCGGCCGGCTCAATTTTAAGGGTTTCGACGCCTAAATCCGCCAGCAGCAGCGCCGCATATGGCCCACTGACCATATGCGTGAGGTCAAGCATCCGTAAGCCTTCCAGAGCCTTCATGAATGCTGTGCCAGCAAATGCTCGACCTGCTGCTGGTCGTCTTTGTAAATTTCATACTGTTTTTCCACGATGCCGCGTACTGGCATAGATAAATCCTGTGCCAGCGCGTTTTCGTAATCCTTCACCGACTCGTCAATGCCGGACTTGATGGCGGTGAGAATAAATTTATCTCGATCCGACGAAAGCGGGAGTTGAAGTTCATTCAGGGCAATCGTTACCGTCATGGCCGCTGTTCCTTCTTCGGCGGGGGTTTCTCCAATGGCCGACATCAGCGTTTGTAGCTCGTCCGTAAATCCTCGACGGTGGTCGCGCAGGGTGCGGAACGTCTCTCGATACTGCTCATTCTGCACCAGTTCAATCGCTTTGTCATACGCTTTTTCGGCATCCAGACAGCGTTTGATGAGGGTGTTCAGGGTGGAAGTCAGCAGGCGGTCTACCATGAATGCTTTTCCTCGCTTCTCTATGACTTCCAGTTTAGCGCATGATGCGCCTGAATAAAAAAAGGGCGGCTGGAGTTTCCAGCCGCCCGGCCAACTAAGTTCTTCTTATTCGCTTATTCGCTAACCAGTTCGTTAATTGAAGTGACCGCTTCGTTGAGCGCGGTTTCTACGTCTTTTTCACCCAGGAAAATCGCGTTAAGCGCCGTACCAAGTTCGCCAATCACTTCGCCGTTTTTGGAGCCATAAAAGAAGGGCTGACCACCCGCTACACCCGCCAGCAGCACGCGGCTGGATTCATCCAGACTCGCCAGAAAATCGCTGTCATTCAGCAGGCTCATATGAGTCGGCAGCGCAAAACCGGTTTCAGCAATCGGCTGCTGGTTCATCGGGCTGGTCAGGAACAGCACGAGCAGCGCGGCAGCATTCGGATACTGGGTCGCAGCGTTGGCGCCCCAGGCGTTCTGGAACAGCAGGTTGCCCTGACCGCCGTCGGCAGTGGAAGGCAGGGTCGAAACCGCCCAATCCACATCCGGGAACTGGGTGTTCAGGTAATTGACCAGCCAGCCGCCTTCATAGGCCATAGCCGTCAGTTTATTACCCAGCGCTTCACCGCACCAGGTCATACCGATGTCTGCCGGAGCTGCACCTGCACCACTGGTATACAGGTCATACCAGAACTGGGTCGCCGCAATCGCTTCGGGGCTGTTGACCAGCGATTCGCTGAAATCTTCATTCATAATCTGACCGCCATTGGCGAGAATCAGAGCAGGCCAGCGACCCACATCGGGTGGGGTGCAAAGGCCAGCCGCATCGGTGGCTTCTGTAATCGCAGCAGCAGCAGCCTGCATGTCATCCCAGGTCCATTCGGCAGTTGGATATTCCACACCCGCCGCGTCAAACAGTTCAGGAAGATAAAACAGGGCAAGGCTGTTAAAGTCTTTCGGAATCCCGTAAATAGTGCCATCTTCGGCAGTCCACTGCGCCATCAGAGGGGCGGGATAATCTTCGGCGGTCACGCCTGCCTGTTCCATGTATTCATTCAGGGGCAGCAGGTTGCCATTCGGGGAAAGGTTGATGAACAGGTCGGCATCGACATAAAAGACATCCGGTGCAGTACCACCAGCGACAGCCGCTTTGATCGCTGTCTGGAAGTCATTCGGAATGGGTTCGTAATTAATCGTAATGTCGGGATAAAGTTCGTTAAAACGGGCAATCGAATCGCGGACAATTTGCTGTTCGGATTCTTCACCCCAGCCGGACACGGTTAAAGTCGCGCCTTCTTCTGGAGTTAAGTCACCGAAATACGCCATCGGGTCGTCGTCCTGAGCAAATACCGGGACCGAAAATGCTAGTGCCAGCACCAGCACCAGGCTAAGGAGGGAATAGCGTTTCATGTTAAAGACTCTCCTAATTTTATTGAAAATCATTTTCGTTGGTTAAACGATTAAACGCTATTATACCCCGTTCTGCGCGAATGCAAAAATTCTTATGAACTGCTTATGATTTTGGCTTCAATGTGGGTCTGCCCGATGGCTTTTGCTACCGACACCCGATGATGCCCATCCCGCACATAATAATCGTCCCCGACCCGCACCACCTCAATCGGCGGCAGGGATTTTCCTTCGTCGTAAGCATTGTAGATGCTGACCCAGCGTTCGGCGCTGTGCGGGGTAAGGGGGAGAAATTCTGAGTCAAAGTCGGTCACGCGGCCTTCGCTGCCCCGAATTTTATTCAACGGGATGGTCGCCAATCCCGCATCATGGCGATTCATCACAGGCAGTTTTTTCAGCACATCGTTTAAATCCAGCAGTAGACGGGAGCGCCGCAGCCATTTTTTCATCCGTCCCCGCGCATAAACCCGTTGGAAATGTGTCCATCCCTCCGATTCCTGCGTTAAAAGCTGGTCAGTCCGCCCCAACCGTAGTTTATCCTGTTGTACCTGCTGAAAAGGTGATCCGTACATGTGTCGCGCCTCCTCTGATATTCCCATCGTAAAAAAGCGCGGTTTCGTGACCGTTTCTGAAACCGTTTCCGGGCTGGAAACGCTCTGGAAACGAAAATGTGGTTAAATGATGAGGGGAGGAAGTGGTGATTAAACTGTATGTGCTGGGGTTTCCCCGCATTGAAATCGACGGACAGCCCTTCAAAATTGACCGCAAAAAAGCGCTGGCACTGCTGGTGTATCTGGCGATGGAACAACGCGCGTGCAGCCGCGAAACGCTGGCGACCCTGTTCTGGGGAGAGTATGACCAGTCCAGAGCCTTTGCCTATCTGCGGCGGGAACTGTGGACGCTCAGCAGCGAACTGGGAGAAAATTTCCTGAACAGTGACCGCGAAACGGTACAGTTGGCGGAAACTCCCTGGGTTGATGCCCTGGAATTTCAAAAGCGAATTGGGGACTCTGAATGGGCGGCGGCGGTTGATGTGTATACGGACCGCTTTTTGGCCGGATTCACCCTGCGCGACTGCCCTGCTTTTGACGACTGGCAGTACCTGATGGCCGAACAGCTTCAACAATCGGTACTGGCGGCGCTGAATCAGGTGACGACGCTGTACGAATCGCAGCAGCGCCCACAGGAAGGCATCACGTACAGCCAGCGCTGGCTGGCACTTGACCCCTTAGATGAAGCCGCCCACCGTCAGTTGATGAAATTTTACGCGCTGGTGGGTCAGCGCAGCGCGGCCATACGGCAGTATGAAACCTGTGTCCGGCTGCTGCGCGAACAGCTTGATTCCGACCCGCAGCCGGAAACGACCCGTTTCTATGAATCCTTGCAGCAGCCCGTCCTTATCCGCCGCCTGCCGCCGCAGATGACCCCCTTTGTGGGACGGGAGAAAGAACTGGCGGAAATTCTGCACCTGCTGGAAAATCCTGCCTGCCGACTCCTGACTCTGGTCGGAACGGGCGGAATCGGGAAAACAAGGCTGGCGATTGAGGCCGGAAAGCAGGTAGGCACGCCGGTTTATTTTGTATCATTGGTCGCCACCAGCAGCCCCGATTTGCTGCTGCCCACGCTGGTCGATGCACTGGAACTGACTTTTGACAAAAAGCAGGATCAGAAAAAACAGTTTTTTACTTATCTGAGCGATAAAGCCTGGCTGCTGATTCTGGATAATTTTGAGCATTTGCAGGCGGGGGCAGGGCTGCTGAATGAACTTTTAGAAGCCGCCCCGTTGATTCGGCTGCTGGTGACTTCCCGCGAACGGCTGAACCTTGTGCCGGAATGGGTGCTGCCTGTCGAAGGTATGGCACACGACAGCGCGGTGCAGTTGTTCATTCAGCAGGCACAGAAAATAGGAACTGTCCCCACCGATAAACAGGCAGTGGCTGATATTTGCCAGCTTGTGGATAGGATGCCACTGGCGATTGAACTGGCGGCGACATGGACAAAAGTGCTGTCCTGCGCCGAAATCGCCAGCGAGATTCAACATAATCTGGATTTTCTTACGTCGTCCCTGCGGGATACACCGGAACGACACCGCAGTTTGCGGGCGGTATTTGAACATTCATGGGCGCAGCTTACCGATACTGAACAGGAAATTTTCCGCAAGCTGTCGATTTTTCGCGGCGAGTTCCAGCGCGAAGCAGCAGCCCAGATTATTCCGGCAACGCTCTTGCAGCTTTCGGCGCTGGTGGATAAATCCCTGCTGCGGCGCACCGAAAACGGCGGTTACGAAATTCATGAAATGCTGCGTCAGTACGCCGCCGAAAAATTGGCCGCCCACCCTGCCGAAGGGGAAGCGCTTAACGCCCGTTTTTCCGCCTATTTTCTGAATCTTGTCCGGCTGCGGGAAAAACACATGATTGGGTACAACCAGAAGCAGGTGTTACGGGAACTTGGCCGCGAGATTGAAAATATACGGGCGGCCTGGCATTGGGCGGCTGAAAATGGCGACTGGGGAAAAATTTTTAATGCGCTTGGCCTGCTCGAATTTTTTGATATACGCGGGCTGCCTGTGGAGGCGGAAGAATTATTTGGGGCGGCGCTGAATCACTTAAAAGCGGCTCAAACCCTGACCCCGCAAATGGAAATGATTCTGGGGCGGGTGCTGGCCGGATATGCCTGGTTTGGCACATGGCTTGGATACATCGGTCGAGAGGATGCGCGGCAGCTTCTGGAAGAAAGTATCGCGCTCTCCGAAAAATACGGCAATAAAAAAGAACTCGCGTTTGGCTATCTGGCACTCGGTCACAACTATCAATTTGGCTATGACATGGAAAAAGCCGAAGCCCTCTATCATCGCAGTTACGCGCTGTATCTGGAACTGGGCGACCTGTACTGGATAGGCAACGTACTGGGGGCGCTGGCGATGATTGCGGACTTACGCGGGGAATATACGGCCTCCTTTTCGTTGTATCAGGAAATGCTGCAAATTGACCGCCGCATTGGAGAAACGGTTGGGTGTGCGGGCGCTCTCATCAGCATGACCAATGTTGCCCGCTTGCAGGGGAATTTTGAAGATGCCCGCACCTATGCCGAAGAAGGGGTCATGCTCTACCGCGACCTGACTCAGCCTGACCGCCTGAGCAACGCACTGGCGAATCTGAGTCTGGTGTATAAAGCGTTGGGTATTTATGACGCGGCAGAGGCAGCCTTAGAAGAAAGCCGCCACCTCTGTGAATCTCTGAAATTTGACAAAGGGCTGCTGGCGGCGCTGCTGAATAATATGGGGATTCTGGCGCGGCTGCGCGGCAGGTATGAAGAAGCGGCACGGATTCACCAGCAGAGTATCAGCCTGTTTAAAGAAGTCAACAGCCTGTGGGGGCTGGGCTTCAGCCAGAATGATCTGGGGTCGGCGCTGCTGGCGCTGGAAAGGCCGTTTGATGCCCTGCGCCTGCATGAGGACAGTCTGCGGATTTGCCGTCAGATGGGCAACCGCTACGATACCGCCGACAGCCTTCAGCGTATGGGGCAGGTCTACGCGACCATCGGGCAGCCGGAAAAAGCGGAAGCCTGTTTGAAGGAAGCCCTACAAATCGCCTATGAGATTCATGTTGTGCCGCTAATGGCCGAAATCCTGACCCATATTGGGCTGCTGGACAGGTCGCCGGAACTGCTCAGCGCGGCCTATTATGCGTCCGGCACAGAAGCCCATATCCGCCAGCGGATCGCTGCGCTGGGATTGAACCTGCCCGCACCGACTCATGCTCTGGTAGAAACGGTGCGCCGCGTTTGTGAATCGGCTGTCACGACTCCGTAACGCTGATTTTTTGCCGCCAGTCCGTGCCATAAGCCGCGCAAATTTCACCTAATTCCCGGATGCGGGCGGCACCGTCATGCCTCAAAAAGTGGTCGCGGGCTTGCCCCTGTAACCGAACCGCTTCCGCCCAGACCGCCCGCCCGACAATCACCCCGCTTGCCCCTGCTTTGCAGGCAAGTTCGGCCTGGCGGCGGAAGGTAGGATAATCCACGCCCGCGCTGAGCAGAGTCCAGGGAACGGCACAGTGGTCATTCACTTCTTTAAGCGCCTCTACCCACACGGATTCGGCATCATGCGGGTTGGCGGGAAATTCCAATTTTAAAATATCGGCACGGGTGAAGGTGCGGGCGCAGTCCACCACCAGCCGCCGTTTTTCCGCGCTGCTCAGGGGGTGCTGCATGTCCAGCGAATACACAATCGGCTCTAAAAACAGGGGAATATCGTGAAGCTGACATTCATCCGAAATCCGTGCCACCAGTTCACGTTTGGCGGCGGCTTTTTGGGTATCGTCAGGATGGTAATACAGCAGCAGTTTGACCCCACTCCCGCCGACTCGTTTGATATGCCCCACCGACCAGTCCGGTATAAATTCGGTGTCACGCTGACTTGGATGAATTTGATAGTTGGTGACTTCCAGCGGCGCGAGCAGCCCCACCTGTCCGGGAATCACCCCGTTTTTGATGCCCGGACGCAGCCCGTGTTCCGGGTCAACCAGCACCGCGCTGGCAAAGGGACTCAAATGCCGAATCACCTGCTGTTTAAAGGCCGTAAAATCCTCCGATGTGACGGGCGCGTACTGTCTCAAACTGTCCAGCAGATTGCCCCGATGGTCGATAGCCAGAATCGTAAAATGTCCAGCAGGGCTGCTGGACTGCATTAAATGACGATATTTCCCCAGGCTGGTCATACAAATTTCCTTTAAAAGCGCGATAAGGTAAAATTCTACCCGTTGACTAATGGATTTTTAAAATGGGCTTTGATGTACTGTCTCTGGGGCGGCTGGCGGTTGACCTGTATGCCAATGACATCGGCGCGGAACTGGCCGCCGTCAAAAGTTTTAATGTGTATGCGGGCGGCTGCCCGACCAACGTCGCGGTGGGGACGCGGCGGCTGGGGCTAAATGTAGCAATGATTAGCCGCGTGGGAACAGACGGACTGAGCGACGGACTGATTCATTTTCTGGAAGCGGAGGGGATTGATACGGCTCATGTTTCCCGCGACAGCCAGCACCTGACCGGACTGGCCTTCCTTAGCATCCTGCCGCCGGACACGTTTCCCCTGGTATATTACCGTCCCGACCCCGCCGATTTATACCTCTCGCTGGATGATCTTCAAAATGTCCCCATCGAAACCAGCAGGATAGTGTTTGTTTCCGGTACAGGGCTTAGTGCCGACCCCTCCCGCAGCACAACTTTCGCCGCCATGGAACGAGCAAAAGCCGCCGGAGTCACAGTTGCTATTGACCTCGATTTACGGAAAACCCTCTGGCAGGATTTACGCACCTACGGCGTAAATATGCGGGCGGCGCTGCCTCTGGTGGACCTTGTTATCGGCACGGAGGATGAAATTACGGCGGCTGCCGACCAATCCGACGTTGAATCGGCGGTAGGGGTGCTGCTGCGCTCCACGTCCAAAGCGGTGGCGGTCAAACGGGGGCAGGCGGGTTCAGAAGTGCATACGCCGGATGGCAAAATTCACCGCGCCCGCCCGTTTAAAGTCGATGTGCTGAATGTGTTGGGGGCGGGGGATGCGTGGGCATCAGGATTTTTGTTCGGCTACTTGAACGGATGGGATTGGGAAAAGTGCGCCCGTTTTGGCAACGCTACCGGCGCGATTATCGTAACCCGTCATGCCTGTGCCAACGATATGCCCTATTATGAGGATGTGATGGCTTTTATAGAACAGCAAGGGGGATTTTAATGGCAAATCTCAAATTTCAGTATCAGCCCGCATCAGGGCTGCAAAAAGTCGTGTCGTCGGAAAACAGCGAGTTAAAATATACCAGTCTGAGCGTATTACAGCTTCAAAAAGGGGACTCCTATACCGCCAATTCCGGCGGGCAGGAGCTAGGGCTGGTCATCATGACGGGCAGCGTTACGGTCAAAGCGGCAGGCTATGGCTGGGAAAATATCGGCGGGCGAAAGCATGTTTTTGAACGCCCTGCCCATGTGGTCTATGTTCCCTGTAACACGGAGTATGAAATCACCGCGCTGAGTGACGTTGAAATTGCCATCGGTGGGGCGGTGTCAGATAAAAAAGGCGCTCCTGCCCTGATTACCCCCGACATGGCACGTTACGAACGGCGCGGTGTCTGGAACTGGGAGCGTCATATTTATGACCTCATCACGACGGTCAATCATGTCTCACAACGTTTGTACCTGATTGAAGTTATTACCCCGCCCGGTCACTGGTCGAGTGTGCCGCCGCACAAACATGATGTCGATCATCTGCCCTACGAAAGTGCCAACGAAGAAATTTATTTTTATAAATTTAAACCAGAACAGGGATTCGGCTTCCAGCGCATTTATACCGATGATAGGTCCCTGGATGAAACCTATCTGGCGGTGCATAACAGCGCGATTATCCAGC
>CAZKZS010000095.1:0-2236 GCA_964557285.1 uncultured Anaerolineae bacterium | reverse complement strand
TCCGGTAGCCAACCATCCCGGTTATCAGATGTATTATCTGAACATTATTGCGGGGGAAAAACGGGTTCTGATTCCTCACGATGACCCACAGCACGCCTGGGTTAAAGATATAGAACCCGTCATTAAATATCGGGATGCCAAATGACTGAACCATTAAGGGTGCTGTATACCCCACAGGGACGAATGCTGCGGGTAGAAGGCCATTTACCGGATGGGCTGCATGGTGAACCCGTCAACGGCGGTTATCTCTGCCCAACGGATACGACCAATGCCGCCGCCATACGTCAGATTTTGCCCTGGAGCGCTCCGCAGCGTGTGGGGTTAAAAAAATCCATCGGCTGCGGCGATAGATTGGGGATTGCTACCCCGGGGCATTTACGCGCCGTGCGGGAAGGCAATATGTTCCCCGTGCTGGCGCAGCAGTCGATGCGAGAAATGGAACGCGCCCGCCGTAGCCCGCAGCAGGTGCTGGATGACGTGACGTGGGGAGTGATTGCAGCCAATTATCAGGATGGCTTTGCCTGTGACGCCGACCACCTTAAAACGATTGAGGATATAAATGTCTGCGTGGATGCGGGTTACATTGGCTATACCCTTGACCCCGGCCAGTATGTGGATGATGAGGCCGACCATGCGGAAACATCGGTGCTGGAAAATAAAATCGCAGCGCTGCCCTGGGAGGCGTTACAAACCACGCCTCCCGCACACCGCGCCTATTTTCTGGAAAAAAACCTCAGCGACACGGACTATCTGCGGGCGGCGGCCAAATATGGCGGGGCGTTAGCCCATGTTGCCCGCCTGAATCAGCAGTTGAGTCGGCGACTCGGACGCGGCAGCTATGATTTAGAAGTATCTGTGGATGAAACGGCCTCCGTCACGACCCTATCCCAGCACCGTTTTATCGCGCTGGAACTGCAACGCCTGAATATTGAGTTTATCGGGCTTGCCCCCCGCTTCCCCGGTGAGTTTGAAAAAGGGGTCGATTATATTGGGGATGTGGCGGTTTTTGAGGAAGCCTATCAGCAGCACGCCGCCCTTGCCCGCGAGTTGGGCGGTTACAAACTCAGCATCCACAGTGGCAGCGATAAATTCAGCCTGTACCCAATCATTGCTAAACACAGTGGCGAAAAAGTCCATCTGAAAACCTCAGGGACGAGTTGGGTAGAAGCGCTGCGAGTCATTGCCGCCAAAGCACCCGATTTGTTCCAGAAAATTCTCGCGCTTGCCATCCAGGGCTACCCGCAAAATCGTGCCAGTTATCATGTCAGCGCCCGCGTTGACCGTATTCCACAGACAAACGACCTTCCCTCGCTGCTTGACCAGTTTGACGCGCGGGAAGTGCTGCATGTGTCGTTTGGTCCGGTGCTGGCCGCGTTTTACCAGGAGATTTATACGGTGCTGAATACGAATCTGGATACCTATTGGGAGATGCTGCACGCGCATTTTCGCAAGCATATTCAGCCGTTTAGCAGTTAGCAATTAGCGGTTAGCGGTTGTTTATCAGATATTTTTTTACCTTGATTGCCAGTCGCGTAGATAAGGCAAACAGAACCCTTCTCATTTCCTTGCTCCTCCGCAGAGTGGTTCAGGGGTGGACAGGCAGCAGAGGCATGTAGGGGCAGGAACAAGGGCGGTACGCCCGATACCCGCCCCCTACGGAAAGGGCAGGCATCGCTCACGGGGTTCGCTTGTTCCTGCCCCTACGGTACACTGGTCAAACGCTGAATGGGGACTAGCAATCAAGGTAGATATTTTTTCTGAAAACTGACGACTGAAATCCGAAAACCGATTACTCAAGTGAGGAGAGAGTCATGTCACCTGAAGGTTATCTTGCGACGCCCGCCAGTGGGAAGGGGAGTCCCGTGCTGGTGCTTCATGCCTGGTGGGGACTCAACGACACCATCAAGGCATTCTGTAATCGGCTGGCCGACTCCGGTTTTGTAGTCTTCGCCCCCGACCTGTATCATGGCAGGGTCACAGACCAGATACCCGAAGCCGAAGTCCTGAGCGCGTCTCTGGATGGAAATCAGGTCAGAACCGACCTCACAGACGCCATCACTTTTCTGAAGGAACGTGCTGGATCGGATGGTATTGCAGTGATTGGGTTTTCGCTGGGGGCGTATTACGCGCTGGAGTTGTCAGCCACAACGCCCGATGCCGTGCGCGATGTGGTCATTTTTTACGGGACTGGCCCCGCTGATTTCAGCAAATCCAAAGCGGAGTATCTCTGTCATTT
>CAZKZS010000094.1:0-15084 GCA_964557285.1 uncultured Anaerolineae bacterium | reverse complement strand
TGAGTCGTTCAGCAGCACAATATCCGCCGCGTTGCGGGTGGCGGCGCTGCCACTTTGCATAGAGATGCCGATATGTGCCTGTTTCAGCGACAGGACATCATTCACTCCATCCCCAATCATTGCCACATAAAATCCCTGATTTTTGAGGGCTTTCACCAGATTTTCCTTCTGGTCGGGGGTAATACGTCCAAAAACGGAGACTTTGCGGGCGGTATCTGCAAACTGTTTGTCATCCATTTTTTCCAGTTCCAGGCCGGAAACCACGCCGGAACTGGTATCAAAACCTGCCTGCCGTGCCAGCGCCGCGACGGTATGCGGATTATCGCCGGAAATAATCTTTAACTGGATTCCAGCTTCCGCGAAGTTTTTCAGGGTGCTGTCCGCATCCGGTCGCAGTTCGTCGCTTAAACTGATGAGGCCAAGCGGCACCAGATTCGCAGGCAACGCCGGTTTTTCGCCGTCATCGTGCATGGGATGAACCTGCGGCACATGGGCAAACATGACCACGCGTAGCCCTTTTTCCGACCATTGTTTCATCTGGCTCTCAAATTCGGCGGGATAGCGGGTAAGGGCGGGCTGCAAAATTTCCGGCGCTCCCAGAATATACGTTCCCGTGACCCCATTCTGGCTGAAAGAGAGGCCACTCCATTTGCGGGCGGAAGTAAACGGCACTTCCTCCACAAAGGTGAGTTTTTCGGCCTGGCACGCTTCCAGAATCGCTTCGCTGGTGCGATTGCTACTGTTGCCACTGGCCGCAAAATGCCCTAATAGGGTTTTAAAGCGGGTTTCTTCAATTTCATAGGGATACAGGCTGTGAAAATGAATCCGGTTGGTGGTCAGCGTCCCCGTTTTATCCAGACACAAAATCGTGACATTACTCATGGATTCAATGGCGTTAATACGCTGTACCAGCGCCCCTTTGCCCACGATTCGCACCGCGCCCAACCCATAGGCCAGCGTGACCAGAAAAATGAGTCCCTGGGGAATCATGCCGATGACCACCGCCATCATTTGCACCCGTTCTTCCAGCGATTCATCCAGCGCGTTCACCCACAGCGCCGCCCCCATCAGGAGGCTGAGCAGGCCGACCCAGCGTACAATTTTGTTGACATCACTCTGTAAGGGGGTACGGGTGAGTTTAAAATCGCGGGCTTTGGCCGTAATTTTATTGGCAAGACTGGCCTGGCCGACTTCAGTAGCCTCATAAATGCCACTGCCGGAAACGCAAAAACTACCGGAAAATACCTTATCGCCTGTTTGCTTCGGGATAGTATCCGATTCGCCTGTCAGCAGCGATTCATCCATTTCCATCCGGTTGGCTTCTTTAACCACGCCGTCACAAATGAGTTGGTCGCCCGCCTGAATCAGAATAATGTCACCCAGCACTACGTCCTGCTGCTCGATGGTTTTTTCCTGCCCCTCCCGAATGACGGTGACACGCGGGCGGGTGAGTAAGGTAATTTTATCGAGTTGATACTTGGCACGGGTTTCCTGCACAATGCCGACCAGCGCGTTTAAGATTGCCAGTCCTGCCGTTGTGATGGCATCCTGCGGCAGCCCCAAAACCAGCAGCGCAAGGCCGATGATAAAAAGCACAATGTTGACGAAGGTGAATACGTTATAACGAATAATCTGGAGATAAGAACGGCTGGTAGAAAAATCAATCTCGTTACCCTGCCCCTGCTGGCGGCGGCGGATGACTTCGGCTTCACTTAATCCCTGGAACACAATGTTTTCCCTATTTTGCGTGCGGTACAATCGCGCTCAAGATTATTTCACAGCTTACGCAGAAAGTTAAGGTCATGGCACACCAATTTCACGCTCTGGAATTTACGCACCTGCCGCTGGAAGAACAACTCAAAGCCTCACGGGAATTTTTATCCCGCATGAAACAGCGCCGCACCGTGCGCGATTTTTCCACGCAGCCCGCCCCTTTTGAACTTATTCAAAATGCGATTGAAACGGCGGCTTCTGCCCCTTCCGGCGCAAATCAGCAGCCCTGGACGTTTGTGGTGGTCAGCAGCCCGGAAATCAAACGAAAAATACGAATAGCGGCGGAAGCAGAAGAAAAAGAAAGTTATGAACACCGCATGAGCGCGGAATGGCTGGCCGCGCTTGCGCCGCTAGGGACGGATTGGCATAAACCCCACCTGGAAGATGCGCCCTATCTGATTGTGGTATTCCAGCAGGTTTATGGGCTGGCGACCGATCCCGAAACGGGCGAACCGCGCAAAATCAAACACTATTATGTTTCCGAATCGGTAGGAATTGCGGTAGGGATGCTGTTAAGCAGTTTGCATCTGGCAGGACTGGCAACCCTGACTCATACGCCGAATCCGATGGGATTTTTAAGTGAGATTTTGCAGCGTCCGCCCAATGAACGCGCTTATGTGGTGATTCCGGTCGGGTATCCGGCGGAAGATGCCCGCGTGCCAGCCATCACCAAAAAACCTTTAAGCGAGGTTATGATTCATGTTCAGGCGGACACATAAAAAACGCTCTATTCTTGCAGGGCAGAGACATCCCACAGTTGTAAGGTGGTGTCATACCCCAGTACCGCGAGCGTATCTGCATACCATGCTAAGGCGACAGGCTGGGCAACCGCTTCAAATTCCATCAGGGATTGTTCAAAATCTCGAATGTCTATGTTGCCATCTTCATAACCGATGGCAATCCACTGTCTATCCGGTGAAAGGGTAAAAATGTAGGACTGGCCGTCTATCGGGAAAAGTGGTGCTGTTTCCCCTGAAGTGAGATTGAGGCTGTACAGAACGTAGGTTTCTTCGGCATCCATGCCTGCGGTAATCACTTCTGTGCCATCTTCATTCCAGATAAATTCGCGCAGGGGAATACTATAATTGGTTTCCCACAGGGCAACGACTTCTCCTGTTGCTACATCCCACACCTGAAATTTACCCTGTCGGTCATCGGCAAGGGTCACAAGGGTATCTTCATGCCATGTGACCGCGTACTGGTGGCGGGTTCTCAGACGGCGGTCAACCCCTGTAAATCCATCCAGGGTATTCTCAAGGGTCAGGGTGCGGGCTTGCTCATCCCATTGCCAGATACGAACTTGAGCATTGTTGTAACCACTCACACTTGCCATCCGTGTTCCATCGGGATTCCAGGCAATATCAAGCGCAACCGCGTCCTCAATATCCGATACGGCCAGCACTTCCTGTAAATCCGCGCTGTACAGGGTAATTTCATATCCCGATGCCACTGCCAGAATCGTGCCATCAGGATTCCATTCCAGCCCGTAGGCCGTTCCAGTCTGGGTATCAACATCGACTTCGGTTTCTTGGGCAGCTACTGTCGGTATCAAAAGCAGCAATAGGAAAAAAAGAGTTCGTCGCATGTGTAATCAATCCCTTCGCTTTTTCAAAGCATACTGTATTTTTGATTAGCTTGACAATTGAACTCAAAACTAATACAGTTAGTCATGAAAAAAGGGGTAAACATGCCGTATCCGGCACAAATTTCCTATGACCTTGTGCTTGAAAAAGCGCTGTCTCTGCTGGAAGCCGAAGGAGTCGAGCATCTTTCGCTGCATAGACTTGCTGCGGAACTGGGGGTAAAAGCGCCTTCATTGTATCGTTATTTCAGCAGCAAAGGGGCGCTTCTCAGGGCGCTCAATACAATGACGGTAGAACGGCTGGTACAGGTGATGCTGGCGACGGTGGAAACAGATAATCCCATTGAATCCGCGCTGAACATGATTCGGGCTTACCGTGAATTTGCACGCGCGCATCCTACTACCTATACCCTTGCTTTTGGAGCGCTGCCGGAGGAAATGCGCCCCGACCCAGCCCACATAGAAACGCTGGTGCTGCCTTTACAGGCGGTGATGGTAAAAATCGCGGGTTCGGAGTCGGCGCTGCCCATGCTGCGGGGAGCGTGGGCGCTGGTACATGGCTTTGTTACGCTGGAAATCAGCCAGAATTTCCGACGCGGCGGCTCAGTGGATGAAGCCTTTGACCAATCCATCGCTGCTTATTTACGCGGGTGGCAGGACAGGGCGGAAGCGCTCCGCCCTCATCCTCATTAAAACAGCGCTATCAGCCGATCCGGGTAATCTCCGGTCAGGCCATCTACACCCATTTCGATTAAGCGTCTGGCATCCTCAACCTCGTTCACCGTCCAGCAGGTGACTTTTTGGCCGCGTGCGTGCGCCGCCGCTACGTTATCAGCAGTACACAGGCTGAACATCATATTGAGGGTCGGGTAGGTGGTTTCATCAGCCGAAGGAAAATGGGTGTACCACAGTTCAGAAACGGGAATTTCCGGCGCAACCCGATGAAACCGATGTAAAGAAGCATGGTCGAAGGAACGCACACAGCAGCGCTCGGTAAAACCGTACTCCCGAATCAGCGCGGCGACTTCTTCTTCCATACCGGGGAACAGCGATGGGTCTTTCATTTCCAGATACAGCAGCAGGTCATTATCCCGCATCAGGTTAAACAGTTCGCGCAGGGTGGGGATACGCTCGTCTTTAAAGGCTTTGTTAAACCAGCTTCCCGCGTCCAGCGCTTTGAGGCTCGCCAGCGTGCGCTCGCGCATTAATCCCTTTCCATTGGTTACGCGGTCTAACTCATCATCATGAAACACGACCAGATAACCGTCGGTGGTGCGCTGCACATCAAATTCAATGGCATCCAATCGAAGCTCAATTGCTTTACGGAAAGCAGCTAAGGTATTTTCAGGCGCAAGTCCGGCTGCGCCCCGGTGTCCGGTAATTTGTACCGGACGTGCAGACATTTTGGATTGGGGGAGAGGTTTTCCTTGAAGTGCCATCATCATTCCCTTTCGACAAATTGAACCTCAAACAATGTCGGCCAGTGTTTGCCTGTAATATAAAATACCTCTTTTTCCGGGTCGTAAGCGATGCCATTTAACACTTCCCCCGATTGCAGCGCCGATGATTCTTCCGATGTTAGCAGATTCGACGCATCGACGACTGCTGTGACCTGTCCGGTAGCCTTTTCAATTTCCACGATGAAGTTTTGCAGGTAAACATTGGCGTAAATCGTCTCGCCCACACATTCCAGTTCATTTAAATCTTCAACCGCAAGGCCATCTACCGTCACCGGAATCTGGTCAAGCAGTTCAAAGGTTTCGGGATCGCGGACAAACAGGGTGCTGCTGCCATCACTCATGTAAATCGCCTCCCCATCGTAACACAGCCCCCAACCTTCGCCTGTATATTCCAGTGTTCCTGTCTGTTCAAAGGAGTCGAGTTCATAAACAAAGGCGACTTCTTCTTTCCAGGTGAGTTGAATCAGTTTGTCCTCCACCAGCGCCAGCCCTTCCGCAAAAAAAATTGGGTCAACAGGCACTTCCTGAAGGGTTTCTCCGGTGGTCAGATCAACTTTTCTCAGACGGGATTCGCCATATTTGCCTGCACTTTCATACAAAACCCCTTCATGCAGCAGCAAACCCTGGGTATACGCGCCGGAGTCGTGGGGATAGGTATGGAGAACTTCTGGAATCAGCACCCGAACCGGATTACCTGTCGGTACTGGAGTCGCGGTAGGGGCTGCGGACATCGACACGAGAGTCACTTCCTGCGTGACAGCAGAGGAGTTTTCATCCTGTTTTTCTTTTTCCTCTCCACACGCGCTCAGCATGATTAAAAGCAGAAGCAAGATAAAAATGTGTTTCATAGGTATCCTCGTAAAATCATCTCAAGCATATTCTGTTCCCCCCTATCCCACAATAGCCACCTCAGTTGCTGCTAATAGGGGTTATCTGTAGAATTAAGCGGTAAGCCGTACACTAGGAGAAAATGATGTTTAAGACAACCCGTGAAGTAGATGTACGCAGCGGCCCCAGTTTTGCTGCTGAACTGGTGGGGAAAGTGGGGGCTAATATTGAGGTGCGTGTGGTCGGCACCCCTGTGGAAGCCGAAGGCTGGATATGGCACAACGTGGAAGGGCCAGGCAATTTGTGGATACCGGAATCTCGGGTAGGCGGTACAGATGCCAACATGGTCTGGCAGGGAACGGGCCCAAAACCGGCTCCGGCCAGCAAAAAGGCAGCAGTGACTTATCCTAAAATTGAAGGTGATTTTACGAATAAAGTTTTATTAGAAGCCTTTCAAAAAACAGCCGCCGGATTGGGGCAGCCGAATAGTGTCGATACCTGGTTGCAGCAGGCTGGAATCCCCTGGATTAAAAATGTGCCAGGAGAATATTATGAGGGTGTTCCTCTGGAACAACTGCCTAACCTGACGGAAGAAGTGAAACTTGCTGTCATGATGCAGGTCATTTTATTAAAGTCCCAGACCAGCGCGGCAAAGGAGGCGGTTTCTGTCAGCCAGCCAAAAGACGAACCCAAACCGAAAAAAGGATTTAGTATTCAGGATGGACAGTTTTACTTAAATGGCAGCCCGTTTAAGTTCATCGGGGTAAATTTGCGTGAGCTGGCATGGTACGGTTTCCCCGGATCGGTGACGCAGTACGCCCAGCCGCAGCACCAGGATATTCAACTGGACGCGGCCAAAGAAATGCGGGCGCGGGTGATTCGGATGTACGCACCGTTTAGCGGGTCGGATGCTCAAACTGCTGTTCAACGGCTTGAGGTGGCGCTGGATAAACTCCAGAAACGCGGCATGTTCGCGCTGGTGACACTGGATGATTCCAAAGGCAGCGGTTTTAATGTTCCCTGTGACGGTGGGCGTTATCGTGTGCCTGCTGCTTATAACGCGGCGTATTTTCGGGAAGGCTACCGCGAAACTTATATCCCCTTTATTAAAAAAGTGATTGGGGCGTTAAAAGGGCATGATGCTCTGTTCGCGTGGGGGGTGTGTAATGAAGCTCAGGTACATCCTCACCCGCCCGTTGACCCGCCCGATATGGCGCGAATTGCCGAAGAATTTTATCAGTATTATAAGTACGTGACCGCGCTTATCCGTGACCTTGACCCGGATACTCTGATTACAACCAGTATCGAAAGCTGCCATCATCTTTTTGTGGAACACGCTTACGAAGGCAAAAATTACGCGGATAAACTTTACACGCTGCCTACCCTGGATTTTGCGACCATCCATTCGTATCGTGACCGCGAAAAATACGATAACCCAATCGGACACCGCGCCATTGAAGCCATTCGAGAATCGGAACGCGCTAAAAAGGTCTGGAAAAAACCCATCATCATGGAGGAAATCGGGCCAGTAGGCGGCTTTTTTAACGACCTGGGGCGCAGCAACGGCGGTGAATGGATTGCGGGCGCGTTAGACCAGCTTTTTAACAAATATGGCTATTCCGGTGTCATGCAGTGGGGTTTTCAGGGGACACCGGATAATATCGGGGCGGGGGATGCCGACTCCGGTATGCACAAAGGCGGCGGCGGTATTCCTACGGGCGACTGGAATTCGATGTTCCACGCCTATCAGCAGTGGGGGCGTAAGTTCTGGCCGTGATGCCCATGAATAAGCCCTGGAGGAGTTGGGGGTAAGGGTTAAAAAGGGCGGGGACAAGGGCATTGATGCCCGATACCCGCCCTTTCTCCTACTTATCCCTTGAAAGGGAAAAACCACTCATAAATTGCTTTTGCAGCAGGATGAATACAATCAGGGGGGGCAAACTGGCGACCACCGCCCCCAGCATCAGCGGCCCGTACTGGATTCCGCCGCCTTCGCCTGCCCGCAGGGTCCCGATGCCCACCTGTACCACTTCCATCGTAGGGTCGGAAATAATCATGTTCGGCCAGAGATACATATTCCAGGCATATAGACACTGAACCACCGCCAGCGCCCCAATTGTGTTCCAGCTCATTGGCACCAGCACCTGAAACAGGAATTGCAGCGGATTCGCGCCGTCAAGCTGGGCGGCTTCGGATAACTCCGCCGGAATATTAGAAAAATGCTGCCGAAACAAAAATGTCCCTGTGGCACTTGCCAGAAAAGGCACAATCAGGGCAAGGTAGGTATTGTCCCAGTTCAGTTCATTGATAAACCGGAACAGGGCAATAATGAGTACCTCTGTAGGCATCATCAACGTAATGAGGACAAAACCAAACACCAGCCACTTGCCCGGAAATCGGAAGTAAACAAACGCCAGCCCCGATAGCAGCGACAGAATCGTTTTGCCAACGGTAATAGCAATGGTCATAATGGCACTGTTGACCATGTAATCCTGTAAATGGCGCTGGCGAAAAACAATATCCAGATTCTCATCGAACCCACTGCCGGGCGTAAATTCAAAACGGTTGATTTCCTGACGGGTCTGGGTGCTGACCAGCAGCGCATAAAACAGGGGAATCCCTAAAATAATGCAGGCTGCCAGCAGCACGATATGGGCATACCAGCGTCTGGGAATCCATCGTGATTTGGGGCGGGAAGAAGCCCATCCCGAAGAAGAATCTGTCATGACTCACGCTCCATAAGTAACCTGCCGTCCTCCGGTGCGGAACGACACAATGGTCATGCCGATGACCATCAAAAACAGCACAATGGACTGTGCAGCGGCTTTACCCAGGTCGGCTCTTTCACCAAATACCCCCAGCTGTGCGACCTGATACATCATCGTATTGGTCGATTCCAGCGGCCCGCCGCCGGGGGTCAGATAATCAATCGTGGCGTAAGTATCGAAAAAAGCGTAGGTCATATTGGTGATAATCAGGAAAAAAGTAATGGGAGACAACAGAGGCAACACAATACTGGTAAAACGCCGCAGCAGCCCCGCCCCATCAATCGCTCCCGCTTCAATTAAATCTTTCGGAACATTTTGCAGCCCTGCAATATAAAACAGGATGTTGTAGCCCATCGACTTCCATACACTGGCGATAATAATTGTCCAGGGCGCAATCTGTGGATCGTTTGTCCAGCCTATCCTGAAACCGGTTCCAAGCAGATGGTCAATGATGCCGCCCAGGGGGTTAAAAATAAGCAGGAAAATCAGCCCTGCAACGGCGGGTGAAATCGCGTTCGGCCAGACCAGCAGCGTTCGATAAATGGACGCCCCCCGGACGGGCAGGTAGGCCATGGTCGCAATGAGCAGGGAAAGCACCATGCTGATGACGACAATCGCCGCCGAAATATACATGGTACGAATAACCACATCCAGGTAATCACTGTTTTCTACCAGCCGCGTGTAATTAGAAGTGCAAACAAAGGCTTCCCGTTTTGCACCCAATCTGGAAAGATGTGCCGAAAGCCGCACGGTTTCGACGGAAGGATAGTATAAAAACAAAATCAGAATGGTGAGTGTGGGCGCAAGCAGGGGAATCGCAATCCACCAGTGGCGAAATGTTCCCTGCGTGGGCTGTGAGGCAGTGGAGACGAGGCTTTCCCCGCGCAGCAGCCGCAGACTGAGCCAGCCGACGGGAATCAGGATAATCAGGATGCCGATGCCCACCAGCAGCGCCCCAAATTCGGCTTCATACGGTTTACGGTCTGTGCTAAAGGTGCAGAAATCCAGCGGCATCATGAACAGCAGCGCACCCGCAGCCCCGGCAAATGCGCCCAGCACCAGCCCCCAAAACCAGCGCACCCGCGAAACCGCAAAGGCAAATCCTAAAAGTGCTGCGCCAATAACAGCCGCTATTAAAACTACAAATTCTGGAGCAATAATCACGGAGCGTCCCTTCCTGTGATAAGAAGGGCGACCCATGGAGTCGCCCTTTTACATCTATTTCGGGGTGAACGTAGTGATTAATCTACGTTCAGCAGGTTGTATTCTTCAATGATGATGTTGGCTTCTTCGGCGGCTTCTGCCAGCACTTCAGCCGGATCATCATCGGTCAGCAGCACGCGGTCAATCGCAGCCGTGACCTCAGCACGAATCGCCGGAAAACCACCTACCAGAGCGCCGCTGGTGGCAGGGGTGACTTCGCTTTGCGCCAGTTGAGCCGCCGCGACAGTCTGGTTCGGATTTTCTTCAAACCAGCCTTCGGATTCCAGCAGTTCATTGGCGCTGTTACGAATGGCAATGTACCCTGTGAGTTTGTGCCAGTCCGCCGCATTTTCCGTATTGGTCATGTACAGCAGGAAGGTTAATGCGCCTTCTTCGACTTCAGGATCAAGCCCGTCGGTCAGCCACAGTGTCCCGCCGCCGATAAGGTTGCCTGTCCAGCCCGTGTCATCATTGTAGGGCAGGAAAGACGCGACAGTTGTGAAACCGCCATCCACCCCAAACTGGGTGTAGAGGGTGGTATCGGAACTGCTGTACGCCGCCATCGCAATCTGCTGAGTCTGGAAAGCCTGGTCAACCGTTGCCCACGAGTCGCCGCCCTGAGCGCCGCTGTAAAACAGATAACCCTTGTTGTACATATCATCCAACCAGGTCAGAATGGCAACCCCTGCGTCATTGTCAAAGGTCACTTCAGTAGCCCGTTCTGCACGGCCATTGTCATTGTTGACGTAGGTTGCGTTCTGCTGTGCCAGCCACTGTTCAAAGAACCAGCCATGATTCGGCCAGCTAAAGCAGTATTGCGGGGCATTTTCCAGCGCCATAATCGCTTCGCAGGCAGCTTCGACTTCATCCCAGGTGGCGGGGGGTTCGGTGATACCTGCCGCTTCCAGATAGTTCATGTTGGAGAACCAGATAGCGGAGGAGGTATTCCAGGGCATGGAGGTGAATTTGCCATCCAGGGTGTAGTAAGCAGCAACGGGGGCAATGATGTCATCCAGAGCCACCGGCAGCCCGTTCACTTCGGTACGATCACCCAGCGCATCAGCTATCGGTTTAAACAGACCACTGTCGCGGGCGTCCTGCGTCGCGGCCTCGAAATAGTGAATCACAGCAGGCTGTTCGCCCTGTTCAGCCGCAACAGCCGCTTCAGCGAACATCGTTTCGTAGCTGCGCCCGCCTGTGACAACAACATTGTACTGCGGGAACATCTCATTAAATTCGGCGGCTACTCCCTGAACCCAATCCAGACGGTAGTCGTCGAAAGCCACCCAAACATCAATTTGCACGGGATCCTGTGCAACTACTGAGGCGCCCGGCAGTATCGCGGCGGCAATCACCACCAGCACCAGCATTAAAACGCGGAAATTTTTCACTGTAATGACTCCTTAAGCTAACTAACTTCAATGCCACAATGGAAAAGTATCCATATGTGCTTCATATTATCCCTTTCCCTGTTAAATTCAGGCTAAGCCCAGGGAAAAGTTAAGGAAATTTTAACTTAAAAGAAATTAACGCATTCATCTGTTTTTTGCAAGAGCAGTTGGTCATGCAGGCTTTTGGCCCGATGCTACATACATGTATCCAAGCATCAAATCGTCACGCTGATAATTCTCGACCAGGGGCTGCATCAATTCCCACGGGCGGCGGGTGGTATCCGTGACGAGCGTAGCATCCAGTATATCCATCAGCATATTGACAGGCTGCATATACCAGCGCTGGCTTTCGCACAAATCCGCGATTCCAAGCCATCCTCCGGGGCGCACATGCTCAAAGGCACGCTGCATAGCCGACTGATAATCGGGAATAACGACCATACCCAGCGCACAAATTACCACATCAAATTGTTCCCCCAGTTGAAGCGTTGCGGCGTCATGCTGAATCAAACGGACGTTTTTCCAGCCCTGCTCATCGACCTGTTTTTGGGCTTCTTGCAGCATGGCCGCACTAAAATCCACCCCCACAATTTCACCAGACGCGCCGATTTTTTCCATGATGTAAGGGAAATTTGCGCCCGTACCGCAGGCAATATCCAGCACCCGATCCCCGGGTTTTAAATGTACCTGCTCAATTAGTTTTTTCCGCATCTGAATACGGGGATACACCCACTGGTCGGTCTGGCTGTAGGTTTTGGCGCGGCGAATATAATATAGCTCAATCCTGTTCTGATTGTATTTTTCTGCTTTGAGGCGGCGCAGCCCGTAACTCAGGAGTAATCCTGTCAGAATCCCTAACCCAAAACGAATCATGCTGTTACTTCCTTGAAATCTCGGCATAATAGTAACACATCATAGAGTGCGAACATCATGAAAATTCATCGGGAAGGCCACCAGTTTTTAGCCCTGACTGCTGCCCTGCTGGTTTTTATCAACGGGCTTCATACTTTGTTGGGTAAGCGTTCTCATATTTATGCGGGAATAGCGATTTCCGGCGGAATAATGGCCTTTTTGACCAGTTTTTTTCGTCAGCCCAACCGCCGCACCCCGTCCTATAAAAACTGTGTGATTTCGCCCGCCGATGGTCACATTGTTCAGATTGAGGAGGTCTACGAACCGGAATATTTTTGTGACAAGCGGCTGATGGTTTCTATTTTTCTGTCGGTGTTTGATGTGCATATGAACTGGATTCCGATGGATGGCAAAGTGGTGTATTACCGCTATCATCCCGGCGATTATCTGGTCGCGTTTCATCCTAAAGCATCCGAACTCAATGAACGGAGTACGCTGGTAATTGAAAATCCGCACGGCGAAAAAATCCTGGTCCGCCAGATTGCCGGACTGCTAGCACGGCGTATCAGTACGTATGTTGCTCCTTTCCAGAACGTTTCTAAAGGAGATGAGTTAGGGTTTATCAAATTTGGTTCGCGGGTGGATGTATTTTTGCCCCGCAACAGTCTTTTAAAAGTGGGGGTGTATCAAAAGGTGGTGGGTGGGGAAACCGTGCTTGCTGCTTTGCAAGAATCGTAAACTCCCGTACAATAGGCTGAAGTAGGGCAAAAAAGCGATGCAGAAAATCAAGAAAAAAATCCCGAAATCGGCCATTCCGAACTCGGTAACGGCCATGAATATGTTTTTTGGTTACGTGGCTGTGACCTATGCGTTTAAGGGCGAACTCGCCATTACCATCTGGGCAATTTATTTTGCTACCTTTCTGGACGTGCTGGATGGCCGTCTGGCGCGGTTGTTAAACGTCAACAGCCGTTTTGGAATTGAAATGGATTCGCTAGCCGACCTGGTAACGTTCGGGGTTGCCCCCTCGATTTTGCTGTACAAAGCCTACTTTCATGAGTGGGGCGTGATAGGCATCGCATTAAGTTTTATGCCAACCCTATTTAGTGCTTTCCGGCTGGCGCGTTTTAATGTGGACTGGACACGCACCGACAGCACCCATTTTATGGGCGTGCCGACTCCGGCCTCCGCTATGTTCCTGATTGGGTTTATTGCGTTTGTGTATGAACTTTTTGGCGAATACCGCTATCCGGGCATTGCGGTTTTTTGTGTAGTGCTGATTTCGCTCCTGATGGTCAGCAATTTAAGTTATATGAGCAATAAAATTAGCCGTCCGCGCGATTTTTCACAGAGCTGGAAAATTATTCCTTTTGCCCTGAGTATTGCTTCCGTCATTTTATACGGACCGCCTGCTATGTTCGTCTGGGCGGCTATTTATGTGATTTCTGGTCCTGTGCGCTGGGTGCTAGAAGAAATCGAAGAACGTCGCGCTGCCGAAGCCTCAGCCTAAATACGCCTGAATCACTTCCTCATCGGCCTGAAGCGCGGCGGCCGACCCTTCTTTGACAATGCTGCCGCGTTCCAGCACATAAGCGTAATCTGCCACTTGCAGCGCTTTACGGGCGTTTTGCTCCACCAGCAGAATCGTTGTCCCCTGGGCTTTAATCTCCTGGATGATATTAAACACTTCGTTGACCAGCATCGGCGCGAGTCCCATGCTTGGCTCATCCAGCATCATTAATTTGGGGCGTTTCATCAATGCACGGCCTACCGCCAGCATTTGCTGTTCGCCGCCGCTTAACGAGCCAGCTTTTTGTTTTCGCCTTTCCTTCAGACGGGGAAATCGCTCAAAGACCTTTTCAATATCGGCTTCTATTTCGGAATCCGTTCGGTTGTAAGCACCCATTTCCAGATTTTCCTGAACGGTCATCGGAGCGATAATCAGCCGACCTTCCGGCACCTGTACCAAGCCTTTCTGGCTAATCATATCCGCCCGTTTGCCTGTGATGTCTGCCCCCTCAAACCAAATTTTGCCTGCGCCAGGTTTCAGCAGGCCGCTGAGGGTGTTTAAAGTCGTGCTTTTACCCGCCCCATTCGCGCCAATAAGGGTCACGACCTGTCCGGCCTCCACTTTGAAGGAGATGCCGCGTAGGGCGAGAATCGCTCCGTAACTGACCTGCAAATTTTCCACCACCAGCACGGCTAATCTTCCCTTCCCAGATAGGCTTCAATCACATCCTGATTCTGCTGGATGTCTGCTACTGTGCCGTTGGCAATCATCTGCCCAAAATTCAGTACATACACCTCATCACACACCTGAGAAATGAGCGACATATCATGCTCAATCACCACCAGAGTCAGCCCTGCCTCCCGCAGTTTGAGAATTTGTTCACCAAATTCATGGGTTTCTACGGGATTCATGCCTGCGGTAGGTTCATCCAGCAGAATAAGCTGCGGGTCGGTGGCGATGGCGCGTGCCATTTCTAAACGGCGCTGGTCGCCATACGGAAGGCTTCCGGCACGGCTGCTGCTGAAGGACTCCAGATGAAAGCGGCGCAGCAGGGCATAAGCCTGTTCGGTTTGCTGCTGCAATTCGCGGCGGTGACGGGGCGACTGAAACAGCGCATCAAGTAAATTGGCTTTGCCGTGCCGGTGTTGTGCAATCAGCACATTTTCCAGCACGGTTAAATCCCCAAATAGCCGAATGTTCTGATAGGTGCGTCCCAGTCCCAGGGCAGTGATCTGGTGTGGGGCTTTTTTCTGAATTTCGACTCCGTTCAGGCGGATAATCCCTTCGGTAGGGTGGTCAAGGCCGCTAATGCAGTTAATCAGCGTGGTTTTGCCCGCCCCGTTTGGCCCTATCAATCCGGTGACTTTGCCCGCCTGCACGGTCATATTCACCCGGCTGAGCGCCGCCAGCCCACCAAATAAACGTGAAACGCCGATAATTTCGAGCATGGTTATGCAGTTTCCTGTTTATCGGAGGAAGGGCGCAGGCGGCGGTAAAGTCCTTTCCACAACTGCGGGTCAGCCAGACCGCCAGGAAGGTATACAATAAATAAAATCAGGACAATGCCGTTAATGACTCCATCAATGGCTGCCTGTTCGTTGGTCAGGTCGCGCCCGACGATGCTGCCCACAAAACTCAGCACTTTCAGCCGCCGCAAAAGTTCGGGCAGGTAACGCAGCACCATACCACCCACCACCGGCCCAATAAACACGGTTGT
>CAZKZS010000093.1:0-15303 GCA_964557285.1 uncultured Anaerolineae bacterium | reverse complement strand
GCGGGTATCGGGCGTACCGCCCTTGTCCCCGCCCCTACATTCATCTTCCTGTCCGTCCTTGAACCATCTGTTGTAGAGACACAGCAGTGCCGTGTCCCTACCGTCCGCCGTATTGCATACATATTTGTTAATCCATAGAGAGGGAAAAAGAAAGGCGCTGTTCCCTGAAAAAAATTTCATGCATGTTACTCAGGGTTAATTTCTGCGACGGAAACGGAATCATCAAAAGCAGGTAGTTCCGGTTCAGGCGCATTAAGGATTTTAAGCTGGGTGCGGGCGCGTTCTAACCCTGCATGGTAAGCGTAGGGAGGGCCATCACACCAGGCCAGTTGATAGGCTTTTTCCGCTGCTTCTACCGCCGCCCGTCGATATTTGTCTTTTTCCTGCCGCGTCAGCACCCCTATTGGAAATTCAAGCGCATTCCGTTCAATATGCGCCAGCACATTCCACGCATCAGCATGAATCAGGGGGTAGGGCCCATCGTCTGCTGCGTCCCACACATCGGCCAGTAATTCGCGGGCAAGCTGCAAATCCATCTGCTGACGGCGCAGTTCAGCCAGCGCGACCAGCGCCGCCAGTTCTTCTTCGACCAGTTTCACACTGCGGGCGTGCAGCAGCGCATCATGCAGCAGTTTTTCCGCTTTTTCAATATCGCCCAACCCTAAGGCTGCCTGTCCCTGCAACCGTTTTGACCAGATGAGGCCGGATTCCAGCCCGCGCCGCCGGCAGTATTGCATTCCTTTAGAAGCCCATTCTAACGCTGCTTCATACTCCCCTGACCAGATTGCCCGCATTGCATGATGATTATAAGCGCGGTTCGCGTTGGTTCTGTCAGCCAAATCCAGTGACAGGTCTAAGGCAGCCGCGCTTTCCGTATAATCGCCCCGCACTGCCAGCGCCATACCCAGCACCTGCAAACTGATAGCTTCCAGCAGGCGGTTGTCTTCCTGACGGTCAATTAAAAGTGCCTGCTGTGCCGATGTTTCTGCTTCTCGTAGGCTGCCGCACAGCCGCAGCGCATAACTTAAATCACGCCAGCCGCTGCTTAAATCAACCGTATAGTTAGCCTGCTCTTTCAGATGAGTCGAACGCCGGAAAAACGGTACTGCCCGGCCCGGCTGCCCAATCATCTGATATGCCTGTGCCAGCGCGTTGAGTATCCATGCCTGCTCGCTTAACTGTTTTAACGGGGGCAGATAATCTGTCCCCTGTGGAAAAAACTGTTCCAGCAGAGTCGCCAGCATCTGCCCGTCGCTTAAACGGTAGCGCAGAGGGCGGTATAACCGCTTCTGGAACACTTCGCACGCCTCATCATACCTTTCCAGTCCCATCAGGGTATGAAACAATTCCAGAGGGGCGTTTAAATCGCTGTGACTTTGCACTTCGCGCCAGTTTTCAATCGGCGGCAGCGAGTCAAAATGCGCGTGCAGTTTCTGGTAAATAACCTTTTTATCCTTTTCCGGCAGGCCGCCCCACACTACTCCTCGCACTACGGGATGTAAATCATAGCGATTTGCGTCCCTATCCCAGCCCAACAGCCCGCGATCCTCAAGTTCGCTCAGCGCCATATCGAGATCATGTTCGCTGCCAAAAATATTCATTTCGCCGACCAGCACATCGGCCAGCGTGTCGTAATTGGTCGGGGAACTAAACGCCGCCAGCGTCCGCAGCACCAGCATCTGTTTTTCATCCAATCCCACCAGCGCAAATTGCAAAATGTGAGACTGACGCTGCACCATTGGAAGCTGAAACGGATTAAAGTCGCGGTTGGCACGCTTCCAGCGATTAAAATCACCGGGGGCGCGGCGGTAGCGGGCAACTTCGCCCGCCAGCGCACGAATCAGCAGGGGATAATTGCCAAAAGAGTTAAACAGCTTTTTAAGGGCTTCTTTTGAACCCGTTACCCCAAATGAACGCCACAATTCCAGCGCATCGGCATTATCCAGCCCGTGCAAATGTACCAGGGACGCACCGGGGCGCACATCTCCGGTAGGGGTTTCCAATTCTACAGGATGTAAACGGGTGCTGATGAGAATACGAGATGACCGTACTCCGGCCAGTTTACTTAAAAATGCACTGGCGCGGGGGTCATAGGCTTTGCGTAGGCGGGTTTCTACCGCCCCACCAATCAAAGGAATCGACTGTGTATCCAGCAAACTGTCCATCTTCCGCGACGCATTGGGGTACACGTAAGCCATCAGCAGGCGTTCCAGCCCATCCAGCACCAGCAAAAAAGGATGTGTGTCCAGCGTATGCAGCAGTTTTTCTTCGCGCTGTGCCATGTTTAATTTTTGCACGGTTTTTTCCGGCACATCAGACACATACGCCAGCGCACGGGTAATAAAACTCTCATACCGTGAATCCGTTTCGTAAAAACTCCACCACATGCGTCCGGCAAAGTCCATGTGGCGCGGCGCAACTTCGTTAAACCACTTCCACGACAGCGCACTTTTTCCCATACCACCAATCGCTATCAGGCTGACCACCCGCGACGGGTAAATCTCGCTGTAGGGGTTGGAAATCCAGTCAGTTAAAAGCTGTAATTCGGTTTTACGACCAAACAGGCCGCGTGTATCCAAGAGGGTATAAGGGTGGGCGATGTAGGGTTCGGGCGGGGATACAATGTCGGCGCTGCTCAACCGATGCAAAGCGGTTAAATCGGGCTGGCGGTGCTGCGACAGGCTGTTAATGACCAGCGCCCGAAAGTTATCCGGTGTGGTAAAAAAATTCACGACATTTTCGCGTTTGAGTCGTTCATGGAAGGCTTTTAAGCGTCCCAGATGATGCGGGCTTTCCGGCGGGCCGGAATCGTACTCGTGGTCATCTTCCATCAGGAAAATCAGGCAGGGAATATCCCGTTCTCTGGCACGGTTATATTCCATTTCCGTAATCGAAATATCATGTCCATCGGGAATATATCCATAGCGGCGCGCAAAAATTCCCATATAAATCTCAGCTTCATCCACCATTGCCAGCGACACGGTAATCGCATCAGAAGCCATCGCAGGTAAATGTTCCATCATAATCGGGAACATGCCCTGCCGCACACACGCATCCAGCGCCTGCTGCCGATAATCCGGCAAATCGTGGGCGGTGCTGCTAATCATCACGTCAATCCGTTCTGACATGCCAACCCTTCATCATCAATCCCAGAGGAGAGGATAGCATAGAACCCTTCTGCGTGAAATACGACAGAGGGCTTAATGCCCTCTGCCTGAATGTCAAATTTGGATGATGTTAATCCGTGGCTGGAGAACGGAGTTTACCCGTTTTAGGAAGGGGTTCTACCGCAATCGGCTCGTAGAGTTCATCGCCAATCCGGTAAGGAACATTAATGACCGGACGCCCGCGCCCGCGTGCAATCTGGTCACGGTACAACGCATCCCGAATCGCGGTGCTGGTCTGGTTATGCAGCAGTTTTTCCCACCACGTAGACACCACAAATTCAGGCAGCACCACCGTCGTGGGGTCGCCGTTGGGGTTTTCAACATCACGCTCATGCAGATAGCGGATCAGCGGCTCACCGATGGCCCGATAGGGAGAAGGAACAATATCCAGAGGCACATTCAACTGCCACTCTTTCCAGCGCTGTTTCAAACGGTCAATCGCATCCGGTTCTACTTCCACCGCGCAAACCCGCACATCATCTGAAAAACGCACCGCATATTCGATGGCCTGTAAAGAGCAGCGATTCAAACTGTTCGCCAGCACCACCACCGGCACATGCCCCTGTTCGGGGAAAAGCTCGCGGATATGCCCCGGCTGCAAGCCGTCCAGCGTCAGGGAGGCGGCCACCCGTTCATAATGTTTATGAATCTGCATGAACAGGACTACCAGCGCCGGAATTAGCAGCGTGACAATCCATGCCCCCTCCATAAACTTGGTTACGGCCAGGATAATCAGTACAATGAACGTGCAGAACGCGCCAAAAGCGTTCAGGCCAATATGAAAACGCCATGACCAATCTGGCACAAACCCTTCGGTATGACGTTCCTTCAGCCAGTGAACCACCATACCCGACTGGGAGAGGGTAAAACTGAGGAACACCCCCACCGCGTAAAGCGGCAGCAAATTGTGTTCTTCCGCGCCAAAAATCACAATCAGCGCCCCCGCCAGCACCGCCAGCGAGATAATCCCATTGCTAAAAACCAGCCTGTCACCCAGATTGGTTAACTGACGCGGCAGGTAGCGGTCACGCGCAATTAGGGAGGCCAGACGTGGAAAATCAGCAAACGCCGTGTTGGCCGCCAGCGAGAGAATCAACAGCGTGGCAAGTTGCAGGTAATAAAAGGCAAGGTTTTCACCTCCTAGAACCCCCTCCGCTACCTGCGCGACAACCGTTTTTTCTGAGTGTTCCAGCGCGACAACTTCATATTGATTCGCCAGAAACGTAATGCCTAAAAACATAGTCGTCAGCAGGGCCACCATGACCAGCAGGGTTTGACCCGCGTTTTTACTTTCTGGCTTTTTAAAGGCAGGAATCCCGTTGGAGATGGCTTCTACCCCCGTCAGTGCAGTACAGCCGCCCGCATAAGCCCGCAGTACCAGAAACAGGGTCAGCCCACCGGAGGCAGTCGTGGCTTCTGCCAGCGCTTCCGCATCGGGCGGTTCAATGGGTGTAACATCACCCGTAATCACCTTAAATAGCCCAATAGCAATCATGGTCATGATGCCGACCACAAAAGCATAGGTTGGGATAGCAAAAAAAGTGCCACTTTCCCGCACCCCACGCAGATTCATGATGGTGATAAAGGCGACAATGAGCAGAGCAATTTCAACCCGCAGAGGGTCAAGTTCATGAAAGGCGGAGGTCAGCGCGGCAACACCAGCCGATACACTCACTGCGACAGTTAAAATGTAATCAATGAGCAGGGCAGCCGCCGCAACTAACCCTGGCTTCATGCCCAGGTTATCCTTTGATACGATGTAGGCCCCGCCCCCGTTGGGATACGCATGGATAGTCTGGTAATACGAAAAAGCGACCAGCAGAAGCAGCGCCGCAATCCCAAGCGCAATCCACATCGAAACGCCAAGCGACCCCGTACCCGCCGCAACCAGCACCAGCAAAATAGCTTCTGTAGCATACGCGGTAGACGAAAGCGCATCGGATGAAAACACCGCCAGCGCCTTCGTTTTGCTCAGGCGCTGGTGGGCAGCTTCATGAGTAGGGATGGGTGCGCCCACAATCATACGGCGCATTTCAGAGAGTGTCATTACTTTTCCCCTTGAATGGCACGACACAGATACAGAATGAAATACCAATTTTTGAAATCATAGTGGTATTTTGATGGAAATTCTATAGAAATCACCCAATTTTTATATGGAATTAATGAGACTTTTAAATAAAAGTGCTGCGATTGGCTATTGGGCATCCAGCGTTTGCAGCAGCGCGAGGGTAAATTCTGCCGCTTTCAGCAGGGTGTCCTCCTGAATCTGGTCAAACTGGTCGGTTTCCCGATGCCAGTGAGGAGGCCGCCCCGTTACCCGATCATACCCCATCAGGCACAGCCCCTTAAAATTATACTGGCGCACATTGCTTAGTTCATCCAGAGTCATCATCGGGCGTCCCATGATGCCCCACGCCGGATGCTGGCGGGCAACCGATTCGGCAGCCTGGGCTGTATCTTTATCCGGCTGGTAATGCACCGCCGGACTCAGGCTGTGGTCAGTTACCCAGCACAATTCCCCTGCCCCTACCTGGTTCAGCACGATAAAACGCGCATCCCACAAATCAGAAGCATACTTTTTAAGAAACGCTTCTATTCCAGTGCAACCTGCCGCCGCCCCACCCGTAAACACACACCAGACTTCCGTATTCGGCAGTGGATGTTGCGCTAAATATTCGGCCAGCCCAAGCAGCACCGCCACGCCGGACGCATTGGCATTTGCTCCGGCAATTGGGTCGCCAAGTTCATCAATTAAGGAAAAAAATGCCCCCAGCAGCAAATGGCTTATCATGCTGCCTTTTATGACCCGCGCCGGTCTGGAATCGGGCAGAAATAGGGTCACAAACCCACCCAACAATACCGGAATTCCCATCCAGCCGAGGAAATTAGGAAGATACTGTACCAATTTCGGGTGCGCCGTGAGTCGATTCTGGCTGGTATCCAGATGGGCAACCAGTACAATGCGATGGCGCGGGGTCTGTCCGGCGGGAAGGCGGGCCATGATATTTTGCGATTGACCTTTCGGCAGCAAATCTTCCCACAGGGCAGGCCGCCCCCGCCACAGCCGAACGTCGTGTAACGCCAGCCCCAGGCCAAGCAGCCCTGCGTATCGTCTGGATTTTAGTCCGGCGGCCAGCACCCCCGCACTTAAAAGCAACTGGGTGAACAGCCGTTTGGAAAAGCTGTTGATGCTGGCATAAGCCTGGGCTTCGGAAGCCAATCCAAAGCCCTGTAAGGTTTGCTGGACGTAATCCGCAGCCGTTCGTTCAGCCGGAGATGCTGCCTGACGCGGCCCAATTTCCACCGACAGCATCCGTATAATTTCGCAGAGTTTTTCCGCCGAAAAGGTCATTCTTCGGACTCATCTAAAGGGGCGGTGGCTGTTATATCGCCATGGCCGTTGCTTTTATCGGGCAAATCCTGTTCTTCTTCCGCGCTCACCAGCGTAATCGACACGATGGCATCATCTTCCGCAATATTCATCACCCGCACCCCCATTGCGGTACGGCTGTAGCGGTTAATGCTGCTGGCAGGCGTTCTCAGGGTAATGCCATTAACCGTGATGACTGTTATATCTTCTGAACCATTGGTGAGCATCGCGCCAATAATACGGCCTGTGCGCTCCAGGTCGTTGCCAATCGCCCGGATTCCCATGCCAAAACGTCCCTGCTGCCGAAATTCGGTGACTGAGGTACGTTTGCCATACCCCGCTTCTGTGACAACCAGCAGGTCAGAGTCGGCGCGGTCAGCCGAAATGACATCCATTCCGGCCAAAACATCTTTTCCGATCAGCCGAATGGCATTCACCCCCGCCGCCGGACGCCCCATAACACGGACATCATTTTCGTTAAACCGGATGGACTGGCCTTCCATCGTCACCAGAATTAGATCATCATCCCCACTGGTATGCCGTACCCAGCGCAGTTCATCACCGTCGTCCAGCGACATAGCGATTAAACCGGAGGGACGCACCGATGCAAATTCTTCAAACATCACCCGTTTAATGCGCCCGTAGCGGGTGCAGAGGGTGAAGTAGCCTTCCTGCTCAAAATCCGGCACGACCAGCGCTGCCGTGACTTTTTCCTCCGAATGAAATGGCAAAATCGAATTAATGGGAACGCCGCGTGCTGCTCGTTCGCGCAGGGGAAGCTGGTACGTTCGCAGGCTGTAGACCTTGCCGTGATTGGTGAAAAAGAGAATGTAATCCAGTGTATTGGCAGCAAAAATTTGCGCCACCACGTCCTCATCGCGGGTAGCGATTCCTGTTACGCCTTTGCCGCCGCGTTTCTGAGCGCGATAGGTGCTGGCAGGCGTGCATTTGATATACCCGCGCTGAGTCAGGCTGATCAGCACATCTTCATCCCGCACCAGATCGGACTCATCAAATTCGGCGTCAATATGAGGGGCAAAGGCCGTGCGGCGCTCATCCCCGAACTTATCTGCCAGGTCGTTTAAGTCAGACTGAATCACACGTAGCACTTTGCGCGGGGAAGCCAGCAGGTCTTCCAGATAGTCAATTTGTGCTTTCACCTGCCGGTATTCATCTTCGATTCGCTGACGTTCCAATGCGGCCAGCCGCCGAAGCTGCATATCCAGAATCGCCTGTGCCTGCACTTCGGTCAGGGTAAAACGGGAGGTTAGCTGGTTACGGGCATCCTCTGCATTTTCAGCATTCCGAATCGTCTGAATAATGTCATCCAGATTCGCCAGCGCCGCCAGCAGCCCTTCCAGAATATGGGCGCGGGCGCGGGCTTTTCGCAGTTCAAATTCACTGCGGCGCTGGATGACTACCTGCCGATGCTGAATGTAAATTTGTAAGGCACGTTTTAAGCTCAGGAGGCGGGGTTCACCGCCCACCAGCGCCAGCATCTGCACATGGAAGGGGGTTTGTAACTGGGTATATTTAAACAGCCGATTCATAATCAGGTTCGGCTGCGCGTCGCGGGTCAGCTCAATAGTGATTCGCAGCCCGTTGCGGTCCGATTCGTCGCGCAGGTCGCTGATTTGAGTCAGGCGGCCTTCGCGCACCAGTTCAGCAATCCGTTCCAGAATACTCGACTTGCTCACCTGATAGGGAATTTCAGAAACAACAATCCGGTAGCGGCCATCTTTGTATTCTTCCACATCACATTTGGCGCGGATAACCACCCGCCCCTTGCCTGTTGCGTAAATTTCCCGCAGTTCGGTCCCGCCCATCAGCGCTCCGGTGGGGAAATCCGGCCCTTTTACAAACTGCATCAGGTCATCCACTGTTACTTCTTCAAGCGGGACTTCAAGGTCATCCCCTTCGGCCTCAACCATGATGTCAATCAGGTAGCTGATGGCGGCGGTAATTTCCCGCAAGTTGTGGGGTGGAATATTGGTCGCCATGCCCACCGCAATACCACTTGTCCCGTTCAGCAGCAGATTCGGCAGCCGCGCCGGTAACACTGTGGGTTCTTCGAGCGTATCATCGAAATTGGGAACAAAATCGACGGTTTCAGAATCAATATCGATCATCATTTCTTCGGCAATGCGCTGCATACGGGCTTCTGTGTAACGCATCGCGGCAGGCGGGTCGTTATCCAGACTGCCAAAGTTGCCCTGTCCATCTACCAGGGGATAACGCATGGAAAAATCCTGCGCCATTCGCACCATCGCATCGTAAACAGAGCTATCCCCGTGAGGATGGAATTTGCCAAGCACCTCGCCAACAATACGGGCGCTTTTGCGGTAGCCAGAATTTGCCCGCACGCCCATATCCCACATGGCAAACAGAATACGGCGGTGAACGGGTTTCAGGCCGTCACGGGCATCTGGCAGGGCGCGTGATACAATGACGCTCATCGCGTAATCTAAATACGCGCCGCGCATTTCTTCGTCTATTTTGACTTGCCGAACTGCACCTATATCCATAATAAACGCCGCCCTTTCGGGTTGGCGCTTACCTCCTCACCTACAAGTTAATTAACCGGACAATCTGAAGTCACAAAAACGCCCGTGAAATGCGGGCGTATCTTTCCTTATATTGTATCATTTTTTGCCACTTATGGCGAATACCTAAATCCACCGATTCACCAACCACTCCAACGCTGCTGAATCGGTGGTATTCCGCACCCGAACACGGGTCAGACGGTAAAGGCTGCCATTAAAATGCAGCGTTCCGTCGGCGGTAGTTAGTGCGGCTAAATGGCCTGTCTGCTGCACAACTTCCATTGTGATGGGACTGTATCTACCCAGAGGATAACAAAAAAATTCAGGCCGTTCCCCCAACTTTTCTTTGATCTTATCGGCGGCAATATTGGCCTCATTTAACTGGTCACTGGCCGCCATTTTAGACATATCAGGATGAGTCAGGCTGTGGTTGCCGATTTCCATCCCTGATTTTTTCATCTCCGCCGCCTGTTCCCATGTCAGGTAGTTGGGCTGATTCATAAAATTGCCCACGATAAAAAACGTACCGACCATACCCGCCTCTTTTAAACGGGGAAAGGCATATTGATAGGCATCATCGTACCCATCATCAAAAGTTAAAATGACAGGTTTAGGCGGCAGTTTTTTCCCTTTTTCCAGCGCTTCCCACAACTGTTTGAGGGTAATACTGGTATAACCGATGGTTTTAAGGCGCGTCAGATGGTCGCTGAATAATTCTGGCGTGACGGTCAAATCCAGCCGCACGGCATCGGCATCCTCCGGCGGGTAATCCACATAGTGATACATCAAAATAGGGCAGTAAATCCGGCGGTAGGTTTTGCTCTGGGCAAAAACCTGCCCACCCGCCAGCAGCCCCGCCCCCAGTGCCACCGCTAAAAACTGTCGGCGTTTCATGCACTCCCTAGATGAAATTTTTGATAGGCTTCAAATGTCCAGGGCAGCGCTTCTTTAACAATTTCCTGAATCGCCAGCGCCACCTGCCGGATTTCCCACTGGGCATCTACCGCCGTGCGGAGTCGCAAAAAATGAAGGGTATTTCTGGCATCGGCAGAAACCACACCCATGTAGTAGGCGGCAAAAGCGGGCAAAAACAGCCGGGCCTGTTCGCGGGCGATGCCTTTTGCCAGCGCCTGCTCATACAGACGATAGGACTGGGCGCAGTGTTCTTCTAGCAGGGCTGTTAATGCTTCTGCCCCTTCTTCCAATGCTCCCTCACTGCCCTGTTTGTTGACTTTGGCCTGCAAACGCCAGACGGACGGAAGGTAAAATTCATTTTCCTCAAATTCTACATACCGCCCACTCATCAGGTTAAAGGAAAAAGTGCGGTGACGGACAAGCTGCCACCAGCATACCAGGGGGGCTTTAATGCGAAAACGGAACTGGACAAATTCAAACGGCCCGTCATGACGGTGTTCCATCAGATAAAAAAGCAGCTTTTTGTCCTTTTCCGTACCTTTAGACTCCCCTAGATAGGAGGTACGGGCGGCGTTGACGATGGCTAAATCGTCGCCCATCTGGTCCTGAAGTTCGACGAATCCTTTATCCAGCACGGGAATCTTTTTCCCGATGATGTCCTGTGTCATGAATCAAAAATTCCCGTATCTGCTGAGGAATATTGTAAGCGATTAATCGTGGCTAAGAAACTGCTGAATAGCGTAACGTAAATCTTGCGGGCCAAAGGGTTTTTGTAGATAGCCGTCTGCTTCATACTGCTCGGCAAGTGCAGCGATATTGGCGTGGGCGCTGACCACCAGCACAGGGATTTTTTTGAGTTTTTCGGTACTGCGAATAAAACCCAGCACCAGATCGCCGGATGCGACAGGCATCATGAGGTCAAGAATCACAAGGTCAGGCAAATAATACTGTGCCTGATACAGCGCTTCCAGCCCATCCACCGCCTGAATGACTTCAAATCCAAGCGGCTGAATATACAGTTCCAGCAAACGACGCATATCCGGGTCGTCTTCTACAATTAAAACGCGCCGCATGGAGCAGCCCTCAAGACCTGTGTAACATGATTGTACTGTAAAAGGGTTCTCCATGCGGTTTGAATGTGGTTTTGTCTATGATATTTCACACTTTTTTCAGAAAAACGCGGTTCTCACTCCCCTAACGCCACCTGAATAATATAGTCGCCAGATTCGGTTGGGCTAAAGGTGGCCGCTTCCACAAAATACGTTCCACTGACCTCCGGCGTGAACGTGATCAGGGAATTAAAACTGCCCGCGCTGTCGTCATTTTCCGCCAGGATGCTGCCCTGATCATTCTTCAGTGTCAGGCGGGGGTCCACCGTGCCAGAAGCATTATTCATAGTAATGACATACGTTTGTCCGGCCTGTGCTTCAAACTGCCAGACATGCACTTCAGTGACATCCAGGAAAACCTGCTGCGGCACGCCTATTTCCAGAATTCGCTCGCCCGCCTCAGGCGTGGACACACCTACTGCAATCGTAGGCGTCGGATTCGTGACCTGCCCCTCAGACTCTACCCGCAAGGTATAGCTGCCCGAAGTCGTCAGCGTGTAGGAGCGGGCTTCAATAAAATAATCACCCGGCGCAGGAAAGGTATAAACCAGCTGTGCATTGAGATTTCCCGCGCTGTCGTCATCTTCAGCCAGCACACTGCCGCCCGCATCGGTAAGGGTGAGATACGGGTCAACATCATTATTGGAACGTTCCATGGTGATGGTATAGGTTTCGCCACCGCGCACGGTCAGCCGCCACCGATGCACATCCCCCAATTCGAGGGTGGCTTCTATCGGCTGCCCTACGGTAACGACTCGTTCATCAGGAAGTCCTATCGGGCCTGCATCCTGCACTTCAAGCACAAATTCTCCGGTATCGGCTGCATTTAAGGAACTGGCTTCGATAATAAATTCCCCGCCCTGCTGCACTTCCAGACGTACCAGCGCGTTTAAATTGCCACCACTGTCATCATCTTCTATAACGATATTTCCGCCAGCATCTTTCACCCTCAGATAAGGGTCAAGTGTCATGTCTGTTTGCGTCATAGTAATCACATAGGCATGGTCGGGCTGCGCTATAAATCGCCAGCGCTGTACTTCTCCGGCCAGCAACAGAGAGTCAGTAGGCGTATTGATAGCAATTTCTGGCATGGGTGGTTCATCCATACCGGCTAATATTTCGATAAGACGATCAAGCTCCCGAAGGGCAAAGCCCTGAGCATCAGTTTCTGGCAGCGCGTTGAACGGCACAGACTCGCCATTGGCTTCAAGAGTCAAGGTTCTGGCGGGCAGCCAGCCGAATCCGTGTCCGGTGTATACATACACCCATTCTCCAGGCCCGCGTGACCGTCCCAGTACCCAGACCACATCTCCGCGCAGCAAACGGCGAGGAGTCAGGCGTCCGTCAGGAACATGAGCCAGGCTGGTAGGCGCAGTCAGCGACCCCAACACCACATTTTCGGGATTCAAGGGCGGCTGGAGGTTGAGTCCAAACAGGCGAAAATCTTGAACATCAATGGTAACAGTGGGGTCAGTAGATTCAAAGGTGTATACTCCCAGTTCGACCACACCTGGCGTGTTGGGATGATCCAGTTTCACCGCTTTGACGTACTGCCCATTCACGTAAATTTCGAGAAATTCCCCAATCACTATCGCAGAGAGACGAGTCGGCTGGGTAAAATCAACATCCAGATCATCAACCTCATCAACCTGCTCATATCCTGCCGCAGAGGTATAGCCAACCTGAACAAATTTCTGGTTATCCAGCGCCAGCACATACCCCGAATCATCTTCCTGAAAACGAAACCAGATTGCCAGTGCATAATTTTCTGCGTTGGAACTCCCCACAAATTCCACACTCACATAAAAATCACGCAGGATGGGAATGTTGCGCGACCCCGCGAATCCGGCAAATTCGCCCTGAGAAACCAATTCTAGCGCTCCGTCATTGACGGTGCTGCCGACCCCTTCCCAGCTATTCGCATTGGTTTCAAAACTATCGACCAGCAGCGCTTCCATGCGGAAGGGCAGCCGCGACGCAAATTCGCGTTCCTGTTCCGGTGTCAGAGGGGTATCCTCAGCCACTTCTGTTCCCCCAAACCCAAAGGTAGGGGTAGGGGTAAACGGCGGAGGAATCTCCGGTGTTCCGGTTGAAGTGGCGGAGGGACGGGGGAGGTCGGTTGCAGTGTTTGTCGGTGTCGGGGTATCCGTTGGGGTAGCAGTAGGCGTATCGGTGGCTGTTGGTGAAGCCGTAAAGGTCGCGGTGGGTTTTTCCACAACTTCAATCACCGACTGGTTGCCTGAAATTGTCACCGTGTCGGCTAGAATCCAGCCTACTTCTCCGCCCGCATCCACCTGATACCAATCGCGCTCCGTCGTCACCGCCAGCACTTCCAGTTCTGTTCCCCTAAGCACCACAAATGCGGGTGGATACTGGTCTCCCGGCCCCGTCCGCACGCTGCTGCGCTGCGTTAAGACGGTGGCAGTGGCCGTTAAAGGTTCAGGCGTATCGGTTAAAGTTGGTGTGTCCGTTGGCAAAGGGGTGTTGGTATCTGTAGGCGGTGGCGTATCCGTTGGGGTAGAAGTATCCGTTGGCAAAGGGGTATCCGTCGCGGTTGGCGTGGCAGTATCGGCCTCCGCTATTTTGGGGTCATCTTCCGGTTTGTTAATGACCAGGAAAAACAGCGCTGCCCCAATTGCCAGCGCCAGGAGCAGCCCAATCCCCCCTATCAGCAGCCCGCCGCCACCCCTTTTCTTCTCCACAGGCAGCGGAGTTGGAAGTGGGCTAACGCCGGAAATGTTAGGTTTAGAAATAGGCGCGGTGTACTGGTCGGTGGGGGCGGTGCGGCTGCCAGTGGGCGATTCGATTCCGCCAATCATGGTGGCATCATTATCCGACTTCACCAGGCTAATCTGAATAGGCCGCCCCTCCACAGCCGCGCGGAAAGCATGTCCAAATTCCTCCGCCGAATTAAAGCGGTCTTCCGGGTTTTTCATCAGGGCTTTTAAAATAACTGTTTTAACAGGCGGGGGCAGATGTGCCATGTGTTCTTCGGGCGGCAGGTCATTAAAATGTTTATACATCAGGGTAAAGGAGGTATCCGCCTCAAAGGGCAGCCGCCCCGTGACCATCTCATAGGCCATGATGCCCAGCGAATAAATATCCGTCCGCGCATCAATCGTATCCCCGCGCCACTGTTCGGGCGCCATATACGCGGGAGTCCCCAGCACCGCATTGGTTGCCGTAAGTTTGGTTGTTCCCGCCAGCATTTTGGCAATCCCAAAGTCGGTTAAATAGGTGTTGCCCTGCGTATCCAGCAGCACGTTATTGGGTTTTAAATCGCGGTGGACAATGCCTTTGTCGTGGGCAAAAGACAGGGCGCTGCCAATTTGTTCTAACATACGGGCGGCAAGCGGCAGGTCGATTTTTGCGCGTTTAATCCACTCGTCGAGACTGCCGCCCTCTACCAGACGCATAACAATGAATACCGCGTCGCCATGATGCCCAAAATCAATTACAGGCAAAATGTGCGGGTGCTGCAATACCGCAAAAAGTTCAGCTTCCCGTTTAAAACGCTCGACAAAATCCGGGTCGCGCCCCAGTTCGGTTGCCATAACTTTAATAGCGACATCACGTTTCATGCTGGCCTGATACGCCCGATAGACAACGGCCATGCCACCTTTACCGATGCGCTCTTTAATTTGATACTGACCGAGTGTTTTACCCGAATGGTCGGTCATAAATTTCTCTCATTTACGCTGATTTCGTTAAGAAGCGTACTCATATTCACCCAAACTTGCAACATTATGAACGTTCAGACTCCACAAAATGTTCCCTATCAATGAGGCGGCGGAGGGCGGCAGTATGGGCGGGGGTTGACCCACAGCAGCTTCCGATGATTTTTAGTCCCAGATGAAGCCACGCTTCGGCATGAACACAGTACAATTCCGGCGGCATATCTTCCGCAGACTCCCACCCCACCACATCATCCGGTGTTCCCATATTGCCGTAAGCGCCAATCGGTAAATCGGTACAGGCGCGCAGCACTTGAACCGCTTCCGTGATGTGCCGTGTAGGAATACAGTTGATGAGCAAGGCAGCAGGTTCAAACGGCGTAATCGCGTCTACCGCTTTTTGCAGGGACTCGCCGCTTAATAACTGATGCGATTCGTTGGACACAAAACTGACCAGATAGGGGATTTTGAGATAATGGGCGGGGCGTGCTGCCGCTACTGCTTCATGAACGGTGTTCATGGTTT
>CAZKZS010000092.1:0-15473 GCA_964557285.1 uncultured Anaerolineae bacterium | reverse complement strand
AGGGGTGTGGTCGTAGGGACGCGGCAATGCCGCGTTCCTACTTGCAAAACAGAAAGGAAAAAATAACGTGTCAGATATACGGGTGCTGGCAGTGAACATGCAGCCCCTTGATTGCTCCCTACTGGATACCTTAAAGGAGACGGGATTTCACGTAGAGCAAGTACAATGCCTGCCAGACACCGCGATCCTGCTGGCACAGAATCCCGAAGTGCTGCTGATAGAAGCGATTTCGCTTCCGGTGACTATGCTGTCTGGCCTCAAAAAAAGTGTGACCTACAGCATCATTATTATTCTCAGCAGTAGGGACGATTTGGATTTAAAAATTGAGTACCTGAACGCGGGGGCAGATGCCTATTTTGAGCGTCCGGTCAGCCCTCCGGTGATGCTGGCTCATCTGATGTCGCTGCTGCGGCGCAAAATGACCCTCAATCCGGCCTTAAGCCTGAGCAAGCCGAAACCAAAAAAGTCGTTCTGGCAAAAAACTTTGGGGAAAAGGGTCAAGCGGTAACGGCAGTTTTCCACCAGATGGTCACGGTTGTGCCTTGATCTTTGCCTGCGCTTTCCACATGTATTTTTGCCCCGTACACATCGGCGATGGCTTTGACCAGCGCCAGCCCTAACCCCGTTCCCTGAATTTCACGCGAGTGGGCTTTGTCGCCCCGAAAAAAACGGTCAAAAATGTGAGGCAGATTTTCCGGCTCGATGCCCTGTCCAGTATCCTCAATGACGCTGATAATTTCATCCTTTTCGATGTGAATCTGCCAGCGAATCGTGCCACCTGCTGGGGTATATTTCAACGCGTTTTCCAGCACGTTCCGAAACAGGATAGAAACATGATTGAGGCTGGCCTGAAGCACCCCTTCCCCCTGTGAGGGCAGCAGCAGATGAAACTCGATATTGCGGGAGGCCGCTTCTGCCGCGAAAGAACGATGTAAATTTTCGGCGAACCGCAAAAAATCAATATGGTCAGTTCCCACCTGAGCGCGGCCAGCATCAAAACGGGACAGCAAAATCAGGTCGTCGATGAGGCTGCTCATGCGTAGTAGTTCTTCGTCCAGCTCCTGAAGATAAATTTTCCGCGTAGCCTCATCCAGCGTTTTATCGTACCGCAGCGCTTCAGTGCGAAGGCGCATGGTGGTGAGAGGCGTCCGTAATTCGTGGGAGGTGTTGCTGGCAAAAGCACGCTGTTCCTCAATCATAGCCTGAAGTTGGTTTGCCATCGTATTAAAAGCATGAGCGACTTTATTCAACTCCTCTGTTCCCATTTCGGGGGCGCGGTGTGCGAGATTCCCCCGTGACAGTTCCAGCGCGGAGTCCTGTAATTTTTTCAGGGGGCGAATCAGAGACGTTGATAAATAAATGCTAGCAAACAAAGAGAGCAGGGTAATTAGTGCTACGCCGCCGCCCAGTGCTGCCCAGCGCTGGTTAATTTGCTGATATAAACGGCTGGCGGGTTCACTAAGCTGGATGTAGCCTAAAAAATCGCGTCGGCTCAGCACGGGAGAAGCGGTATAAATCGTAAGCTCTCCATCAGCATTTTTGCGTTCGGTCAGCAGAATTTTGCCCTGGCTGGCAGACTCAATTTCGGGATATTGATACATGGATTCGGACAAAATTTCCGCGTGCGTCAGCGAAGGATGAACCGCCGCTTCCGGCAGCAGCAGAGTCAGGTTGCAGTTGGCCTGTTCCTCAAACGCGGAAATCACTTCATCCAGTTCGCTGGCGGTCATTTGCCCTTTGTAGTAGGCATCCAGCGGCCTTTCGATGCCCCGTGCCGCCAGTTGGACTTCATTCAGGGTCTGGCGTTCATAATCCTGACGGGCTGCGATAGAAAGCTGGCGTCCGGCGATTCCTGCCAGCCCTGCAAACCCCAGAATAATGAGGCCAACATAGGCCAGAATGAAACGGGCGCGTAAGGTATTCATGGGGTTGCGAAACGGTAGCCGATTCCGCGCACCGTTTGAATAAACACGGGCTGCCCGGGGTCATCTTCCAATTTTTCGCGCAGCCAGCGAATATGTACATCCAGCGTCCGCATATCGCCTAACCAATCCGTCCCCCAGACCTTATCAAAAATTTCCGCCCGTGTGACGACCTGCCCCGCGTTCATCATCAGCAGGCTGAGCAGTTCAAATTCCTTGTAGCGAAGTTGTAATTCCTGCCCTTTTTTATGAACACGGCGTGTATCCATATCCAGTGTAATGTCTAAAATGGAAATACGGCTGCTGCCTGTTTGCTGCTGCATATCCAGTTCCACCCGCCGTAGGGCTGCTTTAATACGGGCAAGCAGTTCCCGCGTGCTGAACGGCTTGGTGATGTAATCGTCCGCGCCCAGTTCCAGCCCCAGAATCCGGTCAATTTCTTCATTTAAGGCGGTGAGCATGACAATAGGGACGGTACTGCGGGCGCGGAGTTCCTTACATACTTCCCATCCTGACATCTGAGGCATCATAATATCCAGCAGCACCAAATCCGGGCGCATTTGCAGCGCCATTTCTATACCCTCTTTGCCGTCGCTGGCACTTTTGGCCTCATACCCTGCCGCTTCCAGCGCCCGAATCACCGGCCCCACAATCAGGAGGTCGTCCTCAATGAGAAGAATCTGTGTCATGGTTTACCCTTCGTTCAACCTATTGTTTCATCAACCCTCCTCTGCTTCAACCATTTTTAAGGATATTTAAGGAAGCCTGCCCTTTTTCGGGCGGGAATCGTCCCTACATGCATCTTCTTGTCCGCCTCTGAACCATGCGGTGGAGAGGGGGTGAGGATTTGCGCGACTGTCAAAAGGGTAGTGACCTTGATTGCTAGTCCCCATTCAGGGGTTGACCGGTGTACCGTAGGGGCAGGAACAAGCAAACGCAGTGAGCGATGCCTGCCCTTGTGTGGGCGGGTATCGGGCGTACCGCCCTTGTCCCCGCCCCTACATGCCTCTGCCTGTCCTCTGTGGAGAGGGGGTGAGGATTTACGCGACTGGCAATCCAGGTTTTCTGGTAAAAGATAGCGTCCATAGTATACGGCAAAATAGGCTGTTCAGCGTATGGCGCGGCGATAGGGAAATGTTATCTTCCACATGCAATATACTTTGGAGGAACAATGAACAAAAAATCGCTGCTTTCTCTCGTGCTAATGTTGCTTTTTGTTGTTTCTGTTGTCCCCACGCTGGCGGGTGAGCCAATCGAAGGCCGTGACGGACGGGCGGAAGTCCGTTTTCTGGAAGGCATGAGCGACCATCATCAGATGGCGCTGGATATGGCAAATGACTGCCTGGCAAAAGCGCAAACTGAATCCGTGCTTGCCCTCTGTCAGAGAATTATTGATGCCCAAAGCGCCGAAATTGAAACCATGACGGGCTGGCTGCTGGACTGGTACGGCATTATTTATACGCCCATGTCGATGAATGACCATATGGGCATGATGAATATGATGACCATGATGGGCGACCTGACTCTTCAGGAAATGCAGGATATGATGCAGGGCATGGATATGGGTATGTCCATGCGTGAAATGTCCGACATGATGGGCGGGCAGATGGGGCATGGTCATATGGGCGGCGAGGCAACCAACACCGATATGTCGATGATGATGGGTATGATGGCAGGGCTGGATGATTTAGAAGGCGTTGAATATGAAATTGCCTGGATGGAAGCCATGATCGACCACCATGACGACGCAATTCATATGTCCGAACGGATTCTCCAGCGCGCTGTTCACCCCGAAACCTTAGAAATAGCACAAAAAATCATCGACGACCAGAGGGCCGAAATTGAAGAAATGGAATCCCTCCTGACTGAATTAAGTGCTAACCAGTAGGATTTTCCTGGGGCTGCCGGGCAGCCCCAAACGGCGGCAAATCGAAGGAAAATAGCGGGGGAAATACCGATTCCGTCTCAGGTAATAGGTAGACAAAGAGCTAAAACGGGTGTATGGTTGTCTTGTGAAAAGTGTAATCCATCCCTGTTATGAGTATTGAAGTTTACTGGTTAGTACCGGGTCGTGTGGTTGTCATCACGGGTGGGGGCAGCATCACGGCGGACGACACCAAAAAATTCGATGACCGAGTTACGACATTCCTCGAACAGCAGACCACCCATCCGGTTCATTTGCTGCTGGATGGCGCTCTGTTTGAACGGATGCCGGGGCTGATGGTGCTTAAAAAATGGCGCTGGCCTGTGCATCCTAACCTGGGCTATGTCGCTATTTTTGGCTTAAAAGATACTTCACTACGGATGGTGACAGCCGTTATTGGGCGTTTATTTGGCCTCAAACTTAATTTTCCTGCTACTCTGAACAAGGCGGTAAAAACCTTGCAAAAATTAGATAAAACCCTCCCCGGTGAGATTTCCACCGAAGTTCCTGAAGCGGTTCTCCCGACCCGCCCCCTCCGAAAAGGAAAAATATCAAAAACGGTCAGCGAACAGCTTCTCAAAATTTTCAACGGGCGGTGTGAATACTGCCAGACGCCGCAGGATTCTGTGACTAAACTCAAGGTGATTGAGGTCATTCCAAACAGCAGCGTCGAATTTGAAAATTTATGTTTTGCCTGCGATACCTGCCGACGGTTTAAACGTGAAGCGCAGGCAGACCCTACAGAACTCTTCCACCCGCGCCGGGATTACTGGTATGAGCATTTCCAGTGGAGCGCGGACGGCATAGAACTGATACCGATTACCCCAAAAGCGCAGGTGACAATTGCCTGCCTGGAATTAAACGGTGCGGAACAGATGGCACGTCGCAGACAGGGGGTACATGAAGGCTGGCACTCGCCGGATTTAGTCCGCACCCATCATTTCCGCGATGATTTTTTTCCGGAGGGGGGAAAACTGCGGCTGGAAATCCGCGATGCGATTACCTCCCAGACCGTTAAAATGGTCATTCAGCCTACCAATGTAATTATTTTCGGGCGGTCTGACCCCGGCGACAGCTTACAGCCGGACATCAATTTAGGCCCTTACGGGGGGTATCGGCTGGGAGTCAGCCATATTCATGCCCGTATCAATCCGCCCGTCAGCAACGCTCTGACTCTGAATGATATGGGCAGCATGAACGGCACATTTGTGAATGATGAACCTGTCAAGCTGAACGAAGCCCGCCGCCTGTGCGATGCTGATGAGATTCGGCTGGGCAACATGGTCATGCGGGTGTATTTTGAGGATTAAGCCAGGTCATCCAGACACAGCTTCGCCGCCACTTTGCCGGACAGTGTGACCATCGGCACACCGCCGCCGGGATGAGTCGTTCCCCCTGCAAAATATAACCCCCGAATGTCAGGCGCACGATTGTGCGGGCGCAAAAAAGCCGCCCATCGGTTGTTGGAGGATGCCCCGTACAGCGCCCCGTGACGCGCTCCGGTCAGATGTTCCAAATCCGCCGGAGTCAGGATTTTTTTGGTGCAACTCATCGGCTTCACTCCGAATGAGGCCAGTTGGCTGAACACCACCTCTTGATAATCCGGCGTATTCCAGCGTGTCCCCAATGGCGGCACATTCACCAGCACAAACCAGTTTTCATAACTAGACGGGGCATCCTGCGGGTCGGTTTTAGAGGTAATCGAGACATAAACCGTCGGTGCGGAAGGGGGAACACCTAGCCGGAAAATTTCCTCAAATTCACGCGGGTAGTCATTGGAGAAAAAAATGTTATGGTGGGCGAGCTGTGGGGATGTGCCTATGACTCCCAGCAGCATCACAAACCCCGAACACGACGATTCCCGATTTAACAAACGGCGATTGCGTTTAGGACTGGCGGCTTCTGGTGGCAGCAGTTTTTCATACACGGTACTGACATCTACATTGGCGATGACTGCCTGGGCTGGCAGGAAATCCCCATTCGCCAGAACAACCCCCTGTACTGTGCCATCCTGCACCTCAATTTTGTCTACCGGAGTCTGTTCGCAAATTTCGACTCCCAATTCTTCGGCCAGTTTTTTGAGGGCGCGGGCAATCGCATAAATGCCGCCTGTCGGATACCATACCCCGCCCGTGAGTTCTACATCGGCAATCACGTTTAGCGTGGCGGGAGCAAGATAGGGGCTTGCGCCTACATACGTAGCGAATCGGCCTAAAAGCTGGCGCAAATGGGGCGATTTAACAAACCCTTCAATTGCCTTTTGCATAGTTCGTTGCCCATCCACGCGCAGCGCATCCAGTGGAGACACTTTTAAAAAGCTGCGCCAGGTCGGGGGCTGGTCGTAAATAAAAACCGGCCCTGTGATACGGTGAAGGCGGGCGGCATAGGCCAAAAACTGCTGATAGCCTTTGACATCTTCCGGCGCGATTTTTTGAATCTCCGCCAGCGTTTCATGAATATTGGGGTGAATGTTTAACACTGTGCCATCAGGATAAAAATAGCGGGTGAGGGGGTCAACCCGCGTGAGGGTGAGATAATCTTCTAACCGCCGCCCTGCTGTCGTGAACAATGCCTCAAACACATGGCGCATGGTAATGACTGAGGGGCCAGTATCCCACCGGAATCCATCGGCGACGATTTCCCCCATTTTGCCGCCGACTTGAGCATTTTTTTCCAGAATTTTGACTCGCTGTCCGGCAGCCGCCAGATGAATCGCGGCGCTTAATCCACCGATACCCGCCCCGATGATGAGGATGTCAGGTGTTTTTGACAAAAGTTCGTCCTTTCCACTGCGGCCCGCCGTGCCGACTCTGCCACCAGACGGACTGCACCGCGATCATCGTCATCAGAATCACCGTCAGGGGCATCAGAAATGCATCCCGAACGCGCTGATGTGTCACCCACAGGCCGATAGCACGCACCAGAATTCCACCTGTGAGCAGCACCAACGGGAAAATGCCGCCTGCTAAAATGACCCATCCCCAGGGCAGGATAAATACCAGCCAGTGAAAGAGGGTGGAAACCGCCAGAAAAATCAGGCTGTTCCCATGCCCCGCCAAAATATTTTTAGCAAACCCGTAACGAACCTCCGACCAGTTTTGGTACATGCGGCAGCGAATCAGGTGATTCCCATCCAGCATAATAAGTTTTTTTCCTGCCTGTTTGACCCGACGTGCCAGCGTCACATCTTCCACAATATGATCCCGTACCGCTTCATGACCGCCGATATGGGCATACACTTCCCGTCTGAAGGCCAAACACTGCCCATTGGCGGCAGCAAATACGGCAAACGGTGATTTCCGCACCATGATTTCAGGTAAATAACTGATGATTGCCAGCGCAATCGCCGACACACACAGCCGTTCGCTCCAGGTGACGGTTTTCTGAGTCGGCCAGACGGTCAGCATATCATAGTGAGCTAAATGACTCAGCAGGGCAGGCAGGGCATTTTTATCCCATTCCACGTCCGCATCGGTAAAAATTAAAAATTGCCCCTGCGCAGCCTGGCTTAGTTGATGACATGCCCAGTTTTTGCCCAGCCAGCCCGCAGGAAGGGGCAGGCCGGAAATGATTTTTAAACGGGAATCCTGGGGCGCGGCTGCCTGTGCCAGATCACCCGTCCCGTCGCTGGACTGGTCATCGAGCAGAATCACCTCATAATTTTCGCAATTTTGTGCCATTAAATGCTGAATCGTGCGGCCAATGACTCGCGCCTCGTTGCGGGCGGGGATAAGAATAGAAACTTTTCCTGAAGTCGATGGAGAAGCCACTTTTAAACGGGGGAAGGTCGCCGCGTTAAGAAGGCTGGTCAGCAGCAGAATCAGCAGGACAGCCCCCACGCCGTATAAAATAATCACAGGTGTATCCAGGGTTTCAGGCGAAGCGGTTTTTGCAAATCGGCACGGTGTTTCAGCGTGAGAATGATAAAAATGCCCGCCCAGACCGCCAGTAAAATTGTGTTTTTATACAGCAGCATATACACGGAAAGCGGCAGCAGCGCCAGCACCACCGCCCACCCATCCACCGTCAGCAGCATAAAAAACAGGGTCATCAGCAGGCCGAGCATGGTGGGAACTTCTGCCAGCGTTAAGCCTGACCACACGCCAAAAGTAGCTGCCAGCGCTTTACCCCCTTTAAATTTCAAAAATGGAGAAAAGGCGTGTCCTGCTACAGGTGCAATAGCGATAGGCACAATCCGCCAATCGGTGATTCCGGCAAAAAACCACGCGAGTCCCGGCGGCAGCGCCCCCTTGAGATAATCCAGCGCAAAGGCCAGCACACCCCATTTTAGGCCGCCCGCTTTTACGACATTGGTTGCGCCGGGGTTGCCGTCCCCTACTTGACGGATATTTTGGCCGAGGGCATGACGGGCGACCAGCAGCGAAAACGGCACAGCACCTAAAAAAAATGCGCCTACTGTCCAGACCAGTGTTTCCATGCCGCCCCCGTAAAAAACAATCCCATGACCAGAAAACCGCAGAATGCAGGCGCTGGCTGTTCCCAGAATAACCCTAAGCCCACCGCCTGAAAAATCCATGTTAGCCCGTAAATGGTGAGCAGTGGAAAAAGGGGTAGTTCCGTCGGGTGAATGACCAGTGTGATGAGCGTAGATACCCCCCACCAGCCCAAAAAGTTGACCCAGGGGATGCCAAAATAGCCGCCGGAAGTCTCCCATACCCACAGCCCTTTATCCACCATCTGCGGGTCGAGATATAAATCCCATGCCGTAAAAGCCAATCCACTTAAGGCCGCAAAAATCAGGGAACTATTTTGCCATCGGGTGTACCGTAAGAGGGCGGCCGATACTGCCCACGCCGTTGGCAGCATCATCAGCCAGGCAAAGGGGATAATCAGGGGGACATCGGCAAGTTGCGGCTGCAACAGGTCGGTGTAATGGTAGCGGCCAAAGGGGACTCCAGTGGAACTGCCGATAAATTCGGCCAGCCATGTCAGTCCACCTAGCACAACCACTACCTTTAAAAGGCGGGCAGCCGACCAGTTCCACGAAAGCGCCATCAGCGTGGCGGCGGTATGCGCCAGCACACCTATCGTCGCAAAAACCGGAAAGGTATGTTCACCTGCTACCCAGATGGCAATGGGGGTCGCAGTCAGCGCCAGCAGCCACAGGCTGAGGGAGAGAATCCATAATAATTTGTGCTGAGGGAAGGGCGCGGCTGCGTGAAGCATATCCACCTTTGATGTTGTTGTTCTCAATGAAGATAACACGCAGGTGGGGCAGTGACGAAAAACAGATTTATCCATCCCTCTCCATCACAATGGTTCAGGGGCGGACAAGAAGATGAATGTAGGGGCGGTACGCCCGATTCCCGCCCCCTACGGAAAGGGCAGGAACAAGCGAACGAAGGGAGCGATGCCTGCCCCTACTGTCCGCCCCTCAAATCACAATGAGGAGGGATGTAGGGGCTGTGGAAACTAATTGGAAACTTCGGGGCGGGCTTCCAGCGTGACCGGAATCGTCAGGGTTTCGCCATCCCGAATGACCGTTACCTCAACGGTATCACCGGGCTGCGTATTCACGGCCAGATAGGAAATCAGTCTTTCAAGGTTGGGGATAGGTGTGCCGTTAATCGCGGTAATAATATCGCCGCCAACTCCGTACACCAGCCCATTAAGTTCAACCCGTTCGTCCGACCCCTGTAGCCCTGCTTTTTGCGCTGGCCCGTCATCGACCACATTACTAATCACGACTCCGCGCACAGTGGGGTCTAAATCCATCAATTCGATAATATCCAGTGAAACACTGCCGCCCTGAATCCCCAGCCATGTATAATCCACTTCACCATCAGCAATGAGTTCCGGCACAACACGCTGCACGGTATTCGATGGAATGGCAAATCCGACGCCCGAATTGGCACGCTGCTCGGAAAGAATCTGGGCATTGACTCCTACGACCTGTCCCTGAGCATTAAGCAGGGGGCCGCCCGAATTGCCGGGATTAATGGCCGCGTCTGTTTGAATCATATCGGGTATAGAAAATCCGGTCAGGCCGCTGTTAATCCGTCCTAGGGCGCTGACAATACCCGTCGTCATCGTCCAGTTTTGCCCGAAGGGATTGCCAATCGCAATCACGGGTTCACCAACCCGCAGCGTACTTGAATCCGCCAGCGTGACCGGTCTCAGAATATCGGCGGGGACATCCACTTTAATCACCGCCAGGTCGCTGTCGGGGTCAAGGCCGATAATTTCCGCACGAGCAAACGTGCCATCAAAGAACGTCACATCAACACGTTCAGCATCTGCGACAACATGATAATTGGTCACAATATGACCCTGGGTATCCCAGACAAAACCTGACCCCAGTCCCCGCGAGAAAAAGTCCTGTGGATGATTCTCATCATTGGGGAGGGAAATGGTTTCCGGACTGTTCCCAATCACCTCAATATAAACGACGGATGGGCTAACCTGTTCGTAGAGTGTAGGTAAATCAATCGGGGCTTCCTGAGCTATCACTGGTGTGAGAGGAAGAGCAGCCAGTATCAGAATGAACACTGCTAAGAGAATTTTTCTCATAGTGACTCCTGCTGTACACGTTTCTTTCCAGACTCTAGCATGGTCTCCTTAAATTTATCATTTGTTGCTGAAAGATTAATGTCTTGTTAAAGAATCGGGTTTTTGGGGGACTGCCCTATAATGGATATACTCTTAGTCAGAGGTCAAAGTCATGCCTTATGAACTGAGTTATCCCTGGAAAAACAACCCGCGCCTGCTGAAACTGTACTTTCTGGAAGCCTTAACATCCGAAGAAGCGGCAGAAGCGCTTGAAGAAATTGCGGGCCTGCTGGATTACGCCATGATGCCTCTACATATGGTACTGGATTTTGACAACATGACCACCTGCCCGGAGGACATCTTACAGATATTCTCCCGCAGCCGCATGATTAACCACAAAATGATGGGTTATTGTATTTTCCTGAACCCAGATCAATTTTTGAGTTTTGTGGCAAAGGTGTTAAATAATAAACTGGGAATGCAGGTACATATTTCCTCAGATGATGGGGACGCCTGGGAATTTTTTAACCAGCTTGGACTATGTTAGGGGGATTTTCCACTTATGGCTGTACGCCGCATTAAAATAGGAACTTATAACGTCAATAATTTTTATGACCGCTTTGATGACCCGTATCAGCGCGGTGACGATTTCTGGGGACCGCGTACCACGAAACCCAAAGATTTGATGCAAATGTACTATCTGGGGGCGCGGCTGCGCGAAGATAAACCGGATGTGATGGCGCTGCAAGAAGTGGAAAACAAAGGGGCGCTGGCCGATTTTAATACGGTGCAGTTGGGCAAACACTTTGAAGAACTCGTCGTGGTTGAAGGCAACGACCCGCGCGGGATTCAGGTGGGGCTGGCGAGTGTTTTACCTCTGGGGCAGGTGGTTTCCTATCAGTTTTTGCGGGATTTTGGCGACCCGCGTAAGGAAAAAATTTTTTCCAGAGATTTATTAGAGGTCGAAATTTTAGACCCCGAAAGTTACATTCCGGTTTTTACCGCTTTTGTCACCCACCTGAAAAGTAAATTTGTTGACCCCACGCTGAAGGGCGAAAAACGAGAAAAAGCCATGCGTGACGCAACAGAACGGCGCACCCGTCAGGCGATGGCGGTCGGACAGTTGATTAAACGCCGCTTCCCAAACCCCAAACAGGGTTTATTTGTGGTGATGGGCGATTTTAACGACACGCCGGAAGCCGAAACGCTCAAGCCGCTTTTAGCAGACCCGGAACTGGGTTTATATGATGTGCTGAGTGAACTGCCTGAAAAAGAACGCTGGACACATTACTGGTCAGAAAAACGCGAGTACAGCCAATTGGATTATATTCTGCTCTCTGAGGCCATGCACCGCCGGATGATCCCCGGAACAGCGCAGGTTATTCAGAGAGGCAACGCGCAGGGTTCAGACCATCGTCCGGTCTATGTTGATGTTTGGGTCGGTTGGAATCAACAAAGTTAAGTAGGAGTAAACCTTATGCCCGGTATTCGTGCGGTCATTCTGGCAGGCGGCGAGGGAACACGCCTGGGAGTCTTAACGTCGAAACGCGCCAAGCCTGCCGTGCCTTTTGCTGGTAAATATCGCATTATTGATTTTCCACTCAGCAACTGTGTCAATTCTAATATTTTTGATGTGCTGGTGCTGACTCAGTATCGTCCCCATTCCCTGAACGAGCATCTCCGGCTGGGACGCCCCTGGGACTTAGACCGCACCTTAAGCGGGGGAATCCAACTCTTGCAGCCGTATAAAGGGCGGAATCCAACCGACTGGTACGCTGGCACCGCCGACGCGCTGACCCAGAACCTGAATTTTATTGAGCGTGGCAAACCGGATTATACGCTGGTGCTTTCCGGCGACCACATCTATAAAATGGATTATCAGGAACTGATTGCTTACCACATCGAACGGGATGCCGATGTCAGCATCTGCGTGCGCGAAGTCCCCTGGGAGGAAGCCTCCCGGTTTGGCATCATGTTCACCAATGATGATTTAACAGTGCGGGAATTTCTGGAAAAACCCAAAAATCCACCCGGCAATCTCGCCAACATGGGCATTTACGTGTTTAAGACAAAAGTGCTGGTTAATCTGCTCATGGAAGATGATAAAAACCCAACTTCTGAGCATGATTTTGGCAAAAATATCATTCCGAATATGATTGCCAAAGGCATGAAAGTTTATGCCTATCCGTTTGGCGATTATTGGGTCGATGTGGGAACGGTGGATGCGTACTGGAATGCCCATATGGATTTGCTGCAAGACCCGCCCCCGATTAATCTGCATGACCGCCATTGGGTAATCCATACCCAGAGCGAAGAACGTGCGCCCGTGAAAGTCGCCAGAGGTGCGCGAATCGTGGATAGTATGCTGTGCAACGGCGTTGAACTGGCCGAAGGTGCGCTGGTAGAACGCTGTGTGCTGTCGCCAGGAGTGTATGTGGGGCCGGATGCAGTGGTGCGGGACAGCATTGTGCTGACAGACAGCGTAATCGAAGGCGGCGCAATTGTGGAACACTGCGTGCTGGATAAACAGGTCAATGTCGGCCACCGCGCCCGTGTGGGACGTTCCGACTATACCCCCGGCAACCTGGGCTTAACGACCGTGGGCAAAAACGCAGATATTCCGGCGGGCGTGGTCATTGGCCGCAGCGTGATTATTGGTGAGGACGCCACCAGAGAGCATTTTAAGGAAAAATACGCTAACGGTATTGTGCCGGATGGCGCACGCATTTTTTACACGGGGCCGGGGTAAACAGGGACAAGCGACCCTTGTGAGCGATGCCTGCCCCTGAGCCATGCAATGGGGACGCGAACGCGGGCAAGGGGCGTCCTGGAGGGACACGGCACTGCCGTGTCCCTACCAATTATATTATCCCTACTGACTTTACTGGCCGCTTTCTGCCGGAATCTGTGTGGGTGGTGTCAGCGATTGCAGGTCAAAAATATACGGGCTGTTGGCAGGCAGCGCCATAATCTGCACGTTGTCGCTTAAACTCACCACATACTGATATTGCAGCAGGGCGGGGTTGTCCTCAATCACATCGGCGATGAGTTGCAGAGCAGTCGCTTCACCTTCGGCCTCAATCACTCGCGCATTGGCAACCCCTTCGGCGCGGGCTTCTTCCTGTTTGGCCTGTTTTTCGACTTCCTGAATCCGAAATTCTTCTTCGCGGATACGGACTTCGGCCACCTGTGCATTTTCAATCGCCTGCGCGTATTCGTCCGTAAAAGTGACATTCCGCACCAGCACATCCACCAGTTGTAAGCCTTCGCTTTCCATCTGCCTTTGAATGATGGCTGTGATTTGTTCATCAATGGTAGCACGTTCCTGATACACACTTTCCACCGGAAACTCACTCACGACATCTCGAACCACGCTCCGCATCATCGGGCGAATGAGTTCGGACCGATAGCGTTCATTCGGCCACTTTTTATGCAGCTCGTTGATGTTTTCCGGGTCGATGGCATAGATGATAGTAATGTCGATGTACACTTCCTGCCCGTCGGAAGTTCGCGCCGGAATCGCGTCATCCGTGGGGAGTTCACCCTCTAAAATTACCGCGCTCATGGTATAGGTCTGGCGTGAGACATCGTAAATTTTATAGCTGGTGGTCAGTGGGTTAATCAATCGCAGGCCGGGGCCGCGCGGCTCACCCAGATCGCCGGACACCCGATTAAAAATGACCATCCGTTCATTCGGGGCAACCGATACCAGACTCGCGCCCAGAACCATCAATACGAGGCTGGCGATGCCCAATCCAACCCCCATAGGCCGAAGGGACGTGGGACGGCGAGCGCGAAACGAACTAAAAATCAAGCCTGCCGCGCTAATGCCCAGCAGGAAGCCTAATAAGCTTAAAAAGATGTTCATGAGTTTCTCCTACATCCACCTTTGATTCTACTGGGTTTTTGCTCTTGCAGGGACAAAACCCCTCAAGAGTGGGGGATGCGTGGTGGCAAAACCGACCTGTATCGTGTACCATGTGGGCGATTTGAGGAGTAATTTTTATGAAATCATGTTTGCTTATCCTTCTGGTCGTGCTGAGCCTGGCTGTGCCTGTGGTGGCGCGGCAGGAAGCACCGGCTTTTGTGGTGACTACGGCGGAACTGAATATCCGTTCCCTGCCTTCGACCAGTGGAGCAAAGTTACAAACGGCTCCCGTCAACACCACGCTTCAGGTGATTGGACGCAACGGGGACGGCTCGTGGCTTCAGGTGGCCTATAAGGGGGTCGTCGGGTGGGTTAGCACGGCGTACATTTCTGCCAACGGCGATCTTTCCCTGCTGCCCGTGACCGATGGCAGTGACCCGAACACGCCCGCCAACGTGGGACAAAGTTCCGCACCGGATGGCACGATTGTTCAAAACGGTACGCTGGTGGTGTATGGCAATGGTGCTGTGATAAATGTGCGCCAGCAGCCGGATTTTAATTCGGTGCTGCTAGGAACGATTGACCCGGGGGTGCGGGTGACTGTGACCGAAGTCGACTCATCACGTTCGTGGGGCAAAATCTCCTTCAATGGGCAGGAAGGATGGGTTGAACTGTACGCGGTAATTGTGCTGGGGGATATTCGTACTGTAGCGGTCAGTGGGCAGCCGGGTTCGGGAACCAATTTGCCCGTGCCGGGGGGAGCGCCGTCGCTGGAACAGCGTGCAGTGGTTGATCGGGCGCAGGCACATCTGGCGAAATACCTGCCTGCGGTGAATGAACTGGTGTTTGTTCTTAGCCTGGGTACAGATGCTGACCCCTTTATCGCCTGCGGGCCAGAAATCCCCTATCTCAAATCCTATACACCTGCCCGTCGGGATTATGAACTCGTGCCGGAACTCGTGGAAATTGTACGGGACATCAACGCGGCGCTGCGACAGTTGAATCGGGCGCGGGCAGCCTGGATTGTTGGCTGCGGGCCGGATAAAACGCTGGTGGACGCGACGAAGTTTGTCCCCTGGCTGACCACGGCTCAGGAGGGGTTGGCCGATTTACAGGATGCTCAAACCCGTCTGGCAGAATTAAGCGCAAAATAACTGCACCCTAAAACGGTGTGTCCAACCACAGACACACCGTTTTTATTTTTAACCCTTTACAGAGCCAGCCAGCAGACCACGAATAAAATAACGGC
>CAZKZS010000091.1:8049-15690 GCA_964557285.1 uncultured Anaerolineae bacterium | reverse complement strand
CTCTAACCCATCGTCCCATGCAACGTTAATGATTTCCTGCATCAAAATCCTGCCGATGCCTTTGCCGCGCTGGTCGGGAATTACTCCCACGCCACCAATCCACCCCTGATTTTCGCGTTTGGCGAGCATTGCCATGGCTACAATTTCATCATCGACGATCACCACCCGCGACGCGCTCAAATCAACAGCTTCCCGTCTGACCAACTGGCGCATCTGGTCAACATCCATTTGAAGCGGCACAATATAATCCTGATAGGCGGTGTTAAAAGCGCTGACAAAATCCGCAAAACGGACATCGGTAGCGGGTAAAAGGGTCAATGACATCGCATTTTTTCCTGTTCTCACTAGAATTAATTTGTAGCATATTTCTGGCAGGGTGAATATATTGCGTCGACTTTCAAGAAACCTGATAGACCGTACCTTCGGGGGGGTGTGCGGCGGGCTGGGGGTGTACCTGGGGATTAATGCCTGGTGGGTACGGGCCGCTTTTATCATTTTTACCTTTTTTTCCCCCCTGGTCAGTGTGATTCTGTATCTTATTTTGTGGCTGGCAATTCCCCCCCAGACCATTGATGAACTTCCGCCTGGCAACCCTTTAAAACCGGGGCAGGCACGGGCGGAAACCCTGATTGTGCTGGGTAGTGGGATTATTTTTCTGGGAATCATCATTCTGGCCGTAACCCTGGGGGTTTTGCAGGGGCAGCGCGGCGATTTGCTGCTGACTTTTGTGATTGTCGGCTTGGGGTTGGTACTGCTGGCACAGCAGGTCAGGAGGCGGGCATGAGTACCACCCGTCGTAACCTGCTCTGGCCGCTTCTAATTATCGTGGTCGGGGTGCTGATGTATCTGCTGGCAACCGATGTGCTGCCCGAAAACATAGGCGATTTGATGGAGCGCTCCTGGCCGATTTTGTTGATTATTTTTGGCCTGAATGCGCTTTTAATTGACCGGATACGCTTCGGCAACTGGCTGGCGCTGTTACTTTCGCTGGCGCTGCTGGCCGGACTCATCTGGTATGCCTACCGGATTCGGTCTGATGACATGCGCCAGGACTATACAGAAATTCTCAACCCGATTCCCCTTGGGGAACATATTCAGGGTGTAGTCGTAGATGTTTCTGCGCTGGATGCCACCGTCATTTTTCGTCCCTACACCCAGGAAGAAACGTCCGAACCACGTTCCATTGGAGCTAAATTTACAGGCAGCCGGGAAAGCCACCTTGAGGTTTCCGTTCAGGAAGATGAGCAGTCCGTTGTCCATTTTACGGTGACGGAAAAGCGTCCCGACAGCATCCCCAATTTGCGGGACGTGGGGCGCGGGCAGTTAGAAATCTATCTGCCGATTGGGATTCCGGTGCAGGATTTAAAATTCGCCAACAAAAAAGGGCTGGTGACGCTGGATTTGCGGCAGATTGATGTACCCCGGTTTAATATCACCAATGACTCCGGTGATATTGATTTGTATATGCCCTTGAACAGCGTTGTCATTGGAGATGTAAGCATTAACAATGGCAATCTGCTGATTGTAATTCCGCCGCAAATTGCCATGCGAATTTCCGGCGCACCGGAAAACCGGGAATTGAATGTGAACGACTATGTATCCGTACAGGGCGGGGATATTGAATCACGCGGCGGCCTGCTGGAATTTCAGGTTGAACTTAATGTGAATCTGCCTGATGGTACACTGACCATTAAGCCGGAGTAGGAAACATGGCGCTCCACTGGCAGTTATACCTCACGTCCCAGCCCCTTCGTCGCATTGATATTCTACCGGGCAAACCTGCTCAACTGGCGGTCAGCGAAACCCGACAAAAAATCCGGTTTTATGACCTTAAAAGTGGCGCTCACTATCAGGATTTGATGGTGGATTTTGATATAACTGGCAAAAACACGCCGGAAGCATACCGTGAAGGGCTGAATCAACTTAAAGCGCCCAATGGGATGTTTCTGCCCGTGGTCGATTTTCCGACTAGCCGGCTTTATACCACTCTGGATGGGAGTTTACGGCTGATTCAGGATACGGGTCTGACACTGGAAATTGATGACCAGCGCCTGCCGCTGGACATTCCTTCCCCAAAAACAGTGGCAGCCGTGGATTTAGACCGTGACCTCGGTACGATTGCGGCTGTGACCGATGATGCCGTGCTGTATGTATACCAGCAGCAGACACGAGTCAGTCAGATTCATCTGGACGATACTCCCACCCGTATTTTCATTAAGGCGGGGGGGAATGAAATGGTGCTGATTTACCCGGAAAAAATCTATCTGGTGAATACCGCCGGAACGATTCTTCGCCAGTGTGACCTGCACTATACGATTGGTTCAGCCGCCCTGTCTCCCGGCGGTAGCTGGCTGGCGGTAGGCGACGCGGATTATCAACTCATCCGGCTGTATAACCATGACCTGATTCCCGTGCGGCAGCAGCACGCCGTTGATTTAATTACCACCGCACGGAAACTGCAACTTTTTACCAGTATTCCGGCGGCGGCAGCGCCCATTTCCGCCCTGGACATTACCGACAACGGTATTCTGGCTTTCGGGATGGCGGGTGTATTATGCGTGGCAAAGGTCGAACATTTGACTGAACTGCCACAGCCGCGTTCCCTGTTTTAGGGTTTGTATTTATCCAAATCCACTACACCAACAAAGGGCAAATTACGGAAACGTTCATCCAGATCAAGCCCATACCCAAAAACAAACTCGTTGGGTATCTCGAATCCTAAATACTCTACCGGCACATCGACTTCGCGGCGGCTGGGCTTGCTAAGCAGGGTACAAATTTTGACCGATTTCGGCCCTCTGGCTTCTAGCTGTGGCACGATATACGCCAGCGTATGTCCACTATCAATGATGTCCTCGATAATCAAAACATGCTTGTCTGAAATATCGGCGGACATATCCATGAGAATCCGGACATGGCCTGTACTTTGACGTGTCCCTGAGCCATAGCTGGAAACAGCCATAAAATCAATGGTGTGTGGGATGGTAATGTGGCGCATCAGGTCAACCATGAACATGACCCCGCCCTTCAGGATACACAGCAAAATTAAATCGCCCTTACCGCGATACTCATCCGAAATCTGGCCGCCCAATTCTGCGACTCGTGCCTGTAACGTGTCAGAATCCAGCAGAATTTTTGCCAGATAGTTTTGGTAGTCCTCTTTCACTTTTCTGACCTTCCTCGTAATTAAACACAAATTCCGTTGCAGGCGGCAACGGAACTTGATTCATTCCGATTTAAAGGGTCTTATTCCCTGCCCGGACACAAACGGAGCAAATACTCCCACGTATAAATCCCCGTATGATGTCCATCGTCCCAGGTGAATTGTAGAGCATAGTTCCCAACGACTTCAAGGCTGTCTACTCCGTAGGAACGTTTGGGGCGCAGGGTTAAAATATCGTCTGGCGCTTTATCTAACCCCATATTTTGATGTCCGCCCCGGCACTCCACACATGGACACGCCTCGCGCAGGTGGCTCAGGGGATATTCACAGTGTTGACCATCTGACCAGTCAATAATAAGATGACCTGTCGTTTTGTTAAGTGTGATGTTGGTAGGACGTGTCAAGCGCTTAATCCTGCTGCCTGCTGCATCCAGTCGGAAATTTTTTCCTCAGTCAGCCCGCGCAGCCCTTTGAGTTTTTCATAAAGCTCCTGTGAGGAGGCGCCGGCAAGCCCGGCAAAAGAAGTAATGCCAACAGCCCGCAGCGCTTCGGCAGTTTTGGGGCCAATCCCGTTAATACGGGTTAGATCATCGCCGGAAGCCGCCTGATCAAGTGTTTTTTGGGAAAGAATAATTTGTGTTTCCTGTGGAGGGGCGGGCTTGGGAGGAGGGGTGGGGCGCTGCTGGCGTACCTGCTGCTGGAAGGCGTCTTCCTGCTGCTTCAACCAGTAGACAATCGCTATCCCAACGCCGATACCGAAGGCCAACAGTCCTATCACTTGACCAATGCGTGCCATCATCTTTGACCTTTAACTTTGTTTAAATTGTATGCCGCCGCAAGATGGATGTCAAAGCGATTTTTCTCCATAAATAATGTAAAAAACCTTCTTTAAAATTGGGCTTCATTTTGTTAAATTCAAGTTTGACAGCGCTTAGCGCGGTGTGTTAATCTCTACACAATTGATTGCGCTATTTGTAACAAACGAGGCCAAGAGTGCTATCCGAATATGCCCCAATCGCAGCCCTGCTGACGATTGCTGTTTTAGTTGCTGTTCTCGTTGTTTTTTTATCCCGATTGATGGGGCCCTTCAAGCCGACTCACCGTCTGCTTGCTCCCTATGAAAGCGGGATGCGCCCTCTGGGGCCGGCGGTACGCCGGATTCCCGTCAAATTTTACCGCATTGCCATTCTATTTGTGCTGTTTGATATTGAAGTCATCTTTTTGCTGCCGTTTGCTGTTGTCGTGCGCGACCTGAGCATCTATGGGCTGGTCGTGATGGGAGTATTCTTCTTTATCTTAACAGTCGGTTTTGCTTATGAATGGCTGGTTGGAGGTTTGGAATGGGAGTAAGTGAAAAACTCGGTCAGTTTGGGGTGGTGACAACCACGCTGGAACAGGCCGTCAATTGGGGTCGTACCCGCGCCATGTGGCCGATGCTGTTTGGGCTGGCCTGCTGCGCGATTGAAATGATGAGTACCCAGGCCGGACATTATGACCTGTCGCGTTTTGGGATGGAGTTAATGCGTCCCAGCCCGCGCCAGTCCGACCTGATGATTGTGGCCGGACGGGTTGCCCGCAAAATGGCGCCGGTGCTGCGTCAGCTTTATGACCAGATGCCCAACCCCAAATGGGTGATTGCGATGGGGGACTGCGCTTCGTGCGGCGGGGTTTTTAACAACTATGCCATCGTGCAGGGCGTTGATGAAATTGTGCCAGTGGATATTTATGTGGCTGGCTGTCCCCCGCGCCCTGAGCAGTTAGTACACGGCATCATGACCCTTCACGAAAAAGTGAAGGAAATGGACTGGAATGAGTGGGCGAAAAAAGCATGAGTGTCATTGATCCCGTAACCGCATTAAAAGAACACTTCGGCGAGGCGGTGCAAGAGACACCGCCCTTCCGGGGAGAAATCACCGTTATTGTTGATGCTCAGAAAATTGCAGAGGTAGCTCGCTTCCTCCACGATACCCCTGGACTGGAATACAAATTTCTTTCGGACATCGCTGGCGTCGATTATTACCCTCAAGAGCCGCGTATTGGGCTGGCCTATCACCTGCTAAGTATGCGGTATAACCGTCGGCTGCGGCTCAAAGTCCTGTGGACGGATGGAGATGAACCCGTTCCCAGCATTACCCCGATCTGGGAATCGGCCAACTGGGAAGAACGGGAAGCCTATGATATGTATGGTGTTCCCTTCAAAGGCCATCCCGATTTGCGCCGCATTTTGAACTCCGAAGACTGGGAAGGCCACCCCGGACGCAAGGATTATCCTCTGGGATACGAAATGGTTCAGTTCTCATTCAACATTGATGAAGTCAATAAGCATAAACCCTATGCGAAGGAGTGAGCATGGCAACCCGTGAACAATTTGCAGCCTGGGAAGGCTCGGTTGAAGACCTGAAAGGTCTGGTGACTGACCGTGCGCTTTCGGGCGAAACCATGCTCCTGAATATGGGACCGCAGCACCCCAGTACACACGGTGTACTGCGTCTGCTGCTGGAACTGGACGGCGAAGAAGTTGTGACCTGCATCCCGGATGTGGGTTATCTCCATACCGGCATTGAAAAAAATATGGAGTTTAAAACCTACGAAAAAGCCCTCGTGATGACTGACCGCACCGATTATCTCAATCCGATGGGAAATAATCTGGTGTACTGTCTGGCGATGGAAAAGCTGTTTGACCTGGATGTGCCGCGTCGCGCCGCGATTGCCCGTGTGATTCTGGCCGAACTCACCCGCCTGAACAGCCATCTGGTATGGCTGGGGATTCACGGGCTTGACCTGGGTGTGACCAGCACCATGATTTACTGCTTCCGCGAGCGAGAACGTATTCTCGATATTTACGAAATGTGCGGCGGGCAGCGCATGATGAGCAGCTACATTCGTCCGGGTGGGCTGTGGCGCGATTTGCCAGAAGAATTTGTTCCGGCTGTAGAAGCACTTCTGGAAGACTTTCCGCACCGAATCGACGATTACGAGTCGCTGCTGACGGGCAACCGTATGTTTATGGAACGCACACAGGGCATCGGCTTCATGTCGGCAGAGGAAGCGGTGAACTATGGGCTTTCGGGGGCAACCCTCCGAGCATCCGGTGTGAACTGGGATATTCGTAAAGCACAGCCGTACTCCCTATATGATGAATTTGAATTTGATGTTCCCTTAGGGCAGCACGGGGATGTCTATGACCGCTACCTGGTGCGGATGGGCGAAATGCGCCAGAGCTTACGAATCATCCGTCAGGGGCTGGATAAACTGGCGAAAGAAAAAGGACCGTTCCGGTCAGATAACCGGAAGTATGTGCCACCGCCCCGTGCTGAACTTGGACGCAGCATGGAAGCCGTGATTCATCATTTCAAGCTGTGGACAGAAGGTTTCCGCCCGCCCAAAGGTGAAGTCTATGTTGCTGTAGAAAGCCCGCGTGGTGAACTGGGCTGCTTTCTGGTCAGTGATGGTTCTTCCAAGCCGATGCGTGTCCACTTCCGCACGCCGTCTTTTGTACATATTGGCGCATTGAGGCAGATGGCAAAAGGGTATATGCTTGCGGATTTAGTCGCTATTATTGGCGGCGTGGATATTGTATTAGGTGACTGTGACCGATAGGACAAAGACCGTGCTGGCAGAAAAGTACGCAGAAAGAATCGCTAAAATTCGTTCCAAATACCCCGATTTACGCTCTACCGTCATGCCACTTCTGTATATCGCTCAGGAAGAATACGGCGGGCTGGATGAATCCTCCCTGCGGGAAGTAGCCGACCTGTGCGACCTTGATCCGACAGAGGTGAAATCCATTGCGGGATTTTACACCATGTACTGGGAGAATGACGAAAAGGGGTACAAAAAAGGCAAATACTGGCTGCAAGTGTGTACCGATTTGCCCTGTGCGCTGCGGGGTGCAGATGAATTTTTCGCAGACTTATTAGCCTATCTGGGTATTGAGGATGGGGAAACGACGCCGGATGGACTCTTTACGGCGGAACATGTGATGTGTCTGGCGGCCTGTGATAAAGCGCCCATGTTACAGTGTAATTTCCATTTTATGGAAAACCTGGATATGGAAAAAATGAAAGCTAAAATCGAGGAGTGGCGGGCAGAAGCCAAACAGCGTGAGAACGGGTAGCCTGCCGCTATCGGCTGTGGGGACGGCTCTGATCATTCTGGCGCTGGTGGCGGGCCCCTGGCCGCCGGATGGCGCGAATCCCCGTCCGGGGTATACGGTTTCACATCAAGAACGTCTGCTTGGGAAAGATACAGCAGAACGTCAATCCGGTGATTTGCTGTTTCGTATTTTTGACGGGCTGGTGTATGTAGCCTTAATGCAAATTATTATCACGATGTTTGTCCTGCTATTCCGCCGTCGCCGTTTTTTTCTGCTTTTAATGATGGCGGCAGCAGGATACGGGGCAGGATATGCACTCACATTAGGGTTGGTCGTCGGCCCACAGATGGCCTTTGTCGGATTTAGTCTTATTTTTTTTGCG
>CAZKZS010000091.1:0-8039 GCA_964557285.1 uncultured Anaerolineae bacterium | reverse complement strand
GATAACAACAGGTGAAATACATGGAACCTATCCTGTTACGCAGTAGAGACATCCCCGATATTCGGGAATTTGATGTTTATCTAAACAACGGCGGATACGAAGGGCTGCAAAAAGCCGTTCGGGACTATACCTCAGAACAGGTGATTCAACTGGTCAAAGATTCCGGCCTGCGCGGACGCGGCGGCGCAGGGTTTTCTACGGGGATGAAGTGGAGTTTTATTCCCAAAGATTATCCGGTCAAATATGTGGTCGTGAACGCTGACGAAAGCGAACCCGGCACTTTTAAAGACCGCGAATTGATGGAGTACAACCCCCATCAGGTGATTGAAGGTGCGATGATTGCGGCTTATGCCATCAAAGCGCGTGCCGTGTATATTTACCTGCGTGGGGAATTTTGGGATATTGCCGCCGATCTTGATAAGTGCATCGAACAGGCACGTCAAAAAGGCTATATCGGTCAGAATATCCTCGGCACAGACTGGTCGTGTGAATGTTACACCCATCTAGGTGCAGGGGCATATATCTGCGGCGAAGAAACCGCCCTACTGAACAGCTTACAGGGCTTACTCGGCCAGCCGCGTGTACGTCCGCCGTTTCCGGCACAGGTCGGCGGTGGTCTGTACTATGAACCCACCGTTGTAAACAATGTCGAAACCCTGGCAAATGTCCCCTGGATTCTTCGCAACGGTGCGGCAGCTTATAAACAAATTGGGACGGAAAAAAGCCCCGGCACCAAAATTTTCTGCGTCAGTGGGCATGTGACCAACCCCGGGAATTATGAATTTCCTCTGGGCATCACCTTCCGCCAGTTGATTGAAGCGGCGGGCGGGATGCGAAACGGCAAAAAATGCAAAGCGATTTTACCTTCAGGGGCGTCGGGGCCGGTCGTTCCCGCCACAGATAAGGTGCTGGATACCCCCCTAACGTATGAGGATGTGGCCGCGATTGATACCGTTCTGGGGTCGGCTTCCGTGATTATCATGGATGAAGACACCAATATGGTGTGGGCTGCCCTGAAAATGGCACGCTTTTTCAAACATGAAAGCTGCGGCAAATGTACCCCCTGTCGGGAAGGCACATACTGGCTGTATAAGGTCATGCAGGACCTGATTCAGGGCAAAGCAACGCTTAAACATATTGATTTGCTGGCAGATGTGGCAGCCAATATGCAGGGTGTTACAATTTGTGCGCTGGGCGATTTTGCCGCCAATCCCGTGCTGAGTACAATTAAACATTTCCGTTCCGAATATGAAGCCTATGTAAAAAGCGGGGCGCAAAAACCCGTTAAAGTTGCTACTGCCGCAGATTAACATGGATCGACTGTACGTGCTGGACTCAGCCATTGAACGCCATCCCGACGCTCCAGTGAATTATTTGCTGCGCGGGGAATACTGGTTTGAGCAGGGCAGTTTCCAGCAGGCGCAGGCGGATTTTATTCGGGTCTGCGACCTGGCAGTTCAGGCATTAGAAACAAGTGATTGGGGCTATATTTACCAGTCGTATCTTGACCGGGCTGAGCAGCGTCTGGTGCTGCTTGGTCAATATTCCCGTAAGACAGATTTAGGATCGGTTGACGATGCCGAAAGAAGTTGAACTCGTAACCCTTTTTGTTGATGGGCAGGCCTATCAAGTCCCTAAAGGGATGAATCTGGTGGATGCCGCTAAATATTACGCGAATAACGACATCCCCGTTTTTTGTTACCATCCCAAAATGAATCCGGTGGGCATGTGCCGGATGTGTCTGGTCGAAATTGGCAATTCTATTGACCGCCAGACCAATGACATTAAATATGGGGCAGATGGCAGCCCCGAAGTGATGTGGTTTCCTAAATTACAAACCGCCTGCACCACGCTGGTGACTCATGGCTTGGCCGTTCGCACGGCGACTCCTAAAGTTCAGGATGCGCGGGATGATGTGATTGAGTTTTTGCTGACCAGCCATCCCCTGGACTGCCCCATTTGTGACAAGGGCGGCGAGTGTCCCCTGCAAAACCTGACGCTGCGGCATGGAGCAGGGGTTTCACGGTTTGATTACGAAAATAAACTGCATCTGGCGAAACATGTCCCTCTGGGAGAATTAATTTTCCTTGACCGGGAACGTTGTATTCAATGCGCCCGATGCACCCGTTTTTGTGATGAAATCGTGGGCGATCCGGTGCTGGGTTTCCATGAACGCGGACGCAGTTTGCAGATTGTGACTCTTTCCGACCCGCCCTTTGATACCTATTTTAGCGGCAATACCACCGACATTTGTCCGGTGGGTGCGCTGACTACTGCCGATTTCCGGTTTGCGGCGCGTCCCTGGGAACTGAATGAAGTCCCCAGCCTTGACCCCTACGGGCCGGAAGGTGCAAACATTACCCTCAGCACCCGCCTTGACCGCGATTCCGGCGGCATCACGATTATTAAACGGGTCATGCCACGCCAGAACGAATATGTTAATGAAATCTGGATTTCGGATAAAACCCGCTTTGGGCATCACCACAGCCGGGCAGAACATCGCCTCAAAACGCCTATGGTGCGCCGCGACGATGGTACACTGGAAGAAGTATCATGGAATGAGGCACTCAATACGATTGCTGAAGTCCTGAAGAAAAGCGGTGGCAGCGTGGGGGCAATAGCCGGCCCCATGCTTTCCAACGAAGACCTGTGGGAACTGCGTCAGCTTGTGGAAGTAACAGGCGGCAGCAAACTGGGAGTCTGGCCTGCCACCATGACAGGTGCAGACATAGTTGCTCAGGTCGGGGTGGCAAACGGTACCAACTTTAAGGACATGGGCAAAGGCACAACCATTGTCGTTGTCGCTTCTGACCTTGAAGAAGAAGCCCCTGTCTGGTTTTTGCGTACCAAACAGGCATGTGACCGGGGCGCTAAATTGATGTTATTAACCGCCCGCCCCACCAAACTGGATAAGTATGCGGCCTGCATTTTGCGGCATAGCTATGGGGAAACCGCCAGCGCCCTTCATCAACTGGCGGGTGCGGTCATCAACAGCGAAGGTTATATTTTTGACGAGTCCCGCGCTGAAGGATATCACGACATCAGAAATGGCTCTTATTCGGGCGACCATCCCGGATACGCAGAAGCCGCTACAATGCTTACAGGCGCGGAAAATGTGGTTGTGTTTGTCGGCCACGAAGGATTATCCCTGGCACAGCAAGGCAGCGTCATGCAGGCAGCCGCCAATCTCCTGATTTTAACCGGACATCCAGGCCGCCCCAATAACGGGCTGATTCCGGTATGGCCGGGCGCCAATACCCAGGGCGCATTTGACTTAGGGTACAGTGCTGAAGCCACCGCCGAAGCCCTGAGTCAATCGGTGGTGATTCTCGCCGGGGCTGATCCGGTAGGCACAGACCCGTTAGCCAGAACACGGCTCGCCAGCGCGAATTTTATCGTTGCGACCTCCCTTTTTGAAACCGCTACCACTGCGATGGCTCATGTCGTCCTGCCGCGCCAGAGTGTGCCGGAACGGGATGGGACGTTTACCAGTGGTGAGCGTCGGGTACAGCGTTTTTATGCGGGGCAGGGCGTGATTGGCGATACCCGCCCCGACTGGAAAATGTTTGCTCAGGTCAGCAACCTGATTGACCCTGCTATTAAGGTCAAAGTATCGGCCGCCGCCGTGATGAATGAAATTGTTAAAGGGGTGCCGCGTTACGCCAACATGAGTTACAAAAATCTGGCATGGAACGAACGGCAGTTCCCGGATGTTGGTGGCGACGACTTGTATTATGGCGGAACAGCTTACCGGAATGATGGTGGGTTGGGGGTGCAGTGGCCTGTAGAGGCTGAAAGCGTGGGCAAACGGCTGACTCTCAAACCTGTGACGGTAGAATCATCGGCAGTAAAAAATGGCCTGCTGGCTGTTCCGGTGCGCCGTTTGTATGACCGCAGCCCTGAATTTTTAGCCAGCGAGCTGATGCACCATCGGATTCCTATGCCGTATGCGGAATTTAACCGCGCTGATGCGGCAGCGCTCAAAGTCATCGAGGGGGATACCGTAACCCTGCGATTTGGCAACCACCGCGTTCAGGTGATTGCTAAAGTGGATAGTCGAGCGCCAGAAGGGGTTGTCCTTGTCCCCGTCAATCTGACTCGTGAACCCATTCCTACCGCACCAACAGCAGTTGAGGTAGAAAAATAATATGGAAGATATTCTCAATTTCCTCCAGGATTTACTGATTACCGGACCTGACCCCAGTAAAGTAGTGGAGTGCAGCACCAACAACACCTGTGTGGCTGTCCATGCGGTTGCCAGTTCGCTGATCGTCTTTTTGGTGCTGCTGACTGGCTTTGCGTATACTACCGTGCTGGAACGGCGTCTGATTGCCTGGTTACAGCAGCGTGTTGGCCCCAATCGTGCTGGCCCGCAGGGGTTATTACAGCCTGTGGCTGATGGGATAAAACTCATCTTTAAGGAGGATGTGACCCCGACAGAGGCCGACAGGGTAGTGTACTGGATTGCGCCTGTCATCAAAGTGATTCCGGCGATGATTATTCTGGCAGTTGTGCCTCTGGGGGGGCCTCTGGTGATTCCCTGGTTTGATGGAAATTGGTATCGTGTCAATCAGGGACTGGTGGATGTCAACGTGGGCGTGCTGTGGATTACCTCCGTTGCCAGCATTTCCGTTTATGGCATTACAATGGCAGGATGGGCAAGCGCCAATAAATACGCCATGCTGGGGTCGCTGCGGTCTGCTGCTTCCATGATTAGCTACGAGTTGAGTCTGGGAGCGTCGTTTGTCGTGCCGGCCATGATTGCGGGTTCGCTGAGTGTGGCTGACATCATCGACTCGCAGGCCGGAAACCTGATTTTTAACTGGAATATTTTCCGCAATCCCCTGGCGGCGGTGATTATGCTAATCGCGCTGATTGCCGAAATCAACCGCGCCCCCTTTGACCTGCCAGAAGCAGAGCAGGAACTGGTGGCGGGGCATATGACTGAATACAGTGGCATGAAATTTGCCCTGTTTTTTATGGCCGAATACATCAACATGATCGGCATCAGCGTGATTTTTTCCAGCATGTTCCTGGGCGGGTATCACTTTATTCTCGCTGACCAGGTGCCGTTGTTGGGGCCGGTGTGGTTAATCCTGAAGGTGATTGCACTGCTGTCTTTCCTCATCTGGATACGGGCGACCCTGCCCCGTGTGCGCTACGATGTGCTGATGTCACTGGGCTGGAAAGTCATGTTGCCGCTTTCGCTGCTGGCGGTGGCCTGGACGGGTGTCACGATTGTGCTGGTTGAAGAATATGGCAATACGACGATCTACGCAGGTGCGGCAGTGGTGCTGTTTGTCCTGATGGCGATAGGAATGATGCTTTTCGGGCGCGAAACACCGGATACCCGTGCGGTGATGGCGGGAGATGAAAAAGAAATCGACCTGACAGACCGCAGCGCCGGAAGGTTTGTGCTGTATCTCATAGGCAGCCTGTTAGCTGCGCCGTTTTTGCTGTTCCGATACACGATAGATGTAATCTCGAATCTGGCGGCTGGTTTAGGTGGTGGTGAGGAGAAAGCAACAAAATCATGAGTATTCTCAAAGGACTGGGAACGGTTGTTAAACACCTCTTTGAAGAACCCGTGACCATCTCTTTCCCGGAAGTAGAACGCCCTGTCCGGGAACGTTACAAGGGCAAACATGCGCTGAAACGCTATGATAATGGGCTGGAAAAGTGTATCGGCTGCGCGTTATGTGCGGCGGCCTGCCCTGCGGATGCGATCTGGGTAGAAGCGGCGGAAAACAGCGACGAAGAACGCTACAGCCCCGGTGAACGGTACGCCAAAACGTATGAAATCAATATGATTCGGTGTATTTTTTGCGGCTACTGCGAAGATGCCTGCCCGACAGAAGCGATTGTGCTGGAACATGAATATCGTCTGTCATTTACGGATCGGCGGGATACGATTTATACCAAAGATATGCTGATTGACCCCCCGCCAGCAGGCACACCGGGAACACCACAACAGGTCGAACCGGGCAAGTTTGACCGCGCCATACCCGATATGGAAAATCCCAAATAAGGACAAACCCGATGAAAAAGCGGATGAAAATTCCGCTTTTTTTTGGATGTAACGTGCATTTGAGATAAACTGCACAGGTTGAAAAACGGTAGAAACTGGTATGGAAACAACAGTTGAGTTAATCCTTTTTTTCATTGTGGGAGGCGTAGCGATTGCTGCGGCTGCCATGATGCTTATGAGCGAAAATGCGGTACACAGCGCCCTTTTTCTGATTCTTAATTTTGCGTGTGTGGCCTTTTTGTACCTGATGCTCAACGCGGCGTTCCTGGCAATGGTACAGGTAACGGTGTACGCAGGCGCAATTATGGTGCTTTTTATGTTTGTGATTATGCTGCTGGGGGCGGAACGGTTGGCACAGGAGGCGATTCCACGTTTCCCCTGGCTGACACGGGCGGCGGTGGCGCTGACGATGGTTTTTCTGGCGCTGGCCGGATACTTTATCATCGAATCCAATATTTCGGCCTCTGACCCCGAACCGCTTAAACCAATGGTGCAGGTCATCAATACTGTGCCGGAGTTTGAAAGTGTTGATGTGTATCTCAATGATGAACGGGTGGCGGAGGACGTTGAATTCCGCGAGACCTCCGAATTTGTGGAACTGCCTGCGGGGGAATATGCCATCCGTTTTAAGGGACACGAGGAAGCAGAAAGCCAGCCGATTTCACTGGTAGAAGCGGATAAGCTGACTCTGGAAGATAACCAGACGGTAGCCCTGATTCTGCTGCCTACGGAGGAAGGGTATGCCATTTTGCCCCTGCCCAAAGACCTTGAAACCGTTGAACACAAATATGAAACTAACGTGCAGTTGGTTCATGCTGCTCCGGGATATGGCCCTGTGGAACTCGCCGACATCACCCGATCGGATTCAGAGCCGCGTGTGGTCGTGGAAAGCCTGGAATTTGGCGAAGTATCGGAAACTGTTGTGCTGCGCGAAGGCGAACGCCAGTTTGCTTTGTACGGCGCGGGTGCGGTGATGCACCGTCCCGAAAAAATGGATTTTAAAGGCAATACCACAACGGTGTACGTGGTGACTCCGCCGATTCAACGGAATATTCCGGGGCAGGTGCCGGATTTGCTGCATTTTACTAACGAGAATCGTCCGGCATTTGGCGGGCCAACGAGCGTCGGTATGAAACTATATACCACCTACATGCTGCCGTTTCAGGTCATTGCGCTGCTGCTGCTGGTGGCGATGGTCGGTGCAATTGTGCTGACCCGTGATGCAGTTGCCCCGCCCAAAAAACGCGCGGAACGTCGTTTAGCCAATACTTCATCTACACCGCTTGTCGGGGAAAGTTCACAGGATTAAAGTTATGCTGGAATCACCACCTGTACCGATTGATTTGTATGTTCTGCTCAGCGCGGTTTTATTTGTGATGGGTGCGCTGGGGGTGCTGCTGCGTCGGAATGCGATTTTGATTTTCATGTCCATAGAATTGATGCTTAACGCCGCGAATCTGGCGCTGGTCGCGTTTGCCCGCCAGTGGAATACCATTGACGGTCATTTGATGGTGTTTTTTGTGATGACGGTTGCGGCGGCTGAGGTGGCGGTAGGGCTGGCGTTGATTGTGGCTATCTACCGCACCAAGAAAAGCATCAACATTGATGACTTACACAAGTTCGAGGGCTAACACGTATGGAGAATGTATTAACCGCAGTTCCTCTGGTGGTGTTCATTCCTCTGGCGGGGATGCTCATCAACCTGTTTTTTGGGAAATATTTTGGAGAATTTGGCGTCGGATTTATCGCGGTTACGGCCAGCGGATTGGCCTTTGTGGTTGCTTTGCTGCTGTGGGCGGGGCTGCGCGATAACCATTTTGAAGCGGTGGTCGTGAACCCGCCGCTTTTGGATGGCTGGATTAGTATCCCGTCCGCCAATCTAGAAATTCCCTGGCAGTTCCGCGTCGATACCCTCAGCGTTACGATGATGCTGGTGGTAAGCGGGGTCGGCACGTTGATTCACCTTTATGCAGTGGGTTACATGCACGGCGACGCGCGTTTCCCCCGTTTT
>CAZKZS010000090.1:0-15837 GCA_964557285.1 uncultured Anaerolineae bacterium | reverse complement strand
GTCGCCGGCAGATTTCGGGGACTCGATTGACTCATCATGAGTCAGAAGTTGCTCCTTCTCCTGCTGGACAGTTTCCATCGCCGGGTCGATCAGCAGCTCACGCACCACGCGCAGGTTGCCCTTCGCACGGGCAAGTGCATCCTGCTGCCCGACGATGATGGTATTGTTCTGGACAAGGGGAGCGGCGGATGCGCCACGCTTATCCATGAAGCCGAGGGACTTGAGCGCGAGACTGGCTGTTGCATGCAGCGCGTCGATGCTTAGCTCGCGCGAGGGAACCTTCGTGACATGCTCGGCCACGCGGTCGGCGATGGCTTCGAGGCTCATGTCCGCGACAGCCCGCAGCTTGTCCTCGATCTTCGAGTCTGCGAGGGACTTGCTCAGCTCGTTGAAATGCTCACGTCTGCGAGCCTGATAGTAGTCCTGGAACGCGTCGCTGTTCTTGACCTGGCTCAGCCAGGCAAGGCTCACTCCGAAATGCTTCGCGGCCTCGGTCATGGTGCGCTCGGGATAGAGTATGAAGTACTCTGTCAGCGCCTCATGCCAAGGCTTGGAAACCGATGCGAGCTGTGTTGCCGCCACGACAGTTCCACCAAGCTGAGTCTATCACGAACCCTACCGTGAGCTGCGCGGCGTGTCAATGGGAGATGGGGATGCTGAGGGAGACTTGGGCGGTTAAATCGGGCCACGATAAACCCGGAGTGTTGGCGATCCCGCATACCGGGTTTATCGCGGATGGACGCTGAGTTTAATTCCCGGGTTGTTAGGGGAAGGGTGAAAGTTTGGCGAGAGGGGTTAGACGGGGGGCCCAGGCGCCGCGCGCGGGGGTCAGGTGGGGGCGGCCAACGCCCAGGGGCGCGAGTAAACGCTCGCCTGCCCCGCGCAGCCCCCGATCGGTAAGCAAGCCCTCACACGCCACGATCGGAGAGTGGACACTCACATACCTATCCGTAAGTGGACACTCACATGCTCGGACCAAACGACCGTTTGGCAGGCATGTTGCACTGCGTCATCACGAAAACGTGATCGGCTCCGGGCACGAGCAGCTTGCATCCGGCACCGGGATATGCGATGCATCCCGAGCCCCGGAGCGCGATGTTCCGGGACTGGAGCCTAGGGCAAGCCGCCCGATCGGCTCCCGCTCTTTCACATTGTCAACATGGAGACTACCATCATGGCGAAAGCCAAGAAGGCCAAGACGTCCTATTCCAACGCTGCGGGCGAGAAGTCCGCGCATTGGCGCCCCGGTTTCGACAGCCTGACGTTTGCTTTCGAAGGCGGCGCGACCTACACCATCAAGGCCGGCGATTTCCCGGAAGCCATCCTTCCGGGCATGACGCTGCACGGTGCCGGGCAAAAGCTCCGCGATACCTACGCTGGCGACGAGTCCGTCGCCGACGCCGAGGAGAGCTTCACCACGATGCTCGAGCGCCTCAAGAGCGGCGAGTGGGTCACGGAGCGCACGGGTCTCGGTCCCAGCCCCGTTCTCTTGATCGAAGCGATCAAGGCGGCGAAGGCGAAAGCCGGGCAGCCTTTCGATGAGGCCGCGGCCAAGGCGAAGTACTCGAGCAAGGAGGCCCGCGAAAAGGCCCTCTCGGTGCCGCAGGTCAAGGCCGAATACGAGCGGCTCCGCGCCGAACGCGCGGCGGCCCGCGCGGCCGAGGCGGCCAAGAAGGCCGGCGAGGCCACCCCCGACAACGGCCTCAACGAGGTCTAACCTAACCTATCGGGGCTGGGCAATCCCGCCCAGCCCCGTCCTTTCTAGCGAGGATAGCTATGAATTTTGAGACACTTATCTCCCGCGCGCTGATTGTCGCAGACATTCGGCAGTCACTCTCGGAGGCTCAGGCGGATCTCACGCAGCGTATTGTGGACATGCGCCTAGCCGACACAAATGCCCTCCCCAAACTCCGCCAAGCCTTCCGTGAATTGGAGCGCGCTTTCAGTCGTGTCGAGCGATAGACTATCTAGGGCGCTGCGGGAGCAATCCTGCGGCGCCCTAACTCTATCCGTTCGCAGCCGACACATTAACGTATGCTGACATGCCCGCACAGCACCAGCCTCTCGCGCCCGCTGCAGCTCCCCTACAAACACGCTCTTTCTTCCCTCGAGTCCCCCTAGCAGCTCCCCTAGCTTCTCCCCTCTTTCTCCCCTCGTTTGCCTATTTTGCCAAACTGACCCCCCTCCCCCGCCCCCCCCCCCCCGGACAACCCGGTGATATCCTTCTCAGCGTCCCCCTTCCCGCACCCTGCCTTCTCTCTTTCTTCTCTATATTTTTTTTATACTGAGAAAGAAATAGGTGCTGACACAGAACAGCCACCCTGAGCCTAAGAACACGGGGACTCCCGCCCGCACGGGATACCCCCCATTTTGGCAAATTAGGCAAACCAGGGACTAAACAGGGGAGCCACTAGGGGAGCCACTAGGGGAGCTGGAGGGTAGAAGTAGGGGCGATCCAGCCCCAACAAATCACACAATCGCCACAATCCCGCCACAATTCCGCCACAATTCTATGTTCCAGTACCCTACCGGCCGGGGACTCCACCCTGGCGCGGAACCATCGGAGACTAACTTATGACCGAGCAAGAACATATCGACCTTGAGAAACTCAAGGCCGATCAAGCCAAAGAGCGCGAAAGTGCTTTCTGGCTGTGCTGCGAAATCCTCCGCGCCGACGAGTCATACCTCCGCACAATGGGCTACAAATCCATCGAGCAGGGCCTCCGCAACACAATCGAGCGTTCACTGAAGAAGCTCGAACAACTCGCCCAGGCCTTCATCCGAAAGTATCCCGATCAAGGAGTATAACCCATGCAGCCCATCCATACCTACACTCCCCTTTTCGCCCTCACCCGCCGCCACCTTGCCGGCCGGATCGAAACCCTCGTCGCCGTCACCGACACTCCCGCCGAGGCCGACGAAATCCGCAGCCGGACCCTCATGGCCCACGCTTACGAATGGCACATCGAGCCGATCATTTGGGGCAGCTCGCCCGACAGCGCTCTCATCCAGGCCGGAGCAATCTAGCCATGACCAAGCGCTGGAAGCCCCCCAAGTCAATCCGCGCGCAAATCGCTCACATAATCTATTGCAGCCAAATCCGCGGGCGGATGCTTACCAAGCAAGAGAGTCGCGAGGTGGCCCGCTTAATCCTCAACAGCATCAAGGCTAAGCTGTCATGACCAGAGACGAACCATATTTCATGCTCATTCTCAATGAGCATGCTACATCCTGGAATGTCGAGGTCTACGACGAGTCTCAACCTGGCCGAGGCCCGATCTTGACCTTCCAGCGTCAAAAGACCAATCCCCTCACATTCGATCTCCAAGAGATCATAACCTCCGCCAGGCTGGCCCTCAACGCAGGTTGATCCATCATGTCCCTCACCCCACAGCAGCGAGCCGCACGCAACTATCGCCGCTGGAACCGACGTGGCTTCATCCCGCTCCAGCCTCCGGTGCGCGCGAAACCGGACCTGCCAATCCCCACCCTCACTGCACACGAGCAACACATCAACAAGCTTTGCTGCGCCGGACTGATCACCGTTGACGAATGTCAGCAGCGCGCTCCCGGCTTGTACGCCAAGCTCATCATAATCGGCGTTCTGACCGGCGCGCGCGGCAGATACTCTCGCCAGCAGTACGAGACATTCGACCGCCTCCCACGGGGGCTGCGAGACGTGATCAACGAGGGTGGCGAGGTTCTCAAAGCCTTCAAGAAAATCTACCACCATCCCGACCTGAAATACATCATTTCCCAGCTTCGCTCCGTCAACCGCCGGAGCCAATTCACCCTCAACGATCTCTAACCAGCAGGAGCAATCTCTCATGAGCCGACGACCAACACGCGATCCCCAACCTGCCTTCGACCCTCGAGAGGACAAGGAAGCAACACTCTTGCTTCTCCCTGCCTACGGGCGCAAGTACACGGACATCCCCTCCATGCTCGCAGACTGGGACGCGGGCCGAGACTTCAAAATCCATCGCGGCCCGCAGACCAACAAGTACGAGACCAACCTGATGCTCGCTCAAGGCATCCGCGCGATATGGCTGCAGGGCAGCTATCTCGCCGCCGCCCCGACCGTCAGGATCGACCTGACTCAACCCAAGGAGTAACAGCATCATGAACGCTGAAGTCTCCATCCCCGAGTTTCTCGACTCGTTCAACCCCGACCTCGCACGGCGCGCTGTCCTCGCGCAGCTCACAGCCCTCAACGCGGCGCTCGCCGCCGCCCGTCGCATCGACAGCGACCTCCCAATGTCAAGCGATCTGATCCGCTCCCTCGAGGGGCTGGTCAGCGTGCGCAACCTCTATCTCACTGACATTCTCCCCCACATGCTGGCCTATCGCGCCAAGATGCGCGACCTCGCCTCGATCGATCCTCGCCTCAGCATCACACCCAACAAAACCTCGCTCGCCTCGGTCCTCTTCACCAGCCTCAACGCCGACGAGACTTATCAAACCTTCAAGTTCATTGCCGGCAAAATCTGCAAGCAGGGCTGGAAGCTCGTCGAGGGCAAGGCCGATCACGAGTTTGGCAGCGTGGACTTCAGGTTCACCTGTCTCGAAGGCCGCGGCAGCTTGATGCTGTATGTCAAGCCTGGCGCGAGCGCGACTTGCCAAATCCACGAGCAGACGGAGACCCGCGAAGTCATCGTCAAGAAGATCATCTGCGACGGGATCGAGACAGGCGAGATGAGCGAGGCCAAGCTCGCTTCGCCCGCCGCCCCAGCCGTCGAGCCGCCCATGGCCAGCCTCCCCAACGACCCTCAGTTCTAACCACGGAGAACCTTCCATGCAAACCCGCACGAATGACATGCTGAAGTGCATTTTGAAGCAGCTCACGGAGAAGGGTAGCCCAAAAGGCTACACTCTCGGCGGCTTCAATCCGACGCAGCTCTATACCATCGCCAGCTTCATCATCTCCTTCCCCACTTTCAACCAGGTGCAAGACAATGCAGACTACACAGTCTATCTGGAGATTGCTCGCCTCACTGGCTATCCCAGTGATGGCCCTGCAATCGCCTCCACTTCAGTCTGAACCGCGTACTCGCATCATCGACGGAGACACAATCATCCACTCCAACGAGCGCATCCGCGTCTGGGGACTCGACTGCCCTGAGCGCGGCACTCTCGCCGGCTTGCGCGCGACTTCGCAAGCTCGCGTCTTGCTCGAGGGCAACCGTGTCATCATCACTGACCGCAAGGGCAAGGACCGCTACGGCAGAACCGTTGCGAGAGTGCTGGTGCAGCGCATCACTCGCGCCGAGTTCTTCACCCTCGACTTCGCCTGCCAGATGATCCAGTCCGGCGCCTGCCGCGAATACACCCGCTACAGTCACAACTTCTATCGGAGCTGCAAGCCATGACCACTTCCGACCCCGAAAAAGCCAAGCGCCTCCTCGAGATGCTGGAGGCAGCGCTCAACAAGCAAAACGAGCGCTTGGCGACTCACCAGCGCGAAACCAACAACCTCGAGGAGCAGATCATCCTGCTCTGCAACGAGTTCCTCGCGGCCACGGGCACGAAGCACAGCATCGTGGACGTGATCCTCGCGCTGGCGGGCGCGCTCGGTACGTCAATAGCGCAGCATCGTCCCGATGCGCCTAGCGTTGCGTTGGACGATCTCGAGATGCTCACGAAGGTGATCCGCGCTCGCATACTGCAGGATATCATGGTCCTGCACTGCCAGACTCACCACGGCAATGAGAAGCACAAGGAGCCCAAGGCATGACACGCACCTCAGCCAAGTCACAGATCATCTCCCGCCGCGTGACTCGCTACGAGACCCCCGATGGACACCTGCACGATACCCTCACAGCGGCACGCAAGCATCAAGTCAAGCGGGAGCTATTCGACACTCTCAGAGTATTACTTATCGCTCCGCCCTACGAGTCTGACCTGGAAATTTCTTATATCTGCAATGCGTTGCTGGAGAAGCCCGGCGAGATTGCTACGCTCCTGCGCCGGTTCATGCAGCTGGAACAGATCAAGGTCAGCAAGCCCAAGGGAGTCAAGCCCGCATGACCAGCCTTCTCTGGCAAGCCACAGCACTCGTCCTCGTGATCGAACATCGGTGCTGCACCCGCTGCAAGTCCACCTTTACCGCCCCGGCAGGCACGTTCGTCCGCATGGAGTCCAGCCTCGGCGGCTATCATCGAAGTTGGCTCGTGCCTCCCAAGGATGCTCACGTCAACAACCGCCTGCCGCATGAGCGCCGCGAAGTCCACACTGAGATCAACGCATGTCAGCTGTGCTTCGTGACCATCCCCGAGAACCAGCTCACCTTCTGGCCGAACCTGTTCCAGCCTCAAATTGCTTACTCCGAGCGGATCAAGCAATACGAGGCCGAGGCCGCGGCACGGCTCGCTAACGGGCAGGCACCGAAACTCAAGGACACCCGCCCGAAGAAGGTCGAGAAACCTCTAACCCTCGCCGATCTATGAGGATCATCATGAGCCGCACAACAGACCTGCTTCCATTCAAGCTCCGCAACATCGAACAGCTGCGCCGTGAGGCGCGAAGGCGAACCATGCGACTCTGGGTCGGAGCAACAATCATCGTCATCCTAGCAGCTCTCACGATTAGCATCGTATATGAGCTGCAATTCTGTACCTCTTTTCCTCGTGCGCAATCCTGCGGCTGGGCACACACACTCGGAGTAACTAAACCATGAGCATCGGTCCTGGAATTTCGCCCGAGTTCCTCGAACTCATCCAGCGCGCTGCGCGGGAAACCATCAGCATCCCTGTCGAGTCGAACGCGATGGCGATCAAGTTTCGCCAGCGCCTCCACTCGGCCCGCAAGTATCTCATGCGAGCAGCCAGCAAACCCGGTGCACAGCCCAGCGACGTTATATGGGCTGAGCTGGCCGAGTCGATCGAGACCTCCATCGTGAACAACAGCGGAGCCTACATGCTGGTGGTGCGCCCCCGCAACTCGCAGTTCCGCGAGGCCCTGCTGGCTGTCGGGATCGGCGTCAAGCCGGCAAGCGAACCTCCAGCAAACGAGCCGGAGGCCAAGCCCGAAGCCAAGCCCGCCGATCCCATGCTAGCATATCTCAATCGGAAGGAGTAGCAACATGACTGACCCTATCGCAGTGCGAGAGAAGCTGCGCGCTATCATGCAAAAGCATTGGCCCGCCCCAACACGTCAAGAAGATTTGTCGGATTACTTGGCGTGTGAGGACGCCATCCTCGCCGCGTTTCCGATCCTCGCAGCGCCAGCGCAGAGCGCGACGGAGGAGGCGCGAGAGATTTGTCGGTCCACTGGACACTACAAGATACACGGGGCAAGCAGCCTCGGCACCTGGGAAGTATTTGCCGAGGTCCATATTGCGAGCCTCGCCGCCGCCATCACCGCCGCAGAGGCGAGGGTGCGGGAGGAGTGTGCGAAGATCGCTGACAAAGCCGCAGCCGATGCGGCAAACGATGCCGGTATCGCCCGCAGCGAGGGCAACATTGGCGCCGAAGAACGGCGGCTGTGCGAACGAGAGAAGGCCGAAGCTATCGCCGCAGCCATCCGAGCGGGAGGCGGGCGATGATGACCGACGACGAACTGCTGGCTTTGGCGAAGATCGGTGTAGGCATCGCTGCAAATGAGGTGCCGGAGCTAATCGAGCGCCACCGCGCCGAGGTCGAGCGGCTGACGAGGGAGCGGAACGAGGCGCGCGTAGATCAAGCCATCGCGAACAATCTGGCTCGGGCAGGGTTGCAGAAGCGCGAGGCCGCCGAAGCCGCCCTCTCCGCAGCGCAGGAGCGAGTAAGAGCATTGGAGGAACTGGTGCGCGAGGTCGCCCATGAGGACGGCCCCCGTGAGGCTGTGAGCGAGCACAACGCTTTCCCGTTCTTCAGTAAGCTCAACCGACGTTTGTGCGAGCTGCGGGATAAAGCTCGCGCTGTCCTCGCCCCGCCCGCATCGAAAACTTGAAAATTGGTGTTGACACGCCGTCCAGTCCCGGTTATAAACCCGGATTGTTCGATCTCCAACATTCCGGGTTTATAGGCCAACCTGATGCCTCGTAAGTATCTCGAACCCCGCCGCCGTGTCGAGATTTGGCTGCCGGAGAGTATCAAGGCGCGTCTCGATTTGATATGCCTTGATCCTCTTCGCGGCAAGCCAGACTACGGCAAACGCAGCGAACTGATCCAACAGCTACTGCAGGACCACTTCAACCAGCGTCAAGTCAAGGACACGCAACATGACCTCGCCGATCGCCCCGACCCTGCCTCAGGCTCAGCCAGCATCCGCCCCAGCTCCGACTCCGCCTGAACCCGAGCTTCCCGATGTGATGCTTTGGCCCAGCTCGGAGCGCCTCGCCAAGCTTAACGAGCTTCGGCTGAAAATGTCCCAGACAGGCAACCTCACGCCCGCTGAGTGCCGGCTCGGAACGCGGCTGCTCGCCGCCGAGCGCGTTGCCCGCGCGGGTTCCCAGGGTGGCAGCAAAGCCAAGGCTAAGGAAGCCCCCGCAGCTTTCAAGGCTGTGACCCTCGACGACCTCTAAGTCGAGTCCCTGCTCGTGGCTACTCCGCGCAAGAAGCAAACCTTTGCTATGGAGTCGGACCTCACGCTGCTCTTCCAACAAGCAGCCCAAGGTAAGACGTTCCACTTCGTTTGCTCGTCCGTAGCCCATGCAGCTGCCAAGCGTCGCTACCTGTATGCTCACCGCGAGTGGCTCAAAATCTACCGCCCTGAGATATATGCAGCGACTTCCCAGGTCAAGCTCAGCATCGACCCCGATCCCGTGGTGTTTCGCTGGCGAGTACTCAAGGTATATCTCCCATGTCCCCGACCCAAGCCCAACTCATCCACGATCCCAGCGGGATCAGCTACCGCTTCCCGGACGTAATCGACTCGACTATTCTTGCGTGTGCTGACTCATGCTGGCAGCGGTTTTTCCATGAGTACATTCTCTGCCTATCAAGCTCTGTTCTCTCACCTGATCTCCATGCCGGAGGAGCATTTGCGCGCGGTGTTGAAGTCGCGCGCCGTGCGTACTGGTTCGAAAAGCTATCTCCTCAAGATGCTATCTTTGAGGGCTTCAAAGCCTTCATGCTCCAGTGGGGAACCGAGTTCGAGCCCGCCCCCAAGCGAGACGGAACCCCGCATCCCAAAGACTTCGTAAATACTGCCGGCGCATACTTCGATTATTTCCGCCAGTATCCACTCGACTCCGACCCGATCCAGCCTTACATCATGTCGGGTGACATGCCTGCGATCGAATTCAGCTTCGGCATTCCCCTTCCAATCAAGCATCCAATCACGGGCGACCCGCTGATCTACGGCGGGAGACTCGACATGGTGGGATACTACCAGCAGTTCCTCGCGATCATCGACGAGAAAACTACCTCGCAGCTTGGCATGGGCTGGGAGCGCAAGTGGGCGATGCGCGGGCAATTCAAAGGGTATGCGTGGGCACTCCAGCAGCACGGTATCCCGGTCAAGGCTGCTGTCATTCGCGGCATCGCGATCCAGAAAACGCAGTACTCTCACCTGCAAGCTATCACCCAGCTCAGCGACTTCCAGGTTGAAGAGTGGCACGCCGACATGCTCAGCAAGGTCCAGGAGATGGTGGATCGCTTCCAGGCTTGGCACTATCAACTCAAAGGTGTTCCATATACTGAATGGACACAAGCGCGGGCTCGTCAACATGAAATCCGTCCCTGGCGCAAGTCCTGGGCCGACGCTTGCGAGTCCTATGGGGGCTGCCAGTTCGTGGACCTGTGCACTTCGCGTGACCCGACGATCTGGTACGATACCTTCCAGCGTCGTATCTGGAACCCGCTCAATCGTATCCCAGTCAGCGAGGTGAAAGACAATGGGTAGCGCAGCCCGTATAGCTTTCATCCAAGCTCAAACAGTGTGTGCCCTTGCTCGTATCGAGGGAATGAAGGCTGAGAATGCTATGCGCGCCCGCCGCGGGGAGTCACCAGCTTTTACGCTTGAGCAGTTTGATGCTGTACCTGTCGAATTTGGTATCTCTTGGAACCAAGTTATCGACTACTTACGCGATGCCTGATCAAGCTATGCGCTACACGGAGGAGATACTGTTTCTTGGTCCGCTCTCATCGTGGGAGTCCAACATTCTCGGGCGCGTGCAAACACTCGATGCAAGCTCAGTCTGGACGACATACGCGCATGTTTACTACTGTCCAGTCTGCGGCGCTGTTTGGGGAGGACGCATTCCTTGCACCCCTGACCGGGAGACCCGCTTCACCTACTGCGATCGGCGCTGCCAGCAACACGGCGATGGGTCGCTGATGAGCTTGCATGATAAGCTGGAGTCCATTCCGCCAGCTATCGCGCAATACGAAATCTGCGTGTTCAACCCTGACATCCACTCGAGGTTCTATAAATGACAGCACCAAGCACCACCGTCCACACTCCCGAGTCGGCCGCAGCCGCGAGGCTCTACGGACTCGGCAAGGGAACCACCACCCTCCTTATGGGTGCTCCCGGAGCGGGTAAGACCTTCTCGCTTCTCACTCTCGCCGAGGCCGGACTCGAAACCGCTGTGATCGGAACCGATCCAGGGTTCGAGGAGTCCCTGCTCGACGCGCAGCACAAGCGGAACTTCGCCGGGCATATCCACACTCAGTACATCGCGCCGGTCGCAGCAAGCTGGGGGATATTACTCGATGCGTTCAGCAAGATCAACCAGATGAGCTACGAAAGCCTCAGCTCGCTCAAGGCTGGCATTGGCAAGGAAGGCTACCGGCAGATGCTGGACTTCCTTTCCACCTGCTCGAATTTCAAATGCGAGTCGTGCGGGAAGGTGCTCGGTCCAGTCGACTCATGGGATGCGACCCGCGCACTGGCCGTGGACTCCGCCTCTGGCCTCAACATGATGACCATGCACATGATGATCGGCGCGAAGCCGACGGCTCACCAAGGCGAGTACGGCGTGGCGATGAACGCCGAGGAACAGCTGGTGTACAAGCTGGTCGCCGACACGAGCTGCTTCTTCGTGCTCACCTGCCACATGGATCGCGTGCATGACGAGATCGCGGGCAACGTCAAGATCATGCCTGCGTTCCTCGGCAACAAGCTCGCGCCCAAGATTCCCAGGATTTTCAGCGACGTTGTGCTGGCATACAAGGAGGGGGACAAGTTCTACTGGTCCACCGCCGCAGCCAGCGTCGATCTGAAAAATCGCGCTCTGCCGTTGCGCGATAAGCTCGAACCGAGCTTCAAGCAGATCGTCGAAGTTTGGAAACGGCGGCAAGAACAGCTGCGGAAACAGGTCGAAGCCGAGGAACAGCGTCGCAAGCAAGCGGCGATCTCCGCGGCTCCGCCCTCCGGGGCTGCTACCCAAGTGTCGAAAGTGTCGTAACACAACAGCAAACAGGAGTCTGCTACAATGTCCACGTTCGATCCGGATGCCTTCCTCAACACTCATGTCGAAGGCCAGATGGAGACGAAGTTCACCCCCCTCCAGGAGGGTGACTACGGCGACGCCTACATCGACAAGATCGAGGCTGCCGAGATGGGCGGCGGTGCCGAGAAGTCCAAGGTGCTCGTCGTGACCTTCGCGGTCATGGACCAGCGCGCCAAGGACCAGATGGGCATGGAGAAGCCGACGCTCAAGCACAACATCTTCCTCGACTTCGAGGAGGATGGCCGGCTCAGCTTCGGCAAGAACAAGAACGTGGCGCTCGGTGCGCTGCGCGAGGCCGTCAACCAGAACGGGCCGGAGCCCTGGAGCTTCCGGCGCCTGGAGGGTGCCGGCCCGGTGGTGCTGAAGATCACGCACCGCTTCAACAAGCAGACGGGCGAAGGTCCGTATGCCAACGTGGCTCGGGTCACGAAGCAGGCGCGCTAGCGCCTGACCCTGTAACGTGAAGGACCCGAAGCCATGACGCGCCAACACACTCGGCTCAACGCAGTGTTCGAGACACTGGTCGGTTGATCCCTCGTTGTGTAGGGGCGGCGCAGCTTGCATGTGTGCTGCGCCGCCTTTCACCCTCAGGAGCAAGGCAATGGAAAGCGAAAAGCGCAATAGGTCTGATGAGCCGCAAGCTATTACCCTGGAAGAGTTCATGGTAATACTGCGTAAGCGTGTCGATGATTGGGAGAAATATCTCCGGGAGCAGGATAAGCTCCATCCTGAGCATGAAATGCTCACCCCGCGATGGAAAGGCGATTGGTTTGAGTACTTCGCGATCTGGGAGTCTCCGGACGATGCCGGCTAAGCCTCCCTTCGATCTCGACGCGCCACACTCGGGAGGGGACAATCGTCCCCTTCCCGACGGTGCTGAAACAGGCGACGAGATCGACGAGATGTTCGAGCGTGCTTTCGCTCGCGCACCGGACAACGCCTTTCTCGTCTCGATCCATACCTGGTGGGAAGAAAAGGGCTTTCTCACTCAGGGGCAATATCAAGCCCTCTACAAGTACACAGGAGACTGAGAGTAATTCAAATGAGTAATAAGGGGATGCGACGGGGTACATCTACCTACAGCAAAAAACGTTGGGAGCGTATTGCGTATAAACTGTGGAAAGGAGAATTAAGTAAAGCTGAGGACGTACACCACACTTGCCGAACGAAAGAGTGCATCGAACCCCTACATCTGGAGGCACTCGCTCCAGATCAACACAGACTACACCACTGAGTTGGAGAATGACAATGCAACAAGAAGTTAAAATGCTCGAGTTAAGCCCTGGGCAAATCGAAGCCAAGCAGAAGGTTCTTGCCTGGCTGGACATCGCCAACTCCGAGCCTATCACCCCCACTAAGCCGCTGAGTGGATCATTCGATCTCGACGCGGACCTTGGTGCTCCCGTGCCACAGCCGAAAGGAGTGTTCAAGCTCCATGGCTATGCCGGCACCGGCAAGACAACCATCATCCGCGCAATCCTAGCTGAGCAGCCCGATCTGGTCGTGTGCTTCGCTGCCTACACCGGCAAGGCCGCGCTGGTCATGCAGCGCCAAGGCCTCCCAGCCACGACCATTCACTCACTGATCTACAAGGTCATTCCTCCCAACAAGCCGCGTTGCGAGGAACTCTTCAAACTCATTCGGGAGACCGCAGATGCCGGCGAGAAGAAGCGCCTCCAGCAAAAACTCGAAGTCGAGCAGAAGGTCCGCTTCGAACTCAAAGATGTCGAGGAGTCCGAGCTCGCCAAAGCCGACCTGCTCGTCCTTGACGAGTGTTCGATGGTTAATGACGATATGCTGGCCGACTTGCAGACATTCGGAGTGCCGATCCTGGCGCTCGGCGATCCGGGTCAGCTACCGCCGATTGACGGAAGCGGGGCTCTTGTCCGAGGCAAGCCGGACGCTTTTCTCACAGAAATCCATCGACAGGCTCAGGATAATCCTATCATTGACTTCGCCACACGCGCCCGAAATGGCATCCCCCTTCCGACCGGCAAGAAGGGCAGTAGTCTGAGGTGCTTCCAGTATCAGCTTGATCGCAAGATCATGTTGGCAGTGGACCAGATACTCACCGGCAAGAATGTCACCCGCCAGGATATCAATCGCCGCGTCCGAGCGATGCGCGGCTTCAGCGGAGTGTATCCGCAGGTCGGCGAGAAGGTGATCTGCCTCCGCAACGATCGCAACAAGATGATCTTCAATGGCCAGATCGGCGAAGTCGTTGAGGTCGGCGAACTGCTCCATGCCAGCATCGAACTCAAGGTCAAGATGGAGGGCGCACCCGGCACTAATCCCGAGCCTATCGATGTTCGCGCGCTGCGCGCGCACTTCGACAGCTACAACGACAAGGAAGCGCTCAAGAACGTCAAGCGCTGGGAGTTCGCCGACAGTCAGGAATTCGACTTCGGTTATGCTATCACCGTCCACAAAGCGCAGGGTTCCCAGTGGGATAATGTGCTGGTCTGGGACGATGGGTTCCTGAACTGGAAGGCGGCCGAGCGGAAGCAGTGGCTTTACACTGCCATCACCCGCGCGGCCCAGAGCATCATCATCGCGAGCTGAACCATGAAACTGATCCAAGTTGCAGATATCGTTGTTCGATCTCGCCAGCGCAAGGCCATGAACCCGGCAGCGCTGACGGAACTCAAGGCTAGCATCGTCCAGCGGGGGCTGCTTCATGCCCCCGTTGTGCGGTTCGAGAATGGAATAACCCCTGTCCTTGTGGCGGGGGAGCGCAGGCTCACGGCCATCAAAGAACTGGCCAAGGAGGGAGTCGGCTTCACGTTTGATCGGGAGCTGCTCCCGCCGGGTATATGCCCGGTTATGGAGCTGGAGGATCGTGGCGAGATCGCCAATCGAGAGGTCGAGCTGGAGGAGAATATCCGCCGCGAGGACCTGTCGTGGCAAGACAAGGTGGCTGCGATCAACGAGCTTCATACACTCCGTCTAGCACAAAATCCCGGTCAGACCAAGACCCGCACGGGCGAGGAACTGGCCGCTGCGACCAATCGCGAGGTTAACACTACGCGCTTGCTGGTAGATCGCGCAACGATCATCGCCGGCCATCTGGACGATCCCGACGTGCAGCGTGCTAGCAGCGAGAACGAAGCCTTCCGTATCGTGAGCCGGAAGCTCGAGTCGCAGTTCACAGCAGCTCTCGCAGCGCAAACGCCGAGCCGCCCAAGCGAGCATGTGCTCATCCAGGGCGACATGCGATCTGAGCTGGTTCTTCCGTGGAAAGAGCGGTTTGCCTGCGCGATCTTCGACCCTCCCTACGGTATGGGAGCCGATACATTCGGGGACGCGGCTGTACTTGCGCATCAGTACGAGGACACGCCGGAGGCTGCACGAGAGCTGATGAAGTATTTCTTCCAGTTCAGCCCGACGTTCATGGCCGAGCAGTCGCATGTATATGTGTTCTGCGATATCGAACAGTTCGAGTGGCTGCGCGAGATAGCGGCAAGCTTCGATTTCAAGCCGCTGCGCACGCCGCTGATTTGGACCAAGGGATCGCAGGGTCACGTTCCCGATCAAGCTGTCGGTTGGCGGCGAACATACGAGTGCATCATGTTCGCCGCGCGCGGGCGCAAGCCACTCACTCATGTTCAGAATGATGTGCTCACTGTCGCTCCCGAGGCTACGAAATTGCACGCAGCTCAGAAGCCTGTCGAACTCTATCGACAATTGCTGGCACTGAGCTGTCTGCCCGGCGACCGGGTGCTCGATCCGTGCTGCGGAGCGGGTACAATTTTCAAAGCGGCGCACGCACTGCGCCTTCGTGCCACAGGGATCGAACTCAATGAGCAATATGCAGGCTTCGCCCGCTCCGCAATCGCCGGACTCCAGCCCCTCACCGACGCCAGCTCAGCCACTCCCGCCCAAACTCTCGATACCCTCTGATCTCGTTCCAGGCGAGCTATTCTACGGGACTCGCGGGAACCGCAAAGCTCGCGTGGTAATCGTCGGCGAGTCCTGGGGCGGGACCGAGAAAGAGCGCCAGCTCCCATTCATGGGCTGGTCAGGGCATGAGCTGGAAGCGATACTCGCGGAGGCCGGGCTTGGTGAGACCGGACTGCGGAGGCTCGATCAGCTCATCGCCGAGAAGCTCGATCCTCGACTCGGCCAGTTCACTGACAAGTGCGATTTCTTCCTCACCAATGTTGTCGCGGAGCAGCCTCCCGGCAACAACATGCACTTGTTCTTCCATCAAACAGCTGTCGCCAAGCATAACAAGTGGCAAGACTACAAGGGCCTATATCCGCGCGACAATGTGCGGTCTGGGATTGAGCGACTCAAGGCACAACTGCGCGCGATCAAGCCAGACCTAATCATCGGGCTAGGAAACTATGTGCTTTGGGCGCTGACTGACAATTGCTTCGAGGTGGCCTATGGAACCGATGAAGCCTCCGGCTGGCTCGTACCGCGCGGGGTTGGAGAATGGCGTGGATCGCAACTATATG
>CAZKZS010000089.1:0-16017 GCA_964557285.1 uncultured Anaerolineae bacterium | reverse complement strand
TGACTGGAGAAACCGTGCCTTCAATCGTCTGGCGTTCTCCGGCCAGCAGCGTTGTGACCTGCGGTTTTACGGCAACTATCAGACTGTTTTCAGGGTCAGCACCACGAAAACTCACAGTCAGGGGAGCATTGCCCTGATTATGCACATACATTTTAAACGGCTCGCGGCCTTCCACCACTTCCGTTGCCATGACCATGCCGAATCCGCCGAACGACCCCACCTTCAACTGAGATTCAATATGCACCAGGCTTTCGGGATGGTCAACCACTTCAATCGTGACCGACAGGGGATAACTGCCGGGGTTGGAATCGCTGCGGCGAAGGGGTTTAAAGCTGGCAAGCACTTCTGTCTGAGCGCCACTGGCAAGCTGAATTTCTGTCCGGTCAAGCCGCAGCCATTCACGCGGCATTCCCTGAATTTGAATCCGGTAGCGCTGGGGGTCATTGGAAACATTTTCCAGCAGCAGAGCGGCTTTGACATCTGCCCCCGGCACGGCCACCATTTCCGGTCCGGTGAAATGTGCCATCACATGCTCATTTTCAATATGCACAATGTGGTCGGTGGCTTCCGTGGGAACGGTATCTTCCAGCGAATCATAGACATAAATAACCATACGGACATCGGCAATCTGAATTTCTTCGCCGCCGCGCATCACCCGTTTTTCCCCCGATTTTAACCGGAGACCATCCACATATACCCCATTCACCGATTCAAGGTCTTCCAGCACCACCTGACCATTTTCGGCACGGAGGGTAACGTGGTAGCGCGAAACCCCTTTCCGATCCAGCACAACATCATTGCCGGTCTGCCGCCCGATGGCAACCGCCTCTCTGGCAAGTATAAAATTTTCTACCGGACCTTCAGGCCAGTAAATTTCCAGCCGACCATACGGGGACATATAGTTACCTCTGGTTATCCTTCAGTTTTGATTCTAACCACGCGGGGCAAAACCACAAGCGGATTAATCAAAGCGGATACGTGGGTCAAGCCAGGTGTACATGATGTCTACCAGCAGGTTGCCCAGAATCAGAAGGGTAGAAAAGAAGATCGTTACCCCCATGATGGTGGTGTAATCGCGTCCCTGTACCGCGTCAATGAACGTTGACCCCATGCCAGGGATTGAAAAAATGAGTTCAATGACAAAGCTGCCGGAAACAATGCCCGCCAGCAGCGGCCCCACCGCCGTCACCACAGGAATCAGCGCGTTTTTAAGGGCGTGAATATACAGTACCCGCCGTTCTTTGAGTCCTTTAGAACGGGCAGTACGGATGTAATCTTCATTTAAAACTTGCAGCAGCGTAGCACGGGTCAGGCGGGCGATTCCAGCACTCATGCCTGTACCAATCGTTAGTACAGGCAGCGCCAGCGCTTTAGCATAATTAAATAACTGGCTGAAATAGGCATCAAAATCCCCATCCAGCAGTGTATCGTTAATAAAATTAGGGTCAAGCGGGTTGTCCTGTTTCCAGATGAGGGGGTCGGCTACTGGAACAAGTTTGAGATTCACCGCAAAAATGATAATCAACATGGGGCCAAGCACAATCGCCGGAATCGACTGCCCAAACACGGCAAAAAAAGTCGCGGAATAATCCACCAGCGAATTGTGGTAAACCGCCGCGACAACGCCCAGGGGAATCCCCAGTGAAAACCCTACCAGCGTTGAAAAAATGCCTAACTGCATAGAAACAGGGACACGATCTTTGATGATGTCCGTCACCTGTTTGTTCTGGCTGACAAAAGCTTCTCCCAATGAAGGCCCAAAATCCAGCCGCACGACGTTGCTCATGTACTGCCAGAACTGTGAATCCAGAGGGTCAATCACCCAGCTTTCACGGACTTCAGTACGGATATTGGACTGGTCGCCGCCCAATACAATGCAGCGTTCCCGACGGGAAATAAGCGCCCATCCCGGTTCAATACGCTGTCCCACACAGTTCTCCGCCCCGTTATCAATCAGTTTATATTCGCCGTAGAGTTGAATACCCGCATCTTTAGGTTCATCATAAATATAGGTTTCAAAACCTGTATCCGAATGACCTTTGACGCTGAGAGTCCGGCCTCTGGCGGTTTCTGAACCTTTGCCATCGGAGGGTAAATTAAAAAAAATAGGTTTGTTCAGGCCGAATCGCTGCTCAAGTTGGGCGCGGATATGGGCGGGCTGGCGGCGGTTGCCGGAGACATCAAAGGGGCCGCCGGGCATGGCATGAGATAGGCCAAACGTCACCACCACAATCGCAAACAGAACGGGGATACTGAGCAAAATACGCCGAATCACGTACTTTCGCATTTAATCCACTCCTAACCTGTCCTGTTTTATCCAGCCTTCAACCGTGTTTCCATCTTTATCCTGGCAGGAAATACGGTAAAAAATATCCGATACTTGCAGCAGCGCATTTCGCAAATATCCAACAGCTAAAATTTCCGCCGGAACTGGTTCGGGGTTTAACAGGTCGTAAGCACATTCTCCGGCAATCACACTCGCGCCGCCGGACTTCCCCTCAATATCCTTAATATCAATGGACAGATAGATGCCGCGCTCGTTAAAACCAAGCACCGCTTTTTCGCCAAGCTGCACGGTATCGCCAATTGCATAGGCCGCCGGACCGTAAATAAATTCTTGCGAGAGCCAGCCCTGGGTATCCCCACACTGAATCCGCATGTACAGCAGCCCGCCTACCCCAACAATTTCCTCAACCGGGGCAAGAGTCCCATCCGCGCATTGTCCGGCTTCATTTTCGGAGGTTAGCGGCGCGGGTTCAGTGGTGAGACTGACCGTGAGGGTAGTCGATAAGGGTTCTTCGGTAGCTTCCTGGGTAACTTCCAGCGCTGGTTGTTGTTCCGACAGTGATTGCACCGGAGCAATCACCAGAACGAGATCGCCTGGTTCATAAAGCAGCGGCCCCACCAGCACATTTTGATTCACCCATCCGACAACCTCTCCGCATGAAATTTCATAAAACAGGTCATCATGAATACGCTGGACGGGAGTCTCGGTAATGGTGACTCGTGTTCCTGCCGGACAGGTCGCTGCCGATTCACCCGCTTCCCCTGCTTCTGAAAACAGCGTAATTTCACCTGCATCGTTGGGAACAAGTCCGGTTTCCTGGTTACGAAAGCGCACGGGGCCAAACAGCTTATCCGGCGTTGTCCATCCTACATTGGGCGCAACCGGATTAAATGGGTTTGCACAGCGAATTTTGTAATAGAGTTCCCCTGTCGAAAATCCGGTAATGGAAATCACATCAACAATATCATTCACTTTACAGTCAAACTGCGGCCGAAAGCTGTTATTGGGGTCATAAGGCGGGTCAGCCGCCTCAATTTTTAACGAGCCAAAACTGCCTTCAGTTTCAAGTGTCAGCGCCCGTTCATTCGCACGAATCGTAATGGGCCCTAATATCCCTTCTTCGCGTACCCAACCGACAATTCGATTGCAGTCCACCAGATGATAAATCGCACCGTCATCCAGATTCATTCCGGTGTACAAAATACGAAGCGGCGAATCCGGCGTGCAGGGCAGGCGGTTATTAACAGTGGCGGGAACGGGATAGGTGGTCAGTTCGGTACGGAATCCCTGACTGCTAATCGTTTTGGGCAGCCACGCGGTATCCCCTACCTGAAAACGCGATGTTCCGGCCTGAGGCGTGGGCAGCGGCGTGACACTGGGCGGCGGCGGGGTCAGTTCATTCGGCCAAAGCGGACTGTCCGAATAACAGGCCAGACTGACCATCAGCAGAAGAAACAACACCAGCAGGGGTTTACTTCGCATGAGCTTATTTTGTTCCCCGCAGACGTGGGTCAAACGCATCCCGCAGCCCATCCCCAAAAAAATTAAATGCCAGAGTCAGTGTCACCAGCGCCACACCGGGAACAATCCAGATGTACTGGTTAGAATTAAACCCGCCAATATCTCGTGGCAGGCTGATCATCGCGCCCCAACTGGGGGTACCACTGGAAACCCCCAGCCCAATAAAACTTAAAAAGGCTTCTGCAAAAATATATCCAGGGATTGCCAGCGTTTCGGCCACCAGCAGGGGGCCAATAATATTGGGCAGCAGATGGACAAAAATAATGCGGCGGTCACTCGCGCCGATTGCCCGCGCCGATTCGACAAATTCAAACTGACGATAGGCTAAAACCTGTCCTCTTGTCAGGCGTGCCATGCCAATCCAGCTTAGCAGCCCCAGCGTGATAAACAGGAACAATAGACCGCCCATGGAGGCATTTAAATCCAGCAGAAAACCAACCAGCCCCTCTTTTTCCTGATATTCTCGCTGCACCGCCCGGAAAAATACCGACATCAAAATGATGATAACCAGCCCCGGCAGACCATACAGGAAATCAACAAAACGCATCATCAGGTTATCAATCCAGCCGCCATAATAGCCAGCGAACAGCCCGTAAATTAGACCAATGACCAGACTCACACTTGAGCCAACAAAAGCCACTGCCATGGATACCTGTGAGCCATACACGGCCTGAGTCAGCCAGTCCTGCCCATTTTGCCCTGACCCCAGCACAAAACACCACTGGCGTTCCGGTGGTTTCTGGTCAGCGCCCGCACACTGGTCGGGATAGCGGGCGCGGTCTTCCGGTGAAATCAGTTCACACCATTCCGCCGCCGCCGTTAAATGATCACGGGCGCAGGTGCCGGGGTCGGCAAAGGGGTCAACATACGGTAAACCGGAGGCATTTACCGCATGAACCGATTTATAGCCGCCTTTTTCATCAATCAGCCCGACTCGCGTCCATAGATTGGCGGTTAATGCCAGCAAAATGAAACTCAAAATAACCATCAACCCCACTACCGCCAGGCGATTTTGTCTGAACAGACGTACAGCATCGCGGAGTGGGGATGAAGCCTTTTTTTCTTCGCTCAGCGTCAGCGCGACTTTCATGGGCAAAGCCAGAATTTACGCCTGAACACGCCCAACAATTTCAGCCACAAAATGATTGGGTTTCAGTTCCTTCAGTTCCAAAATATTATTTTTATCTCTGAAATCAGCCAGCACCGACGGGCGTTCCATACGCTGACGCACGCGCTCTACTTCGGGGTCTGGAATCGGCACAGCAGACAGCAAAAGTTGTGTATAGGGATGCAGTGGGTTTTCATAGAGTTCATCGGTGGCTGCCATTTCCATGATACGTCCCATGTACATCACCGCCACACGGTTACAAATGTGACGAATCATGCTTAGGTCATGGGCAATGAATAAATAGGTCAGCCCCAATTCCTTCTGCAAATCCTGAAGCAGGTTCACCACCTGCGCCTGAATAGACACATCCAGCGCGGAGATAGGTTCGTCACACACGATAAAAGACGGGTCAAGGGCAAGGGCGCGGGCAATCCCGATACGCTGGCGCTGACCACCCGAAAATTCATGGGGGTAGCGATTCACAAAATAAGGATTCAACCCCACTTTTTCCAGTAGATACGCCACCCGATCCTGCCGTTCTTTTTCCGTCCCCACGTTATGCACAATCAGAGGTTCGGAAACAATACGCCCCACATTCATACGTGGATTCAAAGAGGCATAAGGGTCCTGGAAAATCATTTGAATGTCACGGCGCATTTTCCGCATTTCAGCGTTGGGCAGGTTTGCCAAATTTTTATTTTCAAAGATAACCTCACCCGCCGTCGGTTTATAAAGCTGTAGGATGGTGCGTCCGGTGGTGCTTTTGCCACAACCCGATTCCCCTACCAGCCCCAGCGTTTCGCCGCGAAAGACATCAAAGGAAACCCCGTCCACCGCTTTAATCGCGTCAACCTGACGCTGGAAAATAATTCCGGAGGTAATCGGGAAATATTTTTTCAGATTCCGAACCTGAAGAATGGCATCCTTGCCATCAGCATTTTTTGGCATGTTTTCAAGTGCCATGTTTTTTTACACAGCCTCCTCATTTTGTTTGCGGACTTCCCGCAGGTCATACCAGGCGGCCACATAATGATCTGGGCTGCTATCCGGCACGGGGCGCAGCAGAGGACGTTCCTGCCAGCAGCGTTCCGTTGCATACGGGTTGCGCGGCGCAAACGGATCCCGGTCGGGGAATTCGCGCATATCGGGTGGCGACCCCGGAATCGGTTCGAGGCGTTTCGAGCCGTGCTGTTTGTCCAGACGCGGCAGCGAATTTAGCAGCCCCAGCGTGTATGCATGGCGTGGGTCTTTAAATACCACATCGACCGGCCCTCTTTCGACAATCGTTCCGGCATACATCACCTGAATAGTATCCGCCAGCCCTGCCACTACGCCCAAATCGTGCGTAATCCAGATCATTGCCATGCCCAGTTCCCGGCTCAGATGGCGCACCAGATCAATAATTTCCGCCTGCACGGTCACGTCCAGCGCGGTAGTGGGTTCGTCCGCAATCAACAACTGCGGATTACAGGAAAGTGCCATGGCAATCATGATACGCTGACGCTGCCCGCCCGAAAACTGATGCGGATAATCATCCAGACGACGTTTCGGATCGGGAATCCCCACCATATCCAGCAGTTCTATCGCCCGATTTCTGGCCTGCGAACGGTTCATGCCGATGTGCAGTTCCAGCGCTTCCGTAATCTGACGCCCGATAGTCAGTACCGGATTGAGTGAAGTCATGGGGTCCTGGAAAATCATGGCAATTTCCGACCCGCGAATGAGGCGCATTTCATTTTTGGAGAGCTTCATTAAATCTCGCCCTCTGAAAATCACTTCGCCGCTTTCAATTTTGCCGGGAGGTGAGGGGATAAGACCCATAATGGCGAGAACATGAACACTCTTGCCACTCCCACTCTCGCCGACCACACCAAGCGTTTCGCCCTCTTTCAGGGTATAGCTTACGTCGTTTACAGCGTAAACCGTCCCCTCCTGAGTGTAAAAACGCACAACCAGATTTTTTACTTCCATTAAAGTGGTCAAGAGGCAAACTCCTCTTAAAGGCTATACTTTGTAATAACCCCGAAATTTTAGGCGATGTTGCGGCAGCTTGCAAACCTTATTTCAAACAAAAGTGTGAAGGACTGATGAAGGTGAGTGTTTTCCATTGCCATAAAAGAGAAGTCAATGTGAAATCCATAGACTTCTATTAATTTTTGCAATATGCTATATTCAGAAAAGTGTTTTTAGAAAAGTGTCGATATTCCCCTTGACCCAGCTTAACGCAGTCATGTTTCTGAATACAGACCCATGGCCGACATTCTGTATTCCCTTTCCGGTAAATGTCAAAAGCAGGAGGCATTCGTGATACAAGAACTCATGAATCGGGCAGACCAGCGCGGTTACGTTACTTTTGCAGAGGTGATGGAACTGTTAGAAGCAGATGGTGAAGACGACCCCGGGGCGCTAGAAACCATTCTGGAAGAACTCGATGAGCTGGGTATCGAACTCCGCCAGCATGAAGGAGAGGACGATGATTACGAAGGCCCCCCCGATTCGGCGCTGGATGAATTTTCCGACAGTGAATTTGAAACGATTGAAATTGAGGAAACCCTGGATGCCAGTCTGGGTGACATTAGCGCCGTCTCTGCCGACGATCCGGTAGGGCTGTACTTCCGGCAGATGGCACAGGAACCCCTGCTCACCGCCGACGAAGAAATTGAACTCGCAAAGCGGATTGAGCTAGGACGTGAGGCACAAATCCAGCTTAGGATTGTCGAAGTTCAATTTTCTGGCTCGACCCGCCGCACCCTGAATTGTATGGTAGAAGATGGGCAGGCCGCCCGTGAACACCTGGGGCGTGCCAACACGCGATTAGTGGTCAGTATCGCCAAACGGTACATGGGACAGGGACTTCCCTTTCCCGACCTGATTCAGGAAGGCAATGTAGGGTTAATGCGTGCGGTTGATAAATATGATTATAAACGTGGCAACCGCTTCTCTACCTATGCTACCTGGTGGATTCGACAGGCGATCACCCGTGCGCTGGCACAAAAAACCCGTACCATCCGTATTCCTCTCCATATGACCGAACGGATTCGCCAGATGTACCGCACGGCGCAAGTTCTGGAACAGGAGTTAGGCCGCCGCCCCACACCGGAGGAAATCGCCGGAGAAATGGATTTACCCGCCGAAGCCATCCGGGGAATGATGGACGCCAGCCAGCACGCTATCGCCCTGGAACGTCCGGTTGGGGATGACGGAGACAGCGAATTTGGCGATTTTATTGAAGACCAAGACTCCCCCAGCCCCGTCGAATCCGCCACTCAGCACCTCCTCCAGGAAACCATTGAAGAAGTTTTATCCGAACTCACCCCCCGCCAGAGCCACATTTTACGGCTGCGCTTTGGACTGGGGGGCGGCGAACCGCATACGCTGGAAGAAATTGCCAATAAGTTCGGTTTGAGCCGCGAACGTATCCGCCAACTGGAAAAAGAAGCGCTGCGCCGCCTGCGTCACCCGCGTCTGGCACACAACCTGAGGGACTATCTCTCCTAATTTTCATTAAGGAATGTGAATTTTTCGTTAAGAGCCGAAGTTTCCTTCGGCTTTTTTGTCTATAATATGAGAGCGATGGAAACCGTATTTGAAATTCTCAATAACGCTTACGTGTTGTTCTGCGCCGTTGTGGGCATTTATGCTGTGTACCTGGGCGCTCAGAATATCCCTTTAAGCGGAAATTTCTGGGGCGTGGTTGGCATGAATACCGGATTGGCGGCGGCCGTGCTGGTTGTTGCCCTGATTTTGACCCTTCAAGGCAAAACGCCACACGGCCCCGACCCCGATGGCACGGGCGAGATGGAACGCACGGTTTATTATCTGTACGCGATTTACTTTGTCATTAGTCTACCGGGACTGTTTGCCATTATGCGAGGCAACGATAACCGGAACGCCGCTATTTTTTTTGCGGCGGTGGCTTTTTTTAACTCAGCCGCCGCTTATCGGGTCGGCAGTTTATTAGCAGAAGTGTGGAAGTAAAACATGAGCAAACGAATCCTGGTCGTTGATGACGAAATTGATACCCTGAGGCTGTTAAAAACCATTCTGGAAATCAGTGGCTATGAAGCCTATACAACGCTCAATTCGCTGGAAGCGCTGACTCTGGCACAGGTGGAACAGCCGGATGTGGTGCTGCTGGATATTATGATGCCTAAACTGGATGGCTTTCAGCTTTGTAAAATGATGCGAGCGCATCCCATCACCCGCCTTTTGCCCATTATTTTTGTCACTGCGTATGATGCCCTTGATCTGGAGGATCGACGCCGTTCCAGTGGCGGGGATATGGTGCTGCACAAACCTATCAACATGGAGGCTCTAATTAAAGCGATTGAAATTGTGGAATCGCTGGAACGGAACATACCGGAGGACATCAAAACCGCCTCCGAAGGCATTGCTTCCATGAATGGCAAAGGTACTAAAGCACCCATAGAAGCCATCAGCAAACCTGCGGTCAAGCCGTCGGAACAGCCGCCGACTGCATGAACGAAGATATTTTCCCCGTCATTGTGGTGGGGGCGGGGCTGTCCGGTTTAAGCGCGGGGCTGCATCTGGCAGCGCGCGATTTTCCCCCTCTGGTACTGGAAGCTGATATTCACTGGCCGGGGGGTCGAATCGCGGGCGGCGACGATGAAACCCTGGAACACAAGGGGCAAACCTGGACATTTTCCACCCAGCACGGCATCCATGCGCTGTGGGGCAGCTATGACAATATGCGTGCCATGTTTGACCGCTTTTTGGAGGTTCAACTGCGTCCCTCCTCCGGCGAAGAATGGATTAACCGGTGGGGGATGCACGTCAGCCGGATTGAGGCCGGAACTGCTGTTCGCAGCACCTGGTTTCCGCCGCCTTTTCATTATTTGCAGCTTCTTTTGCGACCCCGTTTCTGGAAAACCATCACCTGGCTGGACCTTTTATCGCTCCCTGGGTTTTTAGTTAGTTTTTTGTGGGCAGCCAGCATTGACCCCATTCGGGAACAAATCGCGTTAGAAGGTCTGACGCTGAATGATTTTTTCAAAGGCTGGACTCCTAACCTGAAAGCGATTTTTAAAGGGTTGGGACACAGCTTACTCGCTTCCCCTTCAGAACATATCACGGCGACCGCGTTTATTGCTGCCATGCGGTTTTATACCATGATGCGGCGGGATACCTGGCGGCTGGATTATTTTCCGGCTAATCCGCATGAGTGTATTCTGCTGCCGATGATTCAAAAAATTGAAAACGCGGGCGGAAAGGTGATGATGGGCGCACGAGTCGAAACCCTGACTCGCGCCAACGGTCACTGGCAGATTCGCATCGAAGATTTGCGATTGGGAACGCACCGTACCCTGCTGGCCGAACATGTCATCCTGGCAGTTGACCCCCCCGCCGCCAGAGAGATTCTTACGCACAGTCCGGCCACCAGCGAACATGCAAAAACCATGTCTTTTCCGTTGGGGCTGCAAAATGCGGCTATCCGGCTGTGGTTTGATGCCGTTCCTAAAGCGGGCGCTCCCGGCGGTATGTTCACAGGTGACTTTTTAATTGATAACTTTTTCTGGCTTCACCTGATGCAGGATGAATTTATCGCGTGGCATCAGCAGACGGGCGGCAGCGCTATCGAAGTCCATTTGTATGCTCCCGACTCTGTTTTTGAGCAGGATGACCGCCTGCTCATTATTCACGCGGTTAAAGAAGTCGTGCAGGCGTTTCCGGAACTGCGCGGCCATTTTATACACGGGTCGGTGCGGCGCAACGGCCCCACGCAGAGCCAGTTTTTAATCCCTACGGACAGAAGCCTGCATGTAGTGACGCCCTGGGAAAAGTTGTGGGCGTGCGGGGACTGGATTGGGTATCCCTCCCCATCCCTATGGATGGAACGCTGTGTTGTTACGGCAATTGCCGCCGCCAATGAAGTTTTAAAGGCCAATCAATTAGAAACTTATGAACTCATCCCACCTCGTGAGTCCGAATGGCTGGTACGTACTGTAGAATTTATAGCCAGAGGGCTGCGAAAAACTGTCGGCCCGATTATCATGGGAACAGCGCGGACACTGCGTAGAAAGAACAGGGATGAACGGCAGAAAGGTCATTCTGACCCATAACAATGCAGATTTAGATGCCCTTGCTTCGGTATATGCCATGTATCGGCTGACTCCAGAAGCTGAGCCGATTCTCCCCCGTCGTTTGCATCGGAATGTCGATAAATTTCTCCTGCTGTATGGCCGCGCCCTGCCGGCTTTTAGCCAGGAAAATCTACAAAAAGACGATGTAGAACTGGCCTATGTAGTCGACTCGCAGTCGTTTGATATGGTGCGGGGAATGCATCCCACCACGCCCATTTATATTATTGACCATCACCCGCCCGAACCCGATTTACCGCCACACTATCAATTTCATGGCAGGCAAACGGGCGCAAACACAACCCTGCTGGTAGAAATGCTGATAGAGCGTGGTCTGCCGCTTTCCAGCCTGGAAGCGACCCTGCTCATGTGCGGCATTTATGAAGATACAGGCAGCTTAACCTACAGCGCAACGACTACGGCCGATATTCAGGCGGCGGCGTGGCTGCTGTTACAGGGTGCAGATTTAGACATCGTGCGCGATTTTTTGCGTCACTGGATGGACGATGAACAAAAAGAACTGCTTAACCGCCTTCAGGAAAGTGCTGAAACCAGCGTTTACCAGGGCTATTCGGTGATGATTGCGGCGGCGGTTTTAAAAGAACCGATGGAGGACCTTTCAACGGTAGCCTCAGAACTGCGCGATTTATTTGATACCAGCGCCATGTTTATGGTGCTGCAAGTCAAAAAAAATGTGCAGATGATCGCGCGTTCAGTGGTGGATGATATTCATGTCGGCAAAATCATGCAGCATTTTGAGGGCGGCGGCCATAACCGGGCGGCAGCAGCGCTAGTACGGGATGCCGATTTAGACGGGGTGCTGCGTGAACTGCGACAGGTTTTGCAGCGCTCGATTCAGCCTGCCGTGCGGGTAGCGGATATGATGTCGTTGGGCGTACAGACGATTCAGGCAAACAGCACGGTGCGAGAAGCCGAAAAAGTCATGCTGCGTACCGGCCACGAAGGGTATCCCGTGTTAAATAAAAATCGCCGTCTGGTCGGGCTGCTGACCCGCCGCGCCGTTGAACGTGCCATGCACCACGATATGCAGCACCGTCCCGTCAGCGACATTATGGACGCGGGGGATGTCACCCTGCGGCCAGAAGATTCAATTGAACTGCTGAAGGACAAAATCCTTGATTCGGGGTGGGGGCAAATTCCGGTCGTAGATCACAACGAGCAGGTGATTGGCATTATTACCCGTACCGACCTCATCAATCACTGGGGGCAAAAACTCCCTCACCGCAATGGTGAAATGATTCACCGCTTAAAAAATTCCCTGCCTGAAGGCGTTTGGAAGCTACTGAGTGTCATTGCTGACCAGGCCAATGACCTGCACTATCGGGTATATCTGGTCGGGGGAATCGTGCGTGACTTGCTGCTGGAAGTTCCAAATCTGGATGTGGATTTTGTCGTCGAAGGGGAAGCGATTCATCTGGCAAAGACCCTGCAAAAACGATACGGCGGCGGCTTCCAGCAGCATGACCAATTTGGCACGGCCAAATGGAAAATCAATGCCCGAGTCGCCGCCTCGCTGGGCTATCAGTGGGACGAGCAGAACTGGCCGGAATACGTTGATTTTGCTACGTCGCGGGCAGAATTTTATGACGCGCCGACCGTATTACCTACCGTGCGCCCCAGTTCCATCAAAATGGATTTACACCGCCGCGACTTTACGATTAATACCCTGGCGATTCGCCTTGCTCCGGCCCCAATGGGTGAACTTCTGGATTTTTATAAAGGGGTGGAGGATTTAGAAAAAGGTATCATTCGGGTGCTGCACAGCCTGAGTTTTATTGATGACCCGACTCGCATGTTGCGGGCGGTGCGGTTTGAGCAGCGTTTCGGCTTTAAAATTGAGGAACGCACCGAAGAACTCATCGACAATGCCCTCCCTCTGATTGAACGGCTCAGTGGCGATAGAATCCGGCACGAAATTAACCTGATTCTGGCGGAAAAAACAGCCCTTCAGGGCTTGGAACGGCTGCAAGAATTGGGCATTTTACGGGCGATTCACCCCGCTCTGCATGTAGATGATTCATTCCGCAGCTATTATGCCGTGATTCAGCAGGTGCGCCAGTCTCCCCCCTGGCCGCTGCCAGAGGATTTTGATACCTGGCACACCCTCACTTTTGCGATTTTGACGCGGGAAATGGATGAAAACACCCTGGAAGCGCTGGGGCGGCGTTTGATGGTTTCACGGGCAACCCGCGAAAAACTGCATATAATTCATCGTGGCTATCGCGTGCTAAAGTATTTAAAAACCATGCCGCCAAGCGAAGTGACTTATACCCTTGAACCGCTGACTCATGTTGGTTGGCTGGCCTGCTGGATTCTCGCAGAGGACACCGCTACCCGTCGGCAAATTGAACAATTTGTTGACCAATGGCGGCATATTAAACCCACAACGGATGGCAATACCTTGCTCAAAATGGGGGTAAAAGCTGGCCCCTGGATGGGCAAACTCTTACAGGATTTACGCGCCGCGTGGCTGGATGGTGAAATTACTAATGCAGAAGATGAACTCCGCTATGTCCAAAAGCGTTTACAGGAAAATCACCCTGAGCGTTGATGTGACGCTCCGGTTAGCGCGGGAAGATGACCTGCCCAAGCTGGAATGGATGGGCGAATTTACGCATTTCCGACACCTTTTCCAGCAGACGTATCAGGATCAACTGGCGGGACACCGTTTAATGCTGCTGGCCGATTTGAATCAGTTTCCTATCGGGCAGGTTTTTATCCTTTTCAATTCAACCATAGGCTGGAATGGCAGCGAGTATGGTTATCTGTATTCGCTGCGCGTCATGACTCCGTTTCAGGGTCTGGGCATTGGCACGCAGTTGATTTTACAGGCCGAACACATCATGCAGGAGCGCCAGATGAATTATGCGACCATCGCCGTCGCTAAGGATAATCCCCGCGCCCGCCATTTATATGAACGACTCGGCTATCAGGTCTACAGTTCAGATGATGGACGCTGGTCGTATCAGGATCATAAAGGCCATACGGTGCATGTGTATGAACCATGCTGGATGATGGAGAAAAAACTAGCTGTGCTAAAATAGCAAACGACCATTTGCACAGGGACACATTATGCGCCGTATTTTTCGCCGTCGCCAGCGCGACGAAGAACAGATTTTAGAGGGCGAAATTATTGAGGAGGACGAGTCACCGTCTGAAGAAGCACCCTCTGATGAACCTCCACGCCGACGGGGATTGTTCCGGCGTCGACAGCCCCGCGAGTCGGTGAAAACTCCCGACTCATCAATGGCGTTGGAACGGGTTGCGCCGGATATTCCCACACCGGATGAGTTTTATACCCGCCGCGCCGCACCAGAAACTCCCGAAGCACCGCGCCGCCCACGTTTTAAACTGCCGCGTTTTAATTTTCGTCGGCTGATTGTCTGGCGGGAGGTGCGACCCGGCCTGCTGTTTCTGGCGTCGGGACTGGTTGCAGGAGGTGTTTTCTGGACACTTTATAATCTGGGACGCGTATCGGAGGAATGGCGGGATTGGTGGCCGGCGGCGCTGCTTGGATTTGCGCTGCTGTGGTCACTGCTGGCACTGATTACCCGGCGGGCGGGGGCGCTGCTGGCAGCCACAACCCTGGCCGGAATTAGCATCAGTTTGTTATTAGATACACAGGGATACGTGACCTGGCAGGAAACCTTGATAGGCGTGGTGCTGGTCACAATCGGAATAGGAATTATTGTACGCGGCTTCCTGCTCCGGCAGGGGTCGGTAGCGTAGAGGTAAAATCTGTTGACAGACATCAAACGACGTAATTTTTTACTGGCGCTGACCGGATCAGTCAGCAGCACCCAGTTATCAAATCCCTCACCTAAATTATATGTTCAGCATCACAGCACCATTCCCAGGGTCGATTTTGACACATGGGCGCTGACCGTGCGCGGGTTATCTGAGTTTCTTTTAAAATGGCAGGATATACGGCGGCTGCCTGCGGTAGAAACCACGCGAACACTGGCCTGCATTGGCAATCCAGTCGGGGGAGCGTGCATTGGTACTGCGACCTGGAAGGGAATCCGGCTGCTGGATGCCCTGCCGTCGGGAATCATTCCGCCAAACAGCACTTCCGCGCGGCTGACTGCTTTGGATGGGTATGAAACGGCGGTGAGTCTTGACCAGTTTCTTCAGCCGGATACCCTTCTGGCCTATCAAATGAATGGGGCAGCGCTGCCCCGTGAACACGGCTATCCGATTCGGCTGCTGGTCGGTGGAACATATGGCTCAAAAATGCCAAAATGGATCAGCCAGATTGAATTTATCGACTATGAATTTAAAGGCTACTGGGAATCACGTGGCTGGTCGAACCGGGCAGAAGTGCAAACCCACGCCGTCATTTTTAGCCCCAAAAACTATGAAAAAATTCACTCAACTGTCGAAATTCAAGGAGCAGCTTTTGCAGGCTACCGTGAAATTGTGGCGGTTGAGGTGCGGATTGACGGGGGCGAATGGATTCCAGCTTCCCTGAGTAAAACTGAGTCGCCGCTGGCCTGGACTCAATGGTCGCTGGTCTGGCAGCCCGCCGCGCCAGGGAAATATATGTTGGAAGTCCGCGCCACCGATTCAACTGGATTCACCCAGTTCGCGGAAAATCACACGCTGCACAATAAGCCAAACGGCGCAAGCGCGATTCATAAAATCGTGGTAGAGGTAGTGGCATGACCATTTCACGGCGTCAATTTCTTAAAATTGCGGGGGTGACGGCGGCTTCCACGCAGTTAGCCTCATTAGGATTGGCGGTGGAAAAACCGCAGTACGGGCGGCTGCTTAGCTTGACGGCTGCACGAATGAGGCCGTATGAAAATGCGGGAACAACTGCCCGTCTCCTGCCGGACAGCGTACATGAAATTCTGGATTATGAACGGGGATTCGTGCGTGTGGCGGCTGGATTTGTGCCAGAAAATCGGATTCAGCCTATGTTAGAAGGCCATTTTTTGCAGCCGAACTCCCTGCCCGCGTCCGTAGAAGTGATAACGTCC